>CAIXZH010000054.1 GCA_903923905.1 uncultured Bacteroidia bacterium
ACATTCGCTCAAACTTTGGGTCTTACTCTGTTCGAAAAGACCCCTGTCAAAGAACTTTTTGAAAACAATAATAATTTTAATAACCAGCCCGATGGATCCCAGTTGTCACTCTGGAATTCTTAACCGGACAGTAGTGATTTTGATCAAATAATTTTATTATCTGTGGAAATCCACCACTATGATTCGAATTAGATTTTAAAGAGAGGTGGAGTTCAAATTTGAAAAGCAAACATTGTATTTCCAATCTAGTTCGAATACAGCGTTTAATTTTTAAGATTATGTAAATTGAGTTATTTATATTCATTCAGTTTTATTTTCCAATTAATTTCATAGTGCGAATTAGGTATATCGCATAAATTAAATAGCTATTCGCACCGACTGTTTTTCGTTCCGCTAGCTCCAATATTCGAACTCAAAATTGTAAACGCGAATAATGCATTAATATATAATATATAGGCTATTCGCATTAAAAAATATATATATAAATAACATAATCAATGTGTTAAATGATTTGTATTAAAATATAGAATTATACTGAAATTTGAATATTTATTCAATATAAAATTCAATTATTGGGTCATTTATTGAAAATTTTATCCGTAATAATTTAAAAAAAAGTCTTCTCTGGTATGTTGAGTAAGAAAAGAGATTTTAAGATTTAGATAATGACTCATTTATGAAAAATGATTTCTCTTCATTTTATGAATGAAGTTCAGCGCTGATTCTATGGTTCAGGAAATAAGGAAAGAAAATTATACCTCTGATTATATAAAGTGGCCAAAGGTCTTTTGTACAACAATATATTTCCACCGTCAAAATGCCTTCGGCACACCCGAAAACTTATTAAAATATCTGGCTTTGGTTTTAATGCTACCAAAACACTATGATTGCAGTATTATGGATGGCTAATTTACCATGAAATTATCCAAATAGATGAGACGTTTATTAAAAAGTTGGACTAGAGGTTGCAATGGATTAACCTTTCCGGTCATTATAATGCCATTTAATATATTGTTCAAATTATTGTAATATATATTATTAGATTATGTTATTTAAATATAAAAACTAAATTATTTTCTGTTTTTATTAACAGATAAAGTTTTTTTCCCACCTCAATCCATGGCAAAAATTATTAATTTCATAAATTAATTTTTTAGTTCAGAAGAACCGTTGTCTGCCTTTGTAGTTGTATTAATTAATCCTGTAAGGGTTAATTAATACAAAAAACGCTGTAGTCGGATGACTACGGCGCAGTAAATTAAAATGATAATTTTTTATACGGTATATGTCGTTGAAGCCGTATTACCACCACGACCTGTCCAGTTGGTGTGGAAGAATTGTCCACGTGGTTTATCGACTCTTTCGTAAGTATGTGCACCAAAATAGTCTCTTTGAGCCTGAAGCAGGTTTGCTGGTAATCTATCGCTACGGAATCCGTCAAAATAAGTCAATGATGTGGCGAGACAAGGAGCAGGTACTCCATTTGTTACTGCAGCTGTGACTACCCGGCGCCAACCGGCCTGGGCTTTTTCTATTGTATTTTTGAAGTATTCATCCAGGAGTAAGTGTTCCAGAAGAGGATTTTTATCGAATGCTTCCTTAATTTTTCCCAGGAATACTGAACGGATAATGCATCCTCCTCTCCACATCAAAGCAATTCCTCCATTATTGAGATTCCAATGGTACTCTTTAGCTGCTTCACTCATTAAGTCATAGCCTTGAGCATAAGAGATGATTTTAGCACCGAGAAGAGCATCTTTCAAATCAGTTAAAAACTGAACTTTATCTCCTTTGAATAGTTTATCAGGGCCACTTAAAAATTGAGATGCTTTCACCCGAAGGTCTTTTTGGGCTGACAGACATCTGGCAAAAACCGATTCACCAATCAGGGTAAGAGGTATTCCAAGATCCAGTGCAGCAACACCAGTCCACTTACCTGTCCCTTTTTGGCCGGCTGTATCAAGGATTCTTTCAACAAGGGCTTCACCGTTCTCATCTTTAAAACCCAAAATATCACGGGTTATTTCAATCAGATAACTGTCTAAATCACCTTTGTTCCATTCGGCAAATGTGTCATGCATTTCGTCCGCATTCATACCTAAAAGGTCCTTCATCATTTGATAAGCCTCACAGATAATCTGCATATCGCCATATTCTATCCCATTATGCACCATCTTGACGAAATGACCAGCTCCATTTTCACCTACCCAATCGCAGCACGGATCATTTCCCACCTTGGCAGCTATTGCCTGAAAGATTTTTTTTACAGCTGGCCATGCTGCCGGTGATCCTCCTGGCATCATAGACGGGCCAAGTAAGGCACCCTCTTCGCCACCTGAAACACCCGTTCCAATGTAAAGTAAACCTTTACTTTCAACATAACTAGTACGCCGTATGGTATCAGGGAAATGTGAGTTTCCGCCATCAATAATTACATCCCCGGGTTCAAGATGAGGGATGATTTGATCGATGAAGTCGTCAACCGGAGAACCCGCTTTTACCAGCATCATAACTTTTCGCGGACGTTCAAGACTGGCACAAAGATCTGCGATCGAATGACATCCAATAAACTTTTTCCCCGCACCGCGTCCTGTGATAAATTTGTCAACTTTATCGATTGTCCGATTATAAACCGCTACGGTAAATCCTTTACTTTCCATGTTCAGTACCAGATTTTCGCCCATTACGGCCAGGCCAATCAGGCCAATGTCTGCTTTTTTCATGTTTCTATAGTTTCTATTGTTTCTATTGTTCCTGTAAGATTCTCTTATAATCTGAATCCCAGCTGATTGAGTTTGTGTATTGCTTTGATATTATTGATTTTACAAAAGATTCTATAGGCTGGGAACTCACGTCTGACTGGATAGTTACCACGTTGAATCTCAAATGCCTCTACGGAGTTCCGGAGGCCCAGATCATCTTTTCGGATATCATAGGTGGCCAGAATTGCCTCGGCCAGAATCTGCTGTGTTGATTTCCCTGTTCCGTCAATAAGAATGTCGGGTAACATTGGCGGTTCAATACCTGAACATTTCCAATTATTTATCCCTAAGTTAAAAAATTTGCTTATTGCCCTGATACTCATATTTGTGCCATTGGCTTTTCCATCTCTGGAATAACCTGCAATATGCGGAGTTCCTAAATCAACAAGGTTTAGAAGCTCCAGATCAAGTTCCGGTTCATTTTCCCAGCAGTCAATCACTGCTCCAGAAATTTTGCCAGTTCTTAAAGCAACTTTTAAGGATTCTGAATCCGTGACTTCACCTCTACAGGAATTAATAATGATCGGATTTTTTTTTGTGGCTGAAATAAACTGATCATCGACCAGATGGAATGTATTGTCGATGTCATCCATGTTGAGCGGAACGTGTAATGTTATGATATCCGCTTCCTCAAGAAGTGTATTTAGCTCAACAAAGCCCTTATTCCCTTCAGACCTGGCCCGTGGAGGGTCGTTTAACAAAACCCTCATTCCAAATATTTCGCAAAGTCTTGCCACTTTTGCTCCAACATTGCCAACTCCAATAATGCCAATTGTTTTTTCCTTGAGTAAGAATTTTTTTTGTTCAGCCAACACCATCAATGCAGAAGCGATGTATTGTTCTACTGATTTTGAATTGCATCCCGGGGCATTTGTCCAACTTATGCCGGATTGCTCACAGAAAGTGGTATCAATATGATCAAAACCGATTGTTGCGGTAGCAATGAGTTTAACGGTTGATTCCGAAAGTAACTGTGCATTGCAATTGGTACGGGTTCTGGTAATCAGTGCATCTGCATCTTTCACTATTTCCGGAGTTGTTTTGTCACCAGCCAGATAAATGACTTCAGCAAAAGGTTCCAGAACACCTTTAATATATGGAATTTTGTCATCAATAATTATTTTCATATCAATCAGTTACTGTGTTATGAAATTTCATGGTAATAGCTTTTCACCATTTCGTCCATGACACGACTTGTCCGGGCTCCGGATACTCCGGTAGAGGGAGATTCTCCTTCACCGCGTAACGAAGCTACGATTTTCTCCATTAGATAGCTTTGGACATGTTTTGGTCTTTCGAATGGAAATTCGTGGTGTCCGGTATCGTTATCAAGAATCACAGGTACTGATTTAAAGGTGGAGAAAATTATCCTCCCCTGATCTCCAACGATCTCAACTTCATCAAGATTATTCAATTCGGATGTTGTAAAACACCAGGTACCGGTTCCGGGCACCCCCGATTCATGCATCCAATTGGCCATAACAAGATCTTCGGCAGGGTAGAGGTGAGCCTGATTAAGTGCATTTGCCCTGACTTTTCCAATTGGACCAAAAATAAAATCAAGAAAATCGAGTGTATGAGAGGTAAGGTCAAACAAAAGGCCTCCCCCGGAAATTTCAGGATGATAGCGCCATGGCGTAACCTTCATTTCTGACTCACTTTCTAAAGGACTGTAAAATCGGACATTAATCAACCGAACTGATCCAACAGCTTTGCTATCCACTAACGCTTTGATTTTTAAAAATGCTGGCAAAGTCCTTCTGTAATATGCAGTAAATAAAGGAATTCCAGTTTCTTTGGAAACTTTGATCATTTCCTGACACTCAGCATACGTTCGCGCCATTGGCTTTTCCACATAAACCGCTTTACCCGCCTTCATGGCTTTCACTGCATACTCCAGATGGGCGTTGGGAGGTGTTGCCACGTAGATTGCATTAACCTCAGGATCATTGATCAAATCGTCTGCATTGCAGTACCATTTTGGAACATTATGTCGTTTGGCATAATCTTGTGCAAGTATACCATTACGACGCATTACTGCCACAAGCTTTGAATGTGGAGTCAACTGAAGAGGCGGACCACTTTTCACTTCAGTAACATCTCCGCACCCAATCAATCCCCATTTCACCTCATTTAGAATCATATTGTATTAATCTTTAAATCGTTCACGGACGGCCCAAAGTCCTAAAGCCGGGTTGGAAATGTAATAGAATTCTTCACCATCAACAGTCTTATTCCATCCATCTTTAAGTTTTTCAGGATTGAATACTTTAATCATTTCTTCAAGTATGGCATATTTAAATCCCACACTTTCAATTTCTTGTTGTGTCAGATTTTCTTTTTTATTGCCGGGGCAATAAGTTACAGTGAAACGACCTTCTGAAGAGCCATGAATCAGGTGGGCTGCTGCACTTAGATTATTATTCAGATCTTCATTTTCATGTACAGATTTCAAAGTGTTAGGTGTCCCAAAATAACCATATTTACGAATCAACCGATCGATCTCCGGATCTTCGCCAAACTCCTTAAGTTCAGGTGCAAGCACGATCAATTCTCCGCCATCTGCAATAGCCATTCTGGTACGGTATATTGCTTTATTTCCTAACCAGGTAGATTTAAATTCTGTTGGATCAAGGTAAACAACCACTTTTTTCATGGGCCTTTCCAGCATGTTAAAGTTAACCTCTATCGAAAGGGTAGCAGCTGCTTTGAAGACTTCTTTATCATCGCCAATATATAATCCTCGCACTTTTAACGTCCCATCTTCGGAATCCACTCCTACGACTGTGAGGATATAAAGAATTGGCAGATGTTTCGCAAAGTGATGGCTCGCGTAATTAAAAATCCGGCGAACTGGTGTTTGAGCACGACCCATCATCCTTTCCATACCGAAGGCCGCTCCGATAAAATGGCTCTTATTGATACCCTCAGCCCCGCCAGTACCTACGAAAATATTTTTATTATGATTGGCCATTCCAACAACTTCGTGAGGTACCACCTGTCCGATTGAAAGAATAAGATCGAAGCCTCCCTCTACCAGCAATTTGTTAACCTGGGCCGGCCATCCAAAATCTACGGCATATCCGGATACTTCACGAACATATTCAGCCGGTACTTCTCCTAAGGTAACCACATCATTACGCCAGTCATGATTGCGGAATAGCGATTGGGGAATATCTCCAAACATTTCGCTGATCTGCTTTTTTGTCATAGGTGTATGAGTTCCAAGGGCAGGCAGAATATCTGTCAGTTTATCTCCGTAATATTCATAAGCATATTGCGTTAATTCGCCGGCACGCGAAGCAAATCTTGTAAAATCAGGCGGAATTGCCAGGATTTTTTTCTTTTTCCCAAGAAGTGCCAGTGCAGTGTGCAATCCCTCTTTTAAATCTTCTTGTGAAAGGTCAGCTTTTGTCGAACCTGTTTGGAAGTAGATCATCTCTGAAGTTTAATGCTTTACTTTTGGTGAAAAAGCAAAGCTGGTTATTTCCTAAAAGTAAATATTTTTAGTTTTTACTTATGGATTTTAAACAAAATCTTTCCTTATCTTTTTACGCGGGCATTTCCCTTCCAGATGCTCCATACCATCTCCTCATCAGCAGGCTGAGCGTAATCGGTCAGAAAAGTAGTTGCCAATGCACCTGTAGCCCAGCCGAATTGGGGCCACTTTTCCGGTGTCCAGTCCTTGAGTATTCCATATAACAACCCACCAACAAAACCATCTCCACCACCTATCCTGTCAAGCACTTTTATATTTCTGGGTTCAATTACCTGCCAGTTTTCGCCCTCAAGCATAATTGCACCCCATAAATGTTCGTTGGAATTAATTACCTGGCGCAAGGTTGTTGCAAATACTGAAACGGCTGGAAAAGCCATTTTGACACGGCCAATCATCCCTTTGAATCCTTCAATCTCGGCTTCAATTCCTTTGCCTCCTGTTTCAGGTCCCTCGATCCCAAGGCAAAGTTGAAAATCTTCTTCGTTTCCGATCAGAATATCAGATACGGCTGCAATTTCTGCAAATAAAGCACTTAATTCTGTCTCGCGCCCCTTCCAAAACGATGCCCGGTAGTTCAGATCGAAGGAGATACAGGTGTTGAATTTTTTGGCAAATCGGGCAATTTGAAGACAAAATTCGCTTGTTTCAGGTGACAATGCCGCTATTAAGCCTGAAATGTGAACAATTTGAACACCCTCTTTGCCAAAGATTCGTTCCAGATCGAAATCCTTGACATTTAGTGTTCTGCCCACTTCTCCTGCACGGTCATTCTGTACTCTGGGTCCTCTGGCTCCCAAACCACTATCGGCAATATTAAACTGATGGCGATATCCCCATGGATCCCCCTGGGGAACATCAGGACCTTCAAAAGTCATATTTCTGCTCTTTAAATTGCTTTTTATAAACTGTGCAATCGGGCTATCTTTTACAAAGGTGGTAAGCACCTTAACCGGAAGTCCAAGATACGAGGCAATACTGGCAACATTGGTTTCCGCACTGGTTGCATACATCTGAAACAGATCGCTGCTATGAACAGGCTGTCCGTTCATTGGAGTTATCCGGACACCCATGCTCGTAGGGACCAGTAATGACCAGGTAAAATCTTTTTTTAATGTGAGACTCATGATATTAAATGATTGATAATCTGTTATACACCGCTGTACGCATTAAATCCTCCGTCAACTGGAACGACTATCCCGGTAACGAAGGAGGAAAGGTCGGAGAGTAGGTACAATACAGCACCTTGCAGGTCATCCGGATCACCGAATTTTCCCATTGGCGTATTTTTTACAATTTTCTTCCCCCGATCTGAATATTCTCCGGTTTGTTCGTTGATAACCAGGAAGCGGTTTTGATCAGAGATGAAGAAACCGGGTGCCACAGCATTAACACGGATGCCTGCTTTTGCAAGGTGGACTGCAAGCCATTCCGTAAAGTTATTGACTGATGCCTTGGCTGCAGAATAGGCAGGTATTTTCGTGAGTGGGTGATAGGAATTCATAGAGGAAACATTCAGTACAGCACCCGATTTCTTCTCGAGCATATCCCTGGTTAAAACCATACACGGCAATACTGTCCCTTTAAAGTTTAAGGCGAAAACTTCATCAAACCCTTCCATTTGAAGTCCGTAAAAGGTATTTTCGGGATTTAAAAGATCGCTTTCTTCGATTTGCTCGACCTTCGTTGTGGCTTTGGGTGAATTTCCTCCTGCACAGTTAATTAACAGGTCAATCGGGCCAAGCACTTTATTTATCTCAGCTTTAGCTTTTTCCAGTGAAATTTTGTCCAGGACATCTGCCTTGATTCCTATGATTGTAGCCCTGAACTCCAGGGCAAGCTCGGCTGCAACAGATTTTGCGCGTTCTTCATTACGCCCAAGAATGGCAACTTTTGTTCCTACAGAGGCAAGGGCCTTAACGATTGAGATGCCTATAATGCCAGCTCCTCCGGTTATGACGCAAACTTTTCCGTTCAGGTCGTCAAAGGAAATTTTTTTCATGATTATAATTTAAAAATTTGAATATTGTCAATTTTGCCTGACTAAACTGCCACGTAATATTTAATGTTTTCTTTGGTAATAATGTCAATTGGTGTATAATTGGCACTTTTCACCTTTTCTTTCCTGACAATCTGGTCAAAGAGTAAATTTATAGCTGCAAAACCTTGTTTTTCAGGATTTTGGTTCAGAAGAAAATCGATTTTTCCATTTAGGAGTAGTTCGGTATTTTTTTGAATTAAATCATAACCGATTATTTTTGGGCGGATTTCATAGGTGTCGAATAAACCTGCAACCAGATGCACTTTAGAATTTGTTACAAAAACTGCATCTATTGAGTTTACTTTTGCAATACTGGTATTTATTCCTTTGGCAGTTTCAATTTCCTCTGCAGAAACTTCCATTTTAATGATCCGATGCGATTTATTACTGACTGTTTCAAAATAATTTAGAAATCCACCTTCACGCAACAACAGATGGTTTGCATTTTGAAGATCTTTAGTAATATGAATCAGTAAAACATTGCTTTTTGGAGCAATCCCATAATCCAGTAATTTTGCTGCCAGAAAGCCGCTTTGCACCGAATCCTGTACAATAAAACTGATTGGATTAGCTTCAGTTAGATTTGAATCTATGAAAACATAGGGAATGGATCGCTGATCAAGTAATTGCGTGAATTTTAAGGATTCACGTTTTCCCCAGGGTGCCAACAGGATGCCGTCGGGTGAGGATTCAAGTAATTTGTTGGCTTCTTTGGTAAAAGATTCCGGATCTTCCATTTTGAAATGGTGTGACTGAAGCCTTATTCCGTAAGGCATTAACTTGTTAACAGCCTTTTCAATTCCTTCCTGAGGTTTGGACCAAAAGGAATCTTTACTTGAGGCCCTCGGGGTGAATGAGGCAATTGTGGTTATCTTTTTTGAAGCAAGAGAGCTGGCCAATATATTCGGCCTGTAATCAAAATCCCGGATAATCTTTAGAATTTTGTCTCTTGTTTCTGCCGATACTTCACCGCGTTGGTGGAGAACCCGATCAACCGTCCCAATTGACACGCCAGCTTTAAGGGCAATGTCGAGGATTCTGATGTTTTTTGTCATCCGGTTAGAATTTTGTATAATTGGTTACAAAAATAATTGATATTTCTTATTTTCGTGTACGAACACGGATAAAATGTTTTAAAACATAAAAGATATTTTTTTGTACATTAATATTTTGATTTAGTTATAAAACCAACTACTTTCGTGAACGAACACGGAATGTTTTTAAACAATACTTAAACTTCAGGAATTTTTTTTGCTTATTAATTTATCCATACAATAATAAATAATTTTAGAATGAAGATTGGAAAATACAGTTTAGGCATTGGTGACCGGTTTGGCCATCAGGGGGAAGCGCAATTACGGGCAATTATTAAAGCAGCAGCAGCTGGTGCTGATATCGTTCCAGTATGGAATAAGTCTAACAGGGAGCATTCTTATATCCACTCGAAACCGGTCGATACCCGGATTGAAGCTGATGCTGCGGTTAAAGCATTATCTTTTGAAGGGAACTACTTTGTCGATGCAGATCATATCAATTTGTCTAATGTTCAGGGTTTTATATCTGCCTCCGATTTTTTCACACTCGATGTTGCCAGTAAAATAGGGAGTGCATCAAGTGATGAAGAAATAGCTGCATTTATTGCATCATCCGAAAAGTATACCGGTGCTTTGAATATCCCCGGGATTCAGGATCCTTTTGAAATTTCTGAATCATTGTTGATTGAAATTTGCCGAAAGTTTTTGGCTGCAATAGCCGAGGCCGGCAGAATATACAGTTTTATAAAGGAGCAAAAAGGTGAAGATAATTTTGTCACGGAGGTTTCTATGGATGAAGTTGAAATTCCTCAAACACCTGTTGAAATGTTCTTTATTTTAAAAATGATTGCAGAGCAGAATATTCCGGTTCAGACTATTGCTCCCAAGTTTACTGGCCGTTTTAATAAAGGTGTAAATTATGTGGGAGATATTGCTCAGTTTTCAAAGGAATTTGAAGAAGATGTACTGGTAATTGATTATGCTGTAAAAGAATTTGATTTGCCTGATAATCTGAAGCTTAGTGTTCATTCGGGGTCTGATAAATTCTCAATTTACCCTGAAATTTCAGGAATTCTTAAAAAACACGACAAAGGAATTCATGTCAAAACTGCCGGTACAACATGGCTCGAAGAGGTTATCGGACTGGCACTGGCCGGAGGAGAGGCTCTGGAATTGGCAAAGTATATATATATTAATGCGTTAACTCGTCAGGAGGAGTTGTGTGCGCCGTACGCTGATGTAATTGACATCAAGAAGGATGAATTGCCTTCGGTTGAGGAAGTAAAACAATGGGGAAGCTATAAATTTGCCAATACATTGCGGCATATCCCGGATCATCCCGATTACAATCCCAATTTCAGACAATTAATTCATGTTGGTTATAAAATTGCAGCTGAATGCGGAGCCAAATATACCGGCTTACTTGAAAAACATCATGAGATAATTGGTAAATGCGTGGAGGAAAATCTATTCGATCGGCATTTGAAAAGGCTATTTGAATTGAGGTAATTTAGGCTATCAGGCTTTAGGCTATTAGGCTTAAGGTTAGCAATATTCTGGTTCAGTCCTAAAATTTTAACAGAAGAGAATAGAATTGGAAGTTTCTTAAAAGCCTGTAGCCTAAAAACCTAATTGATTTTCACTTATGGATTAGTTTTGAAATATCGTATTTAAATCATAAAATAAAATAGTCATGAAACCATTTATGGATGATGATTTTTTGCTTCAATCAGAGACTGCAAAAAAATTATATTCTCAATATGCAGCGCCAATGCCAATCTTTGATTATCACTGTCATATTTCTCCTCAGGAGATTGCTGAAGACCGTCGGTTTAATAACCTGTCAGAGATTTGGCTTCATGGAGATCATTACAAATGGAGAGCGATGCGTACAAATGGTGTCGATGAAAAATACTGTACAGGAAGTGCCAGTGACTGGGAGAAATTTCAAAAATGGGCTGAGACAGCTCCCTATACCATGCGAAATCCTCTTTATCACTGGACTCATCTGGAATTGCGCCGTCCGTTTGGCATTAAAACATTACTGAATCCAACCACTGCACGAAAGATTTGGGATGACTGCAATACGCAATTGCAATCCGCTGATTTTTCATGCCGGGGAATTATCCGGAAGGCAAATGTAAAGGTCATTTGTACGACAGATGACCCTGTTGATACCCTTGAATTTCATCAAAATATAAGGGAAAGCGGATTTGAGGTGAAGGTGATCCCCGCCTGGAGACCTGACAAAGCTATGGCTGTTGAAGATCCCCGGGTTTTTAATGCTTACGTTAATCTGCTGGAAACAGCTTCAGATACTGCAATATCTTCATTCGATCATTTCATGGCAGCGCTTAATAAAAGGCATCTCTTCTTTCATGAAAATGGGTGCCGGTTATCGGATCACGGTCTTGAAACTATTTATGCTGCAGACTATACTTTGGAGGAGATCAAAGTTATATTTAACTCGCTCCGAAGCGGAAAGATTCCGAGATTCGAAGAGATTATATTGTTTAAATCTGCCATGCTCTACGAATTTGCGGTAATGGACCATTCACGCAACTGGACGCAGCAATATCATCTGGGGGCAATGCGCAATAATAATTCCAGGATGTTTAAGCAAATTGGGGCTGATAAAGGTTTCGACTCGATCGGAGATTACCCCGTTGCGGCGCCGTTATCGAAATTTCTGAACCGGCTCGAATATGAACAGAAGCTCACCCGGACAATTTTTTACAACCTTAATCCGGCAGATAATGATGTGCTGGCTACAATGATTGGCAATTTTCAGGATGGTTCCACTCCTGGGAAAATTCAGTGGGGTTCCGGCTGGTGGTTTCTTGATCAGAAGGACGGAATTACCAATCAATTGAATACATTGTCCAATATGGGATTGTTAAGCCGGTTTGTTGGGATGCTTACCGATTCGCGAAGTTTTCTCTCCTATTCCCGTCATGAATATTTCCGCCGAATACTTTGCAACCTCATCGGAAAAGATGTGGAAAACGGTGAAATTCCAGAGGATATGGGTTTTCTAGGAAAGATGGTGCAGGATATTTCTTATAATAATGCAGCCAGTTATTTTGATTTTGGGGTATAGTTAATTATTTGGATAATATTCATAAATTGCAATCGATTGCATTTTCGAAAATGGTCGTTTATAATCCTGAATATTAGCGCGAACATTTTTGTCAGTAACTAATTAAACGCACAAATGAACCAACTAAATCAGAAAATTGGCAGATACAGATGGGTAATCGCCACACTTCTCCTTTTTGCGACCACCATCAACTACATGGACCGGCAGGTAATCAGCTATCTAAAGGAGTTCTTTTGCTCTCCGGTTGTTAAAGGAGGTTTTGGCTGGACGAACACCGATTTTGCCTTTATAACCTCTTTTTTTACTGCATTTTATGCAGGAATGACTATAATAGCGGGATGGGTTATAGATCAGATAGGTACTAAATTGGGCTTGGCACTTTCGCTGATTATTTGGTCCATTTTTGGAATGCTAAATGCCTTTGCCGGGAGTGTTATTGCCCTTCATGTTGCAATCCGCAGTTTATTCGGAGTAGGAGAGGCGGGTAATTTTCCTGCTTCCATTAAGACGGTTGCTGAATGGTTTCCGAAAAGAGAGCGGGCATTGGCTACGGGCATTTTCAATAGCGGATCAAATCTGGGGGCGATGCTTGCTGCCCTCTTTGTTCCATGGTGTATGGTTACTTATGGAGTTCAGCTGGGTTGGAAAATGGCATTTATATTTACAGGTGGAGTTGGTTTCTTTTGGTTGATTTTCTGGTTCTGGCTTTATGACGCACCATCAAAGCAAAAACGACTATCAAAAACTGAATACCAATACATTCATAGTGATGATGAGGAGGACGTGCTTATAAAACCGGTTAACGGAGATGAGGATAAGGCTAAAGTCCCGTGGGGGAGACTTTTTTCTTATCGCCAGACATGGTCCTTTTTCATTGGCAAATTTATGACAGATGGAATCTGGTGGTTTTATCTTTTTTGGTTGCCCGATTATCTCCATAAACAATTCGGTATGACCAAAGCGGAAGTGATGTGGCCAACTTTCATTGTTTACGGGGTTGCGATCTTTGGAAGCGTTTTTGGTGGAAGTATCCCTATGTTTATGATGAAGCGGGGAATGCCGGTTTATAAGGCTCGGATGACTTCGATGTTTTTGATCTCCCTTTTCCCTTTGACGGTTCTTTTGACCCAATATTTTGGCAATGTTGCGGTGTTCGGGACTCACGCCTCGACGTTGGCAATAGCGGTTATTTGCATCGGAGCTGCCGCGCACCAGGCATGGTCTGCAAATATGTTCACTACTGTTTCGGATATGTTTCCCAAGAAATCGATCGGATCAGTTACCGGAATTGGTGCGATGGCCGGTGGACTCGGTGGTGTTTTTATTCAGCAACTGGTTGGCCGGCTCACCGATTTTTACAGCAGCACTCCACAGATTGCTTATGGTATCATGTTTATGGTTTGTTCATTTGCATACCTGATTGCCTGGTTTTTAATGAAGATTCTGGTACCTCGTCACAGCCCCATTACCGATTTATAATCTCTCCATTAGATTAAGACCTGACAGGTTTCTGCAACTTGTCAGGTCTTTTGATCCGGTGATTGGTTAAGTTTCCTGTTATTTGTCTGTTAGACCTACTCTTTAATGAACTAAATCACTAAAACAATTTCCCAATCTCCTTTTTAAGTTCATTCATCGCAATCACAATTACCTGGTTTTCCTCGTCGATATAGTTTTCGATGATCTTTTTGCTCAACAATAGGGCAGGAGCCTGCCTGTCTATTTCTTCAGCTGATTTATTGATAATTCCGACCAGATTTTCCCTGGCTCCCCGGATGGCTTCCCAAAGAAGAGGAGATACATAAATTTGTTGGGATAGATTGTACTCGAACTCCTGACGGATGTGAGAGAGGAGCTCCTGATGAAAATCTGAAGCTTTTAAATCATGTGGAGGTACCCTGATCAACAATGATTGCGGTGAGATCCGCTCCAAAAGCAGGGCAAGTCGCTCATAGGCCTGCAATCGGATCGGTGTGACTTGCTTGCTGTTTTTTATCCTGAACTCAAACTCCTGGCGTTTCTGCCCCTGTTCAAGCATATCACGGAACAAAAAATAGGCTGTTAAAAAGACAATTAAAGCTGGAAGGGTTATTTTTAAGATTTCCCATATTGCATTCATATCATTTCCCATGTTGTTATCGTTGTAGTTTCTTTAATTCGACTAATTTCCTTTTTTTCTATTGTTTCTGTTGTTTCTGATTTTCAATTTTATTAGCTTTTCCTGACAAGGCGGATACCTGGGTATAGAGGAAAAAGATAAGTACAAAGTAAATTATGGTGAGAATCGCCAGAACCGGATAGCGCTTTCTTTTCAGTTGAAACAAGAGAAGTGAAGCACCGGCCAAAACCCCTCCGGCTAAAAGTTGCCAACCTGTTGATATGAGCAGATTTACGGCTAATTCTGTTCCGTTTCGTTCTCCCGAAGTGGTTAAATCTCCAAAAAAGTTAAAATAGAGTCCTGCCAGGCCGGTGATAATTAATACACCCCATCCCAGTAGCGTCCATATTCCCTTCTTTTCGATAAAGCCTATGGTAAGCAGTACAACTCCTGCAAATATACCCCATTGAGGGAGGAGTGTCGGAAGATATAATTCGGTATTGGTCATTTTTTATCCTTTAAATAGTCATGCAAAATAGCAAATTTCTTGTTAACAATTTATTAAAACTGCTTTAAACTTTTATATCCCTATTTTTGAATCCAAAATATTTCACAACCTATGAGTAATGAATTAAGACCAAATCCCCTTGCAAAAGGATTGATTTTTGATATTGACGGAACAATATGCGATACGATGCCGGTACATTTTATCGCGTGGCGCCAGACTGCCGCTGAACACGGCATCGATTTTACACCCGAATTATTTGTTGAAGTAACGGGTGTACCGGCTTTTCAAACAAGTCAATATTTGAAAGAAAAATTTAATTCCGACTTTGATGAAATGGAATTTACACTTCGAAAAGAGGCTCGTTATGAGCAAAATATGAGTCAGGCAAAACCTATCGGGCCGGTAGTTAAAGTTATCAGGGAAAACAAAGGTAAACTACCTATGGCATGTGGAACTGGTGGTTCGCAATACCTTGCCTGGAAAACACTCGAAATTGCAGGAGTTAAAGATTGTTTTGAACATGTGGTAGCTGCCGAAGATGTGATCAATCATAAACCTTTTCCGGATACTTTTTTAAAGGCTGCTGAACTGATTGGAGTTCAACCGTCAGATTGTGAGGTTTTCGAGGATGGTCAGCTCGGATTGGAAGCCGCTGAACGTGCTGGGATGATGTCAGTGGATGTGACTCAATATTATGAAGTTACAATTGGGAAGGAAATAAATAATGGATAATGGAATAATGGTAAATGCTGAATGCTTAATATTGGTTTAATAGTCTTATATTTAGTTCATTACTTTCAGATAAAATCGAATTGATTTTAAATTTGCTTATCAATAATTGATTTATCTGACAATTAATCATTCAGCATTAATCATTCAGCATTAACCATTCATCATTCGGCCATTTATATTAACTTCGTCCTAACACAACTAATTTCTGATTATGGATTTTATAATAGTTTCGGATTACCAGCCTACCGGCGATCAGCCTCAAGCGATAGAGCAGCTTGTCGACGGTATTAATACAGGGATTCCTTATCAGACTTTACTAGGTGTTACCGGTTCGGGAAAAACTTTTACGATGGCTAATGTGATCCAAAGGGTTCAAAAGCCAACCTTGATTTTAAGCCATAATAAAACACTTGCAGCCCAATTATACGGTGAGATGAAACAATTCTTTCCTGAAAATGCCGTGGAATATTTTGTCTCCTATTACGATTATTACCAGCCAGAAGCTTATTTGCCTGTAACCGATACCTTTATTGAAAAAGATTTATCGATCAATAAGGAGATTGAGAAACTTCGTTTAAGTACGACGTCAGCTTTACTTTCCGGAAGAAGGGATATTATCGTTGTTTCTTCTGTTTCATGCTTATATGGCATTGGAAATCCACAGGATTTTCACGCCAACGTCATCGGCGTAAAGGTTGGCGAGGTAATTAGCCGTAATGTTTTTCTGCACAAGTTGGTTGATGCGATGTACTCCCGAAGTGAAGTGCTGTTCCAACGGGGTAATTTCAGGGTAAAGGGAGACACCGTTGATATCTTCCCTGCTTATGCTGATGATGCAATCAGGATCGTTTTTTTCGGTGATGAAATTGAAGAGATTGCTCTTTTTAATCCGGATAATGGATATTCGTTTAAAAGCATGGATAATTGTGTAATCTATCCTGCAACAATCTTTGTTACGACAAAGGATAGCGTTCAATTGGCTATTCGGAATATCCAAAATGATCTTGTCGAACATATTGATTTTTTTAAGAGATCAGGCAAGTATGCTGAAGCCAAACGGATTGAGGATCGGGTTACCTATGATCTTGAAATGATTCGTGAGTTGGGATATTGTCCCGGAATCGAAAATTATTCACGATATTTTGACCGACGAGAGCCTGGTTCACGCCCGTTTTGTTTACTTGATTATTTCCCGGATGATTATCTGATGGTTATTGACGAAAGTCACGTGACAATGCCTCAGATTCATGCCATGTATGGTGGTGACAGATCGAGGAAAGTCACACTTGTTGATTATGGATTCCGGTTGCCGGCTGCCATTGATAACAGACCTTTAAAGTTCGAGGAGTTTGAGGATATTGCCCGGCAAATAGTTTTTGTGAGTGCCACCCCTGCTGATTATGAGTTGCAAAAGAGTGAGGGAGTTGTTGTTGAGCAGATTATCCGGCCTACCGGGCTGCTGGATCCCCATATTGAGATCAGGCCCAGGATTAATCAGATTGATGATTTAATGGAAGAGATTCATATCAGGAGTGCTAAGAATGAACGTGTCCTTGTGACTACGCTTACTAAGAGGATGGCTGAAGAGCTGCAGAAATATTTTGACCGTATGGATATACGTTGCCGTTATATTCACTCAGATGTTGATACTATGGAGCGTGTCGAAATTATGGAGCAGTTACGCAAAGGGGTTTTTGATGTTTTAATCGGGATTAATCTTTTACGTGAAGGGCTCGATTTACCTGAAGTATCCCTGGTGGCTATTCTGGATGCAGATAGGGAGGGGTTTCTTCGGTCTGAACGGTCATTAACACAGACTGCAGGTCGTGCAGCACGGAATTTGTATGGGCTTGTTATTATGTATGCAGATAAAATTACCGATTCCATGCAGAGAACCATCGATTCTGCAAATTACAGAAGGCTAAAACAAGGAGCTTATAATCTTGAAAATGGAATTATACCAACTCAAATCATTAAACCTACCCGTGAGATTATTGGTTTAGAATACCGACCTGACAGGTCTGTTATGGGTAAAGCCTATATTGCGCCTGAGAATGCAGATATTGCAGCTGATCCTGTGGTGAAATATATGAGTTCTGAGGCGTTGGAAAAAACGATTCTAAAGACAAAAAAAGAGATGGAAAAGGCGGCAAAAGAGCTCGATTTTATTGAGGCTGCCCGATTACGGGATGAAATGTACCGGCTTAAGGAAATATTATTAAAACGGCAAAATGAATAATCGAATTGCTAATGTGGCTTCTGCCATGATGTTGAAGAACCGTGGTGACAGGCGAAGGATTGAGCATTCGCTCAAAGTGTATAGTTATGCCCGACTACTTGGACAAACCGAATCACTGAATGATGATTTGCTGGAAATCCTTGAAATAACCGCATTGCTTCATGATATAGGTATCCATGAGGCAGAGAGAAAATACGGGAAGTGCTCAAGCCAGGATCAGGAAATTGAAGGCCCGCCAGTTGCGCGCGAGATTCTGACTGCCCTGGACTTCAACCCTGATATAATTAACAGGATTTGTTATATAATCAGCAAACATCATACTTTTACCTCAATAGAAAGTATTGATTTTCAATTACTTGTTGAAGCTGATTTTTTGGTTAATGCATCTGAAGATGATATGTCGGATCTTCAGATTAGAAATTTTGCCAAAAATATTTTCAGGAGTGAAACGGGTTTCCAATTCCTTCAGATGCTTTTTCCTCTTCTTGAATTTTAAATATGATCTGTACAGACGCCCAATTGTACGTCGTATATCAACAATAAATCCCAATTACAAAAAAAAGTAGAGATGCACCGCGGTGCATCTCTACAAATTAAATATCGGTTTTAATGGTTATCCTAAATAGGTTTTGAGCAGTTTACTTCTGGAAGTATGGCGTAAACGTCTGATTGCTTTTTCTTTAATCTGCCGGACACGTTCACGGGTAAGGCCAAAACGTTCACCGATTTCTTCCAATGTCATTTCCTGGCAGGCAATTCCAAAGAACATCCGGATAATGTCTGCTTCGCGTTCAGTTAAGGTTGTTAATGAACGGTCGATTTCACGGGAAAGCGATTCATCAATCAAAACTCTATCTGCACTGGGGGAATCATTATTGATCAGGACATCCAGCAGACTATTGTCTTCTCCATCAACAAATGGAGCGTCAACAGAAACATGTCTTCCTGAAACACGAAGAGTATCAGCTACTTTATCAGCTGGTAATTCAAGTTGTTCTGCAAGTTCTTCGGGTGAAGGTCTTCTTTCGTGCTCCTGTTCAAATTTTGAATAAGCCTTATTGATTTTATTTAAAGACCCTACCTGATTTAAAGGAAGACGAACAATTCGGGATTGCTCGGCAAGTGCCTGAAGGATAGACTGGCGAATCCACCATACCGCATAGGAGATGAATTTAAAACCACGCGTTTCATCAAACTTTTCTGCAGCTTTAATGAGTCCCAGATTTCCTTCATTGATCAAGTCAGGCAAACTAAGACCTTGATTTTGATACTGTTTTGCAACGGATACTACGAACCTAAGATTAGCCCTCGTCAATTTTTCAAGTGCCGCCTGATCACCCTTTTTGATGCGTTGTGCCAATTCTACCTCTTCTTCGACTGTAATTAGCTCTTCTTTGCCAATTTCCTGAAGGTATTTATCAAGCGAGGCACTCTCGCGATTGGTAATAGATTTTGTAATCTTTAATTGTCTCATGCTCTCCGATTAAAAGTTTGCAAAGTTACAAAAAATTGTGGTTTTGTACAATAGAGGATAGGGTCATTTATTATTTTGCCAAGAATTATTCTTCCAGCTTAAAAACGTAGTATGTCCATTCACCTCCGGGATAGACCCCTTCGATCAAAACGGGCTTTTTATTATTAGCTTGTGAAAGGGCTCTTTTTATATCTTCAACGCTTGAAACAGCTATTTTGTTTATATCAGTGATGATAAATCCGATCTTGACGCCAGCATCCCTTAACTTTCCCTTTGTAAGAATAAGAACCTGAATGCCATCATCAATTTTTAAACGTTCTTTATCTTTTTCGCTTATGGGTCCGAATTCTGCACCCAGGATAGAAAAGGATTCTTTAACAATAGTAGTGCCTCCTTTGGTATTGCGTAGAACGACAGAAACTATTTTCTCTGAACCATCTCTTTTGGTGGTAATTGCAATCTTATCCCCAGGCCTGTATTTGGCAATTTGTTCCTGTAATTGAGAAACGGTATTTACCTGATTCCCATTTACTGCTAAAATGACATCTCCGGTTTTTATTCCAGCCCGACGTGCTGCTCCATCTTCTGTTGTTTTACCGACAAAGACCCCTTCAATTTTTCCTAAATGTTCCTCCTTAGCCAGATTGTCATCAATATTTTTTATCTCGACACCCAGCAATGCCCGCTGAACTTCACCGTATTGTTTCAGGTCATCGACGACCTTCCTGGCGATTGAAGCAGGTACTGCAAAGGAGTATCCCGAATAGGAGCCTGTTCTGGAAGCAATCGCGGCGTTTATCCCAACCAGTTCACCGCTCGCGTTGACCAGGGCCCCGCCGCTATTCCCGGGATTTACTGCGGCATCGGTCTGAATGAATGATTCGAGGGGTAATTGTCCGCTGATGATTCCGATACTCCTTGATTTGGCACTTACAATTCCTGCAGTTACGGTGGAAGTGAGATTAAATGGGTTGCCTACTGCAAGTATCCATTCGCCTAACTTAAGTGTTTCGGAATTACCCCAGTTCAGATAGGTAAGATCCTTAGCATCAATCTTTACCAATGCGATATCGGTATTGGGATCACGACCAATCACCTTTGCCGTAAATTTCCGGTTATCATTCAGTACTACTTCAATATTGTCAGCTTCGTCAATGACGTGATTATTTGTAACAATATAACCTTCTGAACTGATAATAACTCCGGAACCTGAACCTACATTGTATTCCGGTTCCTGGTTATACCCCTTTGGCAGATTGTTCCCCTTTGGACCAAAAAAGAAATCGAACAAGGGATTTTCATTTCCGCCATAGCTTTGAGTTTTCACTTTTGTAGTGATATGTACCACTGCATGAACACTCTTTTCGGCAGCCTGGGTCAAGTCAGGCAATTGTACCTGAGGACCCGGAGGTGCATTATAACTAGTTAATTGAACGGGTGAAGTACTTTGAACGAAGACCTCTTTTGGTTCATGATTGAATTTTGAATATAAAACGATGGCAATGATGGCCCCGGCAAAAGCAATTGCCAGCGATTTTGCAATTTTTTTAATGCTGTCCATAACTTGGTTTTTTAAATTTATTAATTTCTGACTTTAAATTAAGTTCAATTTAAATTCACAATTTATGTGCCAATTCCCAATAACACGGTGAATATACGCATTTTTACCCTTAAAAGTTTAATCCGATTAACAATCTTTAACTTCGATTTGGTTTTGTTATCCTGTTGGCCAATGATACTTATTCCAGGAAGGGGTGTCATTAAAAAACAGCAGGACAAAATGACATTTTTTCAGAACCTCTTTAATATTCTACCTATTTCGCCGATCCAAAGTACGATTGAAGTACTTCCCAGAATGATCGCCCAATCTTTAAAAGGGAGGCGGACGGTACGGAAGACCTCGCCACCAAATTGCACAATTAAAATTTGTCCGGCCAAAATAATCGATGCAACGAGAATGAAACCTATACTTTGGTGCATGTCAGAGAATGCTGACCTTCCAGTTGCAAAGGCTTTGGCATTAAACAGGTTCCAGAATTGAAGCATCACGAAAACGGTAAAAAACCGGGATAAATTAACTGGATTAATCACGCCGTTTTCATCTTTGAAATAAACCAACAGTCCCAGGAGTAACAATACAAATATCAAACCGACGGACAATATTGTAGACCACATAGCGTGCGTTATAATAAAATCAGATGATTTTCTGGGCTTATGTTCCATGATTTTCTCATTTGGAGGCAGAGAGGATAGTGCTCCGGCAGCAAAGGTATCCATGATCAGATTAACCCAAAGCATCTGGGTAACTGTTAGGGGTAACTCATGTCCAAAGATAGAACCTAGCAAAACAATGACCAATGCTGCCAGGTTGATCGTTAACTGAAATAAAATAAAGCGCTGGATATTCAGGTATAAGGACCTTCCCCACATAACAGCCGTAGCTATGCTGTTGAACGAATCGTCAAGCAGCGTGATATCACTGGCCTCTTTGGCCACGTCAGTTCCTGACCCCATAGATAACCCGACGTGGGCATAATTCAGAGCAGGAGCATCATTGGTGCCGTCTCCGGTCACCGCGACAACTTCTCCAAGCTGCTGAAGTAACCGAACAAGTCGTTGTTTATCAGAAGGTCTGGCTCTACACATTATTTTAAGGTGTTTTATCCGTATTTTTGCCTGATCATCGGTTAATTCTTCAAATTCGGGTCCAGTAATGATGTTATGCCATTGATCACTGTCATTCCATATTCCAATCTGACGTCCAATCTCTTTGGCAGTTCCGGGTGTATCTCCGGTTATAATTTTCACATCAATTCCGGCACTCAGACATTTTTGAACTGCATTTGGCACCTCCTCACGCACAGGATCCGAGAAAGCGACAACCCCCAGATAGGTGAGATTTGTATGAACCAAATCGCCACCCCTAATCCGGGAATTCTCATCTTCCATAATTTCATAGGCAAATCCTAAGGTTCTCATGCCCTGATTCTGATATTGATGTAAGAGTGCTTCAATCTGTTTTGTAGCAGCAGTAACAGACTTCCGTTCGCCTCCAAACCTAACATCTTTACACCTTGAAAGAACGATTTCGGGTGCGCCTTTCACATAAAGGACTTTTTTGTTTAAAAGAGGAGAATCTACCAGGGAGGCCATAAATTTCCGTTCGGTAGAAAAGGTTAATTGTTCGATAAATGATGTTTTCTCCCTGATCTCCAGATAATTAATTCCCTGATCGTTTAACCAAAGTAATAATGCCGCCTCTGTCGGATTCCCTAATGTCCTGATCATTTTAGGATCTGAAAAATCAAGGAAGGCTGTTGAGTTTACTGCTATTCCTTCTTTGATTAATATACTTAATTCATCATTGGATAGATGCTTGTTTAATCCGAAAAAATTAGTTTTGGCAACCTGCATCCGGTTCTGAGTTAAGGTACCTGTTTTATCGGTGCATATAACGGTAGTGGCGCCAATTGTTTCACAAGCATGCATCCTTCGGACGAGGTTATTGGCTTTCAACATTTTACGCATACTTAAAGCAAGACTTAATGTTACGCTCATAGGCAAACCTTCGGGAACAGCGACGACAATTAGGGTAACCGCAACCATAAAGTACTGAATAGTCTTTCCTGCTATTTTTATACTCACCCAGGATAATGGGTTTAAAGGATCGATTCCAAACAGGTAACCAATTAAAATAAGAAGTATAAATGTGAGTAATCCGAGACCAAACCACTTTAACCAATTCCACGCTTTGATAATTCCAGGAGGCTCTTTTTTAATCCCGGCCAGTTCAAATCCATCATAAATAATCGGCAACCAGACTTTAATCAGAGCAACTAAAACTGATAGCATAACAATACCTACCGATCCCAGTTGAATGAAATTTAATGTTTCAGAGGGTTCCAATAAAAAGAGACCTTTTACAAACAAGGCTATAAATGTAAGCGTAGCAAGTCCAAACCCCATTACCCCGATGAATTTGGCAAGCTTTTCAAGTTGTTTATTAAGAGGGGTAATTTCTCCGGACATTTCTGTGGATTTCCTGGCTACCTGACCATATTCGGTTGCATCGCCAACATGTGTAACTCTGATAACGGCATGACCATCCATTATTTTTGTACCTCGCATGGCCCAGTTTGACGGGTATGTTGATTCCTGATCAAACTCTTTTGGATTTGTAGTTTTATCAATCAGGGGTTCTCCGGTGAGGCACGATTCATCAATCTGCAGTGATACAGACTCGAGTAACTCTCCATCGGCTGGGACCTCTTCCCCCGTACTCAGCAGGCAGATATCTCCGACAACGATATCTTTTTTAAAAATTTCGCTGATATTTCCATTCCGAATTATCTTGACCAGAGTATCATCATTAACCTGATTCAGTATATCAAATTTCTTATTTGCATCCACTTCAAACCAAAAGGATACCCCTGTGGCCAGAATGATCGCACAAAAAATACCTGTTGTTTCAGCGTATTCGTTATGTAAAAAGGCAATTCCCAGGGAGAGAAATGCTGCAATAAGCAGAATTCTAATGATGGGATCCTCAAATTTTGCCAGAAATAGCTTCCATAATGGATCGCGTTTGGGTGGTGTTAGCAGATTGTTTCCATATTTTTCACGGCTTTCAATAACTTTTTCGTGGGTAAGACCAAAGTAATGATTTCTGCGTTCCATTTAATTCAATTCTACTTTATTTAACCGTGCTTAAAGATATCGAAAAATTTGGTGTTTTGGAGAATTGATAAGTTGTAAAGGCTTTTGATTTTGCCTAAAAGCATTACTCTTCTGAAAGGTTGTCTTCTCCCAGTTCAGGTAATATCAGTTTAGTGTCGACTGATTCCAAAACTTCAACGTCCTTTAACTTCCTTTGAATAGCACGGGTTCTTTTGCCCAATACATCATCCAGTTGATTGAGTCCTGTCTGAATGTTCCCCTGAGCTTTCTCAACCAAACCGCCAAACAGTTCGAATTCTTTTTTGACTGCTCCCAGGATTTTCCAAACCTCCCCGCTACGCTGCTGGATTGCGAGGGTTTTAAATCCCATTTGTAAACTATTGAGAATGGCTGCCAGGGTTGTTGGGCCGGTAACTACTATTTTATAGTTTCGTTGCAGTTCATCGAACAATGAAGCTCTGCGCACGACTTCTGCATAAATTCCTTCGAACGGAAGGAACATAATTCCAAAATCGGTAGTATTTGGTGGATCGATATATTTGTCATGGATATCCTTTGCCATCTTTTTAATCGTTGTCTCAAGTACCTTCTGAGCTACTTCTATTTTCTGAAGATCTCCTGTTTCGTGAGCGTCCTGCAGTTGTTCGTAAATGTCCTTAGGGAATTTGGCATCCACAGGTAACCATACGACAGTGTTTTGATCGTCACGTCCCGGGAGCTTAATGGCGAATTCAACCAAATCTGCACTCCCAGACTTGGTTTTGACATTTGCCTCATACTGACCCGGTGCCAATATCTGTTCCAATAACATTGCTAGTTGAACTTCACCGATACTTCCGCGCATCTTCACGTTACTGAGTACCCTTTTCAGTCCACCAACATCCTGAGCAAGGGTTTGCATTTCGCCCAATCCTTTCTGAACATTTTCGAGTTGCCTGACAACCAGTTCGAAAGATTGTCCAAGCCTTTCATTCAACGTCTTCTGAAGTTTTTCATCCACAGTCAACCGGATCTCTTCAAGTCGTTTTTCAGTGCTTTCCACCATCTTTTTTTGCTCTTCTCCAAGAAGTGCAAATTTTTCGCGCTGAAGTTGGTTAAATGACGCAACGTTCTTATCGAAAGTCTCCTGGAATCCCTTAAATGAATTAATTAATGTATCGCGCTGTATGGTACTGTCGTTCCGGGATTGGGAGGTAATCTCCTTTATCGTATCGGCAAGTTCTTTTCTGAATTCTTTCAGAGTACCGTTTAGTTCAGTTCTGTTTTCTTTGGCAATTGAGGAGTTTTCTTCCCGGTTAATCCTAAAATCTTCCCGAAATCCAAATTCAATTTTAATCAGACTTTTTTCCAAATTATTTAACCGATCAGTTAGTGGGGTCTCTTTTTTGCTTTTCTGCACAAAAAGGAGTACAACAACTATCGAATTGATCAGAATCAGTATAATTAGTAATGAAATTTCTGTCATTTTTAGTCTTTTTAATGGGAAGGGTTTCCATAAGGCTAAAGGTAAACATTTAAGTTCTTAATCGTTCCATCCGAAAGTTTACTTTTTTCGTCTCAATTTTCTGGTGAACAGGAGCCTGAAGAAATTATAAAAGAAGGGGATAAGCGTTACAATAATTAAGCCCAGAAAAATAAGGAGGTAATTATTTTTAACCCAGGTATTTCTTCCGATAAAATAGCCTGAAAGTGTGAATAAGGGTACCCAAAGCACTGAGCCAATTATGGTATAATAGAAGAATTGAGCATACTTAAATCCGGTAAGTCCTGCAAAAAACGGGATGTAGGTTCTGATTACCGGGAAGAATCGCCCTACAACAATTGATTTTGCCCCATATTTTATGTAGAAATGGCGTGTTTGAACAATATATTTCATCAGGTATTTCTGCACAAACCGGTTCCTGCTCCTTTCCAGGTTATGCCCAAAGAAGGATCCAATAGAATAATTAGTAAGATTTCCCAAAATAGCGGCGAGAATGAGTACTGGTACTAGCCAAACGATATTAAGGGATGTAGATGCGGAGACCACTCCGGCAGAAAACAATAATCCGTCACCAGGAAGGAAAGGAAAAATAACCGCCCCTGTTTCACTGAAAATAATCAGGAATAGGATCATATATGCTTCAGTCACATTGGCTGCGACTATCCGCATTAAAACATCGTCAGTATGTAATATCAGATCATATAATTCGTGCATTCAAGCGATATTTATCGATGGGTGAATATAGGAAAGTTATGAACGATAAAGTTACACGATTTCAGAGAGCATTCAGAATTATCAATGACATGGGTTGTTTTCTGAATTTCTGGGTTTTGACTCTTCAAGCAACTTATCTGCCATAGCGTCGCCCAATTCGATACACATCCGGAATTTATCCGCTTTTAGTGCACCTTTCTCTTCAATAGGCTCATAAACCATTTCCCATTTAATCATATCAGCAAATTTTTTGAGATTGTTGACACCGCCACCATTCCAGAGAAAGTTTCCGAAAATTCCAAGATAGTGCTCTTTTGGAGCCATATGTTCTATAGTCGCAAGAAGTGTTTCGACATTTGGAAATAAGGCATTATTATAGGCGCAACTGCCTACAATAAACCCTTTATATTTAAAAATATCATTAATAATATACGATGAATGTGTCTTGGAGGAGTCATACACCCTGATGTTTTTAATCCCCCGCTCACTTAACTGACGGGCAATTACTTCTGCCATCTTTTGAGTGTTCCCATACATCGAGCCATATACAATCACAACTCCAAGTTCCATTTCATAATTGCTCCATTTATTATACCGGCTAAGGACCCAGTTTAAATCGGTTCGCCATACTGGACCATGAGTAGATGCAATCATCTTAATATCCAGACCTGCAAGCTTTTTCATAGCACGCTGGGTATGGGCACAATATTTTCCGACGATATTTGTAAAATAACGCATCACGTCAACTTCATAAAAATCGAGGTTGATTTCATCGTCAAAAACTCCGCCATCGAGTGTTCCATAACTGCCAAAGGCATCACCCGAAAAGAGTATTTTATTGTTTTCATCGTAGGTAATCATGGTTTCAGGCCAATGTACCATTGGAATAGTTTGGAACTGGAGGGTTGTTTTTCCTAGCGAAAAAGTATCGTTATCATGGACGAGCAGCACTTTACCCGGATCGATACTGAAACTTTCTACAATTCCGAAAGTTTTTTTATTTCCAACCAGCGTTATTTCGGGATACCTGCTCCGGATTGCTTTTAAAGCCCCCGAATGATCTGGTTCCATATGGTTAATGATCAAATAATCTATCTGACGGTCCCCAATGATGGTCTGGATTTTATCAAGATAATCTTCTATAAACTGCCTTTCTGCAGTATCCACAATTGCAATCTTCTCATCATCAATTAAATATGAGTTGTATGAAATCCCATTTGGGATGGGCCAGATATTCTCGAAAAGAGCAGTTCTGCGGTCATTGAATCCAAGATAATAGATATTTTCGGCAAGCTTAATGTGATGCATTTTATTCTTATAAAATCAATGTTTATATATATTTTCAGCTCACAAAAGTACAAATATTTGAAATACGACTGGTGTTAAACATTCTAATCGACTGCTGATTCTTACTGTTGGTCAAATTTTGTACTTTCGTCGCTCAATCTCAGTTCAAAATTTGAGATATTAAGTCACCTAGTTTTCATAGTATATGAAATTGAGTTTTAACCTTAAATGGAATATGATTTCTAAATCCTGGAAATGGATTTTGGCAGGTATATTATCGGTCCTGTTTATCTTAGGATTTTGGGGATACCAGCGCTATCTATCTATTTTTCAGACTAATGTTAAAAAGTCGGGATTGTTATATATTCATACAGGTTCTGGTTTTCAACAGGTGCTTGATTCTTTGAAAAATGGGCACTACCTGAAAGATATGAACACTTTTAAATGGGTTGCTGATCGAAAGAATTACATCAAACGGATTCAGCCCGGTGCCTATTTTGTGAAAAGTGGCTGGAACAATAACCAATTGATTGACCTTTTACGTTCAGGTAAGCAAACACCGGTAAAAGTTACTTTCAATAATATCCGTTTTAGGGAAGACCTTGCTGCCAGGTTGTCCCATTACCTGGAATCAGATTCTGCTACTTTTTTTAATATTTTGAACGATAATAAGATAGCTGCTGAATTTGGGCTTTCTTGCGAATCATTTCCGATGATGTTTATTCCGAATTCGTATGAGATCTATTGGAATACTACTCCCAAAGAATTTATGGCAAGAATGAAATTTGAATTTGACCGTTTTTGGAATGCTGCACGTAAAAACAAGGCCTCAGAATTAGGTCTTTCTCAACTACAGATTGTCACTATTGCATCAATTGTTCAGGAGGAATCAAACAAGAATGATGAGAAGCCGAGAATCGCGGGGGTATACATAAACCGGATAAAAAGAGGGTGGCTTCTCCAGGCAGACCCTACCATTAAGTATGCATTAGGCAACTTCCAGCTAAAAAGAATCCTTACGAAATATTTATTGGTTGATTCGCCCTATAATACCTATAAATCTACAGGTTTGCCTCCCGGACCAATTAATTTTCCTGATATTGCCAGTGTGGATGCCGTATTAAATGCTGAACATCATAATTATATGTATTTCTGTGCAAAGGAAGATTTCTCAGGGTACCATAATTTTGCACAATCCCTGGCAGAACATAACCGCAATGCTGCCAAATACCAGGCAGCGCTGAACCGAAGTAAGATTTGGAAGTAATTGAGAGTTGGAGAGACTGAGAGATGGAGTGTTTATATTCTGATAACTCTTTTACCTAATTTACTAATTGACTAATCGTCTAATTTAATTGTCGCCTAATCGCCTAACCGCCTGATTTTATCATTAAACTACCTGAACCTCACGTTCAAGATGAATATTGAACCTGGTAAATACATCCTCTGCTACCATTTCCGAAAGTCGCAAGATCTCCATTCCTGTCGCATCCCCTTGGTTGATGATTACGAGCGACTGTTTGTCATGAATGGCTGCTTCACCAGCTGATTTGCCTTTCCATCCCGCTTTTTCAATGAGCCACCCTGCAGCAACTTTTACCATACCTGATCCGATGGGATATAGGGGAACTTCAGGATATAAATTTCGCATCTTTTTACCCATTTCTTCAGTAACCAGGGGATTTTTGAAGAAACTTCCTGCATTGCCTACCTTTGCCGGATCCGGAAGTTTTGATTCGCGTATGGCGATTATTGCACGCCGAATATTTTTAAGATTTAATTCTCCGAAATGGGCAATCTTATCTTGTAGGCCCTCATACTGGATTTTAAAATCAGGATGTTTGGAGAGGCGGAAAACGACAGAAGTCACCATGAAAGTTTCTTTAAGCTTTTCTTTAAATAAGCTGGTACGATATCCAAATTCACAAGCTTCACGGTTAAAATATTTATTTTCAAGAGTAGCCAGGTCAACTCCTTTAACTTCGGAAATAACCGATGCGGCATCGATTCCGTAAGCTCCTATATTTTGGACTGGAACAGCTCCAATATTTCCAGGAATTAAAGAGAGGTTTTCTATCCCACTCCATCCCTTTTCGACAGACCAGGCTACAAAATAGTCCCACTTAATGCCTGCACCCACTTCAATCTCGACAAAATATTTGTTTTCAAAGATTACTTCGATGCCCCCAATTTCGGGATGAATAACAAGTCCTTCATAATCATGAATAAAGAGAAGGTTACTTCCTGCACCAAGGAAAAGCCGTTTTTCTAAAAAAATCTCAGTATGCTTATTGAAAAATTGGATCAGATCAATGGAAGAATCGATTGATAAATAATGCTTTGCAATGGCATTTATTCCGAAGGTATTGCTCTCTTTCAGTGAAAAATTGTTAAATAACCGGTACATATCCTTCTGCTTTTTTACCATATGCTCTTCAACCTTAATCTTCTGATTGCAATTGATCTGAAGAAGGATCCGGCAATTCATCAAGTAATGATTCGAAATCAATCATTGGTGAATCATTAGGTATTTCTCTGATAGTGCCTTCCTCACAGACGATGGTTCGGGCCGGAAATTTCTGAATGATTGGGTAATCGTGTGTCGCCATCACGATCGTTTTTCCTTCCCGGTAAATTTCCATAAAAACATTTAACAAGGCCTCAGAGGTTTCAGGATCAAGATTTCCTGTTGGTTCGTCTGCCAAAATAATTTCCGGATTATTCAGTAAGGCCCTTGCAATAACGATTCGTTGCTGCTCTCCGCCTGAAAGTTGATGGGGCATCCTGGAGCCAGAATGTGCCATTTCAACAATGGATAGTACTTCGTGGATCCGTTCTTTAATCGATTTTTCATTCCGCCAGCCGGTTGCCTTTAAAACAAATTCAAAATTCTTATCCACAGACCGGTCAGTCAGGAGCTGAAAATCCTGAAAAATAATTCCAAGCCTTCGTCGAAGGTACGGAACCTCTTTGGATCGGATTTTGTCAAGATGATAACCACAAACAGAGCCTTTGCCGGAGATAAGTGGCAATTCATTGTAAAAAGTTTTCAACAGACTCGATTTTCCGCTACCTACTTTCCCGATAATATAAAGGAATTCACCTTTATTTATAGCCAGATTGATATTCTTTAGAACCAACGTCTCACGTTGATAAATGTCCGCATTTTTTAATTCAATGATTGGCTCCACGATTCGAATAGTTTTTTTTAAGTCTATATTTGTAAAAAGCACCTGATTGCAAAACTAATGATATTCATCGGTTTTTTTATTAAAACTATAAGAGCTTATATCGTGAGTTAGTCGGAAAATTTGCTTATTTGCATGTTCAAATATTAGGATATTGAAATGAAATAGCCATGGTTGAAAAATTACAAACCAAAGATGAAGAAATCACCTTGGCTATTCCATGCGACATTAAAAAATAAATTACTTACGCATGAAAATTAAAATCCAGTTATTTAAGGTATTCCTGATTTTCTTCCTTTACGCTTATCCGGTGTATGCCCAACAGGTGGTTGGACAGGAGAATAGTAAAGAGATTTTCAGAACGGCAATGGAGCTATTTAATGCCGAAAATTATGGGGCAGCACTCCCCCTGTTTCAAAAGCTTTTAGGAATTGCTGAACCCGTATCTGTTTTGGCACAGGAGGCTGATTATCATATCCGTGTTTGTTACCTTGAAATGGGCAATTCAAACGGAAAGGCGATGCTTGAATCGTTTATTTCCAGTAATCCGGAGTCTCCAAGAATTAACAACGCCTGGTTTAGGTTAGGGAATACTGATTATATGCAAAGGCATTATAAACAAGCACTTGTGGCTTTTAAGAAAATTGACAGGTATGAGTTGTCAGGCGATGAAATGGATGAATATTGTTATAAATCGGGTTTCTGCAATCTTGAAGCTGGCCATAATGATATTTCGAAGGTTTTCTTTGCCGAATTAAAAGATAAGCAGGGTGTATTTGCCGATGATTCCAAATATTTCTGGGCCCATATTAATTATCTTGAAGGCAAATATGATCAGGCACTTCATGAGTTTGCCAGGATTGAAAAATCAGCTAAATATGCTTCGGTTATCCCATTTTACAAAGTTCAGATCTATTTTGCCCGGGAAAAATATGAACAGGCAATTGAAACAGGAGCACCTTTAATGAACAGTGCTTCCAATGACCAGCAGATTGAATTGGCAAAAGTTATGGGTGTTTCCTATTACCAGCTCAGGAATTTTAAGGAAGCTTTACCTTTTATTGAAATCTATTTGAAGAGTAAGGAAATAACTGCAATTCAATATTATGTAGCCGGATATTGTTATGGGAAAGCCGGTCTGAATGATAAAGCTATTCAATATCTCGAGAAGTCGGTTAAGGGGAATGATGCTTTAGCACAAAACGGTTATTATGAGCTGGCGGACCTGTATATTAAAATTGGGGATAAGCAGCGGGCAATGATGGCCTTTCAAAATGCCTCCAATCTTGATTTTGATCCTAAAATTAAGGAGGATGCCCTTTTCCAATATGCAAAAATAACCTATGAACTGAATTATTCTCCGTTTAATGAGGCAATTAAAGCATTTGACCGATATATTACTGAGTATCCTAATTCAGAGAAAAATGGGTCAGCCTACGAATACCTGAGCAAAGTATTTATGACTACCCGGAATTACAAGGATGCTCTTGTTTCGCTCGATAAAATTAAAGTTAAAAGTCCCTCAATTAAAAAGGCTTACCAAAGAGTTTCACTAAACCGGGGTATCGAATTTTATCGGGATTTAAAATTCCAGGATGCTATTCAGCTATTTAGTAAGTCATTAACGTATGGAGATCAAGTTAATTCTTTACATGCCTTAGCCTATTACTGGCGAGGAGAAGCCTATTTCCGACTCGGGAAAAGTGATGAAGCAGTTGCCGATTACAAAAAATTTCAAAGCCTTCCCGGGGCAACTAAGTTGAAGGAGTATTCAACATCAAATTATAATATCGGGTATACCTTGTTTAACAAGAATGAATATGAGCTTGCAACTCCATGGTTTTTGAAGTGTACTGAGAGTAAGAATAATAAAAATATGGACATTTATACCGATGCCTACAACCGTTTGGGAGATTGTTGTTTTGTATCAAGCAAGTTTGGAGAAGCAATTAATTATTATCAGAAAGCCTATGAAAGCGGTGCTGCTGATGCAGATTATGCCTTATTCCAAATAGCATTCTGCCATGGATTGGTAAATGATAATATTCAAAAAATCAGTGAATTGAATCAGCTTATGGTTGATTTTCCACAATCGAATTTTATTGCTGAAGCCTTATTCGAAACTGGTAAATCATGGGAACGGCTACAGGATAATAATAAAGCAGTGGATAATTACAAACTGCTGATTTCAAAATTTCCTGCAAGTCCAATTAAACCAAAGGCCTTGGTTCAATTGGGGTTATTGGCATATAATAGTAATGATCCAAATTCCTCAACTGAATATTATAAGCAAGTTACCGAAAATTACCCGAATAGTCCGGAGGCCAAAGGGGCGCTTGCCGGTATCCGCAATAATTATGTAGAGAACAATAAAGTTGATGAGTATATTACCTATGCAAAAAAACTGGGACATTCAGCTTCTCCGTCACAAAATGAACAGGATTCACTGACCTATTACGCTGTTGAAAAACTTTACATGGCCAAAGACCCCCGTGCTGCTGAAGAACTTGGTAAGTACCTTGCTAATTTTCCAACCGGAAATTTTACGCTCAATGTCCATTTTTATAAGGCAGAAACAGAAATTATGGATAACAAACCGGAAGAGGCGTTGTTAAGCTATGATTTTATTCTGGCGCAGCCAAACAATATTTTCACAGAAAATGCCCTGATCCGGGGATCTGAAATAGCCTATAAAGCCGGCGATTTTAAGAAGGCACTTGGATACTACGAACGTCTGGAAACTGTTTCAGGCAATAATGACAATACTTTGCTCTCCCTGGCGGGCAGGATGCGTTGTAACTATGAACTGAAGGAGTTTGATGAAGTAGCAAAACTGGGATGGAAGATTAGAAGTATGAATAAGGTGCCACCAGAACTTGATCGGGAAGCGTGCTATAAATCTGCAAAGGCCTATACTGAATTAAATGATCCAGCTAAAGCAATTCCTCTTTGGAGGAAACTTTCAGCAGATTCCAAGTCGTTGGAGGGGTCAGAAGCCAAATACATGGTGTGCGAATATTATTTCACCGAAAATAAATTAAAAGAAGCTGAAAATGAGGTGAATGATTTTATTGAGAAAAATTCACCCCACCAATACTGGCTAGGGAAAAGCTTCATCTTACTGGCCCATGTTTATGAAAAGCAAAACGATCTGTTTCAGGCAACCAACACACTAAAAAGTATCATAGAGAATTATGAACTAAAAGATGACGGTATCGTTGAAGAAGCTACCCAATATCTCCGAAGCCTTGATGCTAAGGATAATTCAGGATCAGATAAGCCTGAGACCAAAACCCAGCAATCAGGCACAGGATCGAAAAAGAAATAAACCAGAAAGAATTATGAGACAATTATTTAATACATTATCCGCTTTTCTTTTGATTCTAGCCATCTCGACTGAAATAGCTATCGCTCAAAAAGATTCAACGGTTCTCAATCAATCGGTTGAAGTGATGAAAGCTTATCACCCCAGCATCTCCAATGCAAAAAAAATAAGCCTGATGCCGGTTATAGATGATACCACCCGTTATTCACCTGAATTTATTTATTCTATTGACAGTAAGCCTATTCGTTCAGGTTTTACTGCATCTCCCATAAAGCCTGCAGACGTGAATAAGGAGTCTTACAAAGATTTAGGTTTGGGTTACTTAAAACTTGGAGCGGGTACTTCAACTACAGCCTACGGCGAATTTTTCTTAAACCTGCCACAATCAAAAAATGCAACATTTGGCCTTCACCTGAGACATCTCTCATCGGATGGTACCATAAAACTGGCAGCAGGTGATAAGGTAAATGCTCCGTTTAGCCAGAATAATGCGGCTATATCCAGCTCATTGGACATAGGGAATACTGTTCTGACTACGGATCTCTCCTACGATCGGGATGCTGTTAATTATTATGGTTATCCGGCAGCAATACCTGCCAAAATTGATACCATTTCGTCTATCCGGTATGGGTTAAAACAAGTGTATGAAAAAGGCGATCTAAGGGTTGCCTTAAAAAGTATCGAAAAAAATCAGGGTAATCTGGTATTTAACAGTGGCATCAGGCTGGGCTTCTTTGATTCAAAAACCGGACAAAAGGAAGCCAGCGGAGGTTTTTTCGGAAAATTTGATTACAATTTCGGACAAGTACATGGCATTCTTGATCTCGCATACGATCATTATTCAACAGATAGCATCACCCTGGAAAAGACACAACTCCCGGGAACAAAAAATGAGGATTGGATCAGGATTGCTCCGTCTGTGAGGTTGAATGGCGACAACTGGTCATTACGCGGAGGGATTAATTTTGTTTCTTCTGCAGAGAAATCCGAGGGAAGCACCACAAAGTTGTATCCCGATTTTGACTTTAACTTTAGGCCTGTAGAGGGGATTCTTACCTTGTATGCAGGGCTTAAGGGAGATCTAAGGAATAACTGTTACGGCGATATCGCGCTCGGAAATTATTGGTCAGATCCCCGACATAATATCCATTCCACCGATTACAACTATGTCGTCACCGGCGGTCTGAAGGGCAAGATTTCGCGCGAATTATCCTATAACCTTGGCGTAACCTTCAGTCAGGTAAAGAATATGTATTTTTACACACAGAAAAGCTATTTCACTTCTTCGTCTAATCCATTGATTTATATTAGTGATCCATTGAATTATTCGAATGAATTTGGCGTTGTTTATAATAATGCCAAAATCACCGATTTTTCAGCTGAGTTTTCATATGTTTCCGGTAAAGATCTTTCAGTGGTTTTAAAGGGTAATTATTACAATTATAAACTTGATGTTTTGACTTTTGCTCCGCAGAAACCCAATTTTATTCTTTCCGCTTTTGCCAGTGTGCGAATACTCGATAAACTGACGGGGTTTGCTGATTTGGATGTAATAGGAAACCGTAAAGCGCAGGTGTTCAATATTAATCCTTTTGCCTCGCCGGTTTCCAGAGATCAGGTGATGCAGATTGATCCATCCATCCAGTTGAATCTTGGTGCAACCTATGAGCTAACCCATAATTTTAAGCTGTTTGGGCGTGTGGATAACCTGCTTAACAGGCCAAATGAACAATGGCTGGGTTATGCCTCCCAGGGATTAAGACTGATGGGTGGAGCCACTATTTCTTTCTGATCCTTCCTTCCTGATATTTGAAATATCTTTCCATATTATCTTATCGTATATTATTGAATTACAGCAATATGCGATAAGATATTTATTTGTGTTTTCAAAATATTTTGAATTGTTTTTTTTCATCTTTTTCAGCTTTTTTTATTACATTTGCAAACCTCTGAAATTGGCAGCTATTCCCCTTGGGAGTGTGTTGTTTTAGGAAAAATCCGAATTTGTGAGGTCACGGTAATTCCCGGTTTTAAGAAACCGGCATGAGCTGTTTTTATTATTTTAATATAATTATTATAAGAATGAGCGATTTAGAAAATAAACCAGTCAGTGAAGTTGCCAGTTATGGTGCGGACAGTATTCAGGTACTGGAAGGACTCGAAGCGGTTCGGAAACGTCCTGCAATGTATATCGGGGATATTAACATTAAAGGATTGCATCATCTTGTATATGAAGTGATTGATAACTCCATTGATGAAGCGCTGGCTGGTCATTGTCAAAATATTGAAGTAGAGATAAACGTTGACGGATCGGTAACAGTGGAAGATGATGGCCGTGGAATTCCGACAGAACTTCATACCGGAGAGAATAAATCTGCACTGGAAGTTGTTTTAACCGTATTGCATGCCGGAGGAAAATTTAATAAGGAGAGCTACAAAGTTTCAGGTGGTTTGCACGGTGTCGGGGTTTCGTGTGTTAATGCATTGGCCTCCTATCTGCGTGCGGAGATTCACCGCGACGGGAAAATATGGGAACAGGAATATGAAAGAGGTTTTCCAAAGGGTGATGTTAAAATCATTGGGGAATCGGACAAAACAGGAACCATCATCACATTTATACCTGATGATACCATTTTTACAACTACAGAATTTAAATACGATATCCTCTCTGCAAGACTTCGGGAGCTTGCCTTTTTAAATAGTGGAATCCGCCTTTCAATTACCGATAATCGCGTTGTTGAAGAGAATGGTCAATTTAAAAGTGAACTGTTTTGTTCGGACAGAGGATTAGCTGAATTTGTTGATTATCTGGATGGTACACGCGAGAGACTGATTGAGGAAACAATACATATCTCAACAGAAAAGAATGATGTTCCGGTTGAGATTGCCATGTGTTACAACAACTCCTTTACTGAAAATATCCACTCTTACGTCAATAACATCAATACGATTGAGGGTGGTACTCACATGACCGGTTTTCGCAGGGGATTGACCCGGACCTTAAAAACGTATGCCGACACCAGTGGCATGTTATCGAAGCTGAAATTTGAAATCAGCGGTGACGACTTTCGTGAAGGTCTTACTGCCGTATTATCGGTAAAGGTTCAGGAGCCACAGTTTGAAGGTCAGACTAAAACCAAACTCGGCAATTCGGAAGTCAGTGCCTCTGTTGATCAGGCTGTGAGTGAAATGCTTGCCAATTATCTGGAGGAACATCCACGTGAGGCAAAAATTATTGTGAACAAAGTGATCCTGGCCGCTACGGCACGTCATGCAGCCCGTAAAGCCCGCGAATTGGTTCAACGGAAAAGTGTCCTCACAGGTGGGGGATTGCCCGGAAAATTGGCTGACTGCTCGGAAAAAGATCCTGCATTATGCGAAGTGTTCTTTGTCGAGGGGGATTCGGCCGGGGGCACCGCCAAACAGGGCCGCGACCGTAAGTTTCAGGCCATACTTCCGCTCAGAGGTAAAATTCTGAATGTTGAAAAAGCTATGACTCACCGGGTATTTGACAGCGAGGAGATTCGGAATATCTATACCGCTTTGGGTGTTTCCATCGGAACTGATGAAGATCAGAAAGCGCTCAATTTTTCAAAGCTCAGGTATCACAAAATTGTGATTATGACCGATGCGGACGTCGACGGTTCCCATATCGCAACTTTAATCATGACTTTCTTTTTCAGGTACATGTATGATTTGATTATAAATGGATACCTCTATATTGCAACACCTCCTCTTTATCTTGTGAAAAAGGGGAAACAGGAGCAATATTGCTGGACTGAACAGCAACGGTTGCGGTTAATTGAAGAGTGGGCAGGGGGAAACGAAAAGTCACTCCATGTTCAACGGTATAAAGGTCTTGGAGAGATGAATGCCGAACAGCTTTGGGATACCACGATGAATCCTGAAACCCGCACTTTACGCCAGGTGCAAATTGAGAACCCGGCGGAGACAGACCATGTCTTCTCGATGCTTATGGGTGATGATGTTCCGCCTCGCAGAAAGTTTATTGAGGACAATGCAACCTATGCGAATATTGATATTTAAATATTAGTTCGTGAGCGGGTGACGGTTAAAGTCCTTGACAGTCACCCACTCACTTGACCAGAGTCTAACAGCCTCCGGTCTAACGGCCTACAGTCTAACAGCCTACAGTCTAACAGCCTATTGAGCTACCCATGAATATCTGCGTTTTCTGTTCATCCAGCAATGCCATTCCTGAATCTTATTTTCAGGAAGCACAGGAGCTAGGGAAACTTATCGGAGAAAATCATCACTCCGTTGTCTATGGAGGAGCAACGGTCGGGCTAATGCATACCGTTGCTGAGTCTGCCAGGCAGGCAGGTGCCATTTCAATTGGAATTATACCCGAATCAATTCACTGCATGAGACTTTCCTCGCCCCGGGATCATGAGCAGATCATTACTCCAAATATGCGCGACCGGAAATATTTGATGCGCAAACGCTCTGATGCTTTTATTGCACTTCCCGGAGGATTTGGTACACTCGAAGAAATTCTTGAAGTAATTACCCTTAAACAGCTGCAATACCACCAAAAGCCGATTGTGTTCATCAATACGAATGGATTTTTCAATGCGCTGATTGAACAATTTGAAAGAGCCTACCGGGAATCGTTTTCAAAGGAAGAATATAAATCGACTTATTTTATCGCTGCAAACTCAATGGAGGCGATTGACTATATTCAAAATTACCAGTACACTGAGCTGACTACCAAATGGTTTGACGTCACTGGGCCTTCAAAGTTCTGATTCTCCTGATAACTGCTTATTTCATATTAATTATCTTCAATAAATACTTTGAGGATGTCCTTCGAATTGATATATTTGGAATTGATTTAGAGTGTATTATTCCATTTTTGTGCTCATTTCTAACCTGTATATCTTATGAACCGATCCCTCACCTTATGTCTGTTACTTTGTTATTGCACAGTACTAATCTCATGTCATACTCCTGCCAGGAAAACTGTTACACGTATTCTGCCATTTTCTGAATACATCTCCTCCTATACTTCCGGATTGATTGGAATTAACGAAGATATTCGGATAAACCTGAATTCTACCCCAAACCAGGCTAGCAGGGATCAGATCCCGTCGGATTTGATACAGCTTGATCGGGGGGTTTCGGGTAAAACGGTACTTTCCGAAGGTCATATCCTTAGTTTTCATCCTGATAAGCCACTTCAATCCGGACAAGTCTATCAGGTAATCTTTAAACTTGGAAAGATTGCGACAGTACCTGAAATACTTCAGCAATTTGAATTTCAAATAAAGACCATGGAGGCTGATTTTTCAGTTAGTATCGATGGAATCAGGAGTTTCATGGTAAATGGATCCATTAAAACTGAGATTTCAGGATCAGTCACAACCAGCGATGTGTTTGATGAGGAAAAGGTAGAACGCCTGATCACCGGAAATCAAAATGGGAGCATGCTTCCGGTTAGGTGGAAATATAAGGCAAACCGGATTGATCATCAGTTTACAATCGAGCAAGTGAAGCGATCAGAAAATCCCGATAAGGTTTTGATTAGCTGGAATGGGAAATCGGTTAAAGCTGAGCGTGAAGGGAAACAGGAAATCGCAATACCCGCATCCGGTGATTTTAGCCTGTTGGAAAGTAAATCTTTTGCAGGATCAGCTCCCTATATTGAACTGAATTTTTCTGACCCTTTGGATCCTAATCAGGAAACAGAAGGATTATTCAGTATGCAGGGTATTGAATTTGAAGTCTCTGTTGAGGACAATAAAGTGAGACTCATCCCCCGGCAGGAGGTTACAGGGAAACGTGATCTGGAAATCTTTAGTGGGTTGAAGAATTATGCGGGGAACAGGTTAGGGGCCAATAAAGTGGTTACATTGTCACTGCAATCTGAGAACCCGGCAATCCGGTTTATCGGTAAGGGGAATATCATACCATCTACTGACGGATTGGTTATCCCTTTTGAATCGGTGAACCTCAGTGCTGTGGATGTAAAAATCATTAAGATCTTTTCAAACAATTATCATCAGTTCTTCCAATCAAACAATCTTGATGAGAATAATTCACTCAGAAATGTCGGACGGCCAGTATACAGGGGAGTGCTTCCGCTGACAGGCATCCATGCCGGGGTTTTAAACAAATGGAGTTCTTACAGTTTTAAGATCAATGATCTGATCAAAGTTGAGGCCGGGGCTATTTATCAGATAGAGCTTTCCATGCGACCAGAGTATTCACTTTACCCCTGTAGTGATGATGCTAAGATTAAGAATATTAAGCGAAAAGATAAAGTTAAGGGTGATGAGCAATGGCTTTCCGGTTCCTATACGGATGAAGAAGAATACCAGAACGAATATGAAGGAGAAGGGTATGATTGGCAAAGCAGGAATAATCCGTGCACCCTCTCTTATTTTATCCAGAACAGAAATGTTTCGAAAAATGTAATCGCTTCGAACATCGGTTTGATTGCCAAACGTGGGATAGATAACCAGTTATTAGTGGTTTCAACGAATCTTTTATCCGCTCAACCCCAATCCGGAACCGAAATTACTGTTTTCGATTACCAGTCGCAGGTTATTGCAACCGGAAAAACGAATGAGGAGGGTGTGAGTCAGTTGACATTGAGCAGGACTCCATTCCTGATTGTAGCAAAGAGTGGAAGTGATATTGGTTATCTGAAGATTAGCGATGAGGTCTCTTTGCAACTCAGTCGTTTTGATGTTGGAGGCAGCGAGTTACAGAAAGGTATAAAGGGGTTCCTGTACGGTGATCGGGGAGTTTGGCGTCCTGGCGATTCCTTGTTTGTTTCCTTAATTATTGAAGACAAACTCAATAAGTTAGCTCCCAATCATCCGGTTGTTTTCGAGTTATATACTCCTACAGAGCAACTCGATCAAAAAATAGTATTGCCGCTTAACGGGAATATTACCACCTTAAAAACAGTTACAAAAACTGAAGCCCCAACCGGTAACTGGCGTTTGGTTGCCAGAGTTGGAGAAGCTGAATTTACAAAACGAATCAGGATTGAAACGGTAAAACCCAACCGGCTTAAATTACAGCTCAATACACCTGCAGAACCTTTGCTGGCCGGTAACAGAAATCAGGTTGCAACACTTAATGCCAAATGGCTTCATGGGGCTCCGGCAAATTCAATGAAAGCCAAGATTGATGTTTTGCTCAAAAAAGTCACCACAATTTTTCCTAAATATTCGAATTATATCTTTGATAGTCAGATAGTTAAGTTCGAATCTACAGAACAGACAATTTTTGATGGTAAACTGAATGAAAATGGAGACGTCAGCTTACCGCTTAATTTTGGAGCAATGAGTAATGCCCCGGGGAAACTTGAAGCTATTTTTACAACGCGTGTATTTGAACCGGGTGGCGATCTTAGTATTTCTCAATTCAATAAACAGGTTTCCCCTTTTCCTAAATATGTTGGAATCAGATTCCCGGATGAAGATCCCCACCGTTCAATGCTCACCTCCGGAAATGAGAACGAAATGGACCTGGTGGTGCTCGATCCTTCGGGGAACCCAACCGAATCACCGGTCGATATCTCTGTTTATAAGATTAATTGGCGCTGGTGGTGGGATGCCTCTGAAGATTATCTGGCCAATTTTGTGACCAAGGAGCATTATAAATCGGTACTGACCCGAAAATTAACAACCATATCCGGGAAAGCCGTATTAAAATTCACCATAGCAAATGAAAATTGGGGTCGATATCTTTTTATTGCAAAGCTTCCGGATGGTCATAGCGTTTCGAAAATTGTTTATCTCGACTGGCCATACGGGAGTTCTGCCGGTCAGCAGGGTGGAGCAACCATGCTGAGTTTTTCTGCCGACAAGGAGAAATATAAAGTGGGAGAGGAGATCTCAGTAAGCTTTCCAAGCTCACAGGATGGGAAAGCTTTTGTTACCATTGAGAATGGATCGACAATCCTGGACAAATTCTGGACAGATACCAAATCGGGTCAAACCCGGGTAAGTTTCAGGGCGAAACCCCAAATGGCTCCCAATATCTATTTATCCATTATTTATCTCTCACCACATGGACAAACTGTCAATGATCGTCCGATTCGTCTTTACGGAGTGATTCCCATAAGCGTGGAAAATCCCGAGACACACCTTTTGCCAGTGGTGAAACTGCCTGATGAACTTCGGTCACAGCAACCTTTTACCGTTGAGGTGAGCGAGAAAAACGGTTTGGCGATGAATTATACGCTGGCTATCGTTGACGAGGGGCTGCTCGATATTACCGGATATAAAACGCCTGATCCATGGAATACTTTTTTTGCCAGAGAAGCACTAGGGGTAAAAACCTGGGATTTATTTGATTTTGTCCTGGGAGCATTTGGAGGTAAATTGGAAAAGCTGTTTGCAATAGGTGGAAGTGATCAATTACCCGATCCTTCCAAACAGAAAGCACAGCGGTTTAAACCAGTTGTCCGGTTTATAGGGCCTTTCTCACTCGAAAGAAATGGAAGACAACGACATACGATAGTCTTACCTCAATATACCGGATCGGTTCGGCTGATGGTAGTCAGTGCCTCGGACAATGCATATGGTTCTACTGAGAAGACTGTACCGGTTCGCGATCCGTTGATGATCGTGGCAACGGTACCCCGTGTGATTGGAATAAATGAAATCTTTGAATTGCCTGTTTCCGTATTTGTACAGGGGAATACCCTAAAGGATGTTGGGGTTTCTGTAAATACCAATTCCCTGCTTTCAGTTATTGAAAACAACAAACTGGATATCAAATTTGCCGGTCCGGATGAAAAGGATGTGAAATTTAGTCTTAAAACAGGAAATAAAACAGGGAAAGGGATCATTGAAATTACGGCTCATTCTTCCAAAGAGAAAGCAGTTTACAGAGTCGAAGTCGAAGTCCGAAATCCAAATCCGACAATAGTGACCAGTGAAACATATCTTGTTAAAGGAGCTCAGAATAAAGAATTTGTACTGCTTTCTCCCGGATCAGGCGGAACCGGTTCTACCTCGGTCGAAGTTTCATCAGTACCTCCTATGAATCTTGGAAAACGACTAGATTACCTGATTAATTATCCGCATGGGTGTGTTGAGCAAACCGTTTCAGCTGCATTTGCGCAACTGCTAATCAATCAGTTTACGGCTCTTGATCTGAAGCAAAAAGATGAGGTTGAATCAAATATAAAGGCAGGAATCGATAATCTTCGGAAATTTCAGTTGGCTGACGGAGGTTTTACTTATTGGCCGGGGAATAATTACCCGTCACTCTGGGGAACTTCATGGGCCGGCAATTTTATGGTCGAAGCTGAAAATTTCGGTTTTGTTGTCCCGCCAGATGTCAAAAAAAGGTGGCTGAATTTCCAGCGAAATGCCGCAAATTACTGGCACAGGGAGGTTAGTGACCGTGGATTGATTCTCGATCAGGCTTACCGGCTTTATACTCTGGCATTGGCAAATGCTCCGGCTATCGGTGCGATGAACCGACTGAGGGAAACCCCTGATTTGCCACTGGAAGCCCGTTGGGAACTGGCAGCTGCCTATGTGATGATTTCCAGACCTGAAGTTGCAGATCAACTCGTGGATATGACCAAACTGGAACCTTCAGTATATCAGAACGAAGGAGTTACTTTCGGTTCCTCCCTGCGTGATCAGGCCATACTGCTTGAAACATTAACGCTGATGAAGAAAAAGACAGAGGCATTTAGTGTTGCAAAATCCATTTCCTCTGCGCTATGCAGCGACCAGTGGATGAGTACACAAACAACAGCAAATTGTATATTGGCTATGGCACGATTTGCCGGGAAAGCAAATAAACCCAACGGTCAGAATAAGTTCAGACTGACTGTGAATGGAAAACCGGAAGATATCTCAATCGATAAAATGACCTACAGCAAACAGTTCCCGGGTTTTGAAGGCAAATTGTCACTCAATATCGAAAATCAATCAGCCTCTGACCTGTATGTTACCGTAGTTCAAAGGGGTATTCCTCAAAATGTGAATGTTCCGGCCAGGCAAAACGGGATTAAACTTGATGTTGTCTACCTTAAATCCGATGGAAACCCGGTGGACGTAACCAATATTCCCAAAGGATCTGATTTCACCGCTGTGGTCAGAGTTAAAAATAATAGTTTTGGTGAAGTTGACAATTTGGCACTTACCCAGATCTTTCCATCCGGATGGGAGATCTTGAATGAACGGCTGTTTGGCAGCGAAACAGCAGCGCGGTTTAATTACCGGGATATTCGGGATGACCGGGTGTTTACCTATTTTGGTCTGAAAATGAATGAGCAGAAAGAGTTCAGGGTTAAGCTGAATGCAACCTATTCAGGTACCTATTTTCTGCCGCCTGTCCAGGTTGAGGCGATGTACAACAATACTGTTTCAGCGAATGATACGGGAATGAAGGTAGTTGTAGGAAAATAAATCAATGAACTTCTTAACAAGAGAGAAATTTTTTAAAAAAATCAGTAGGAATAAACTACTTATTGCCGGGATCGCGGCAGTTATCTTGTTTTTGTTTTTGCCTGTTGTTCGTTTTAAGGTGCCATATAGTGTTGTTATTGAGTCTGATGACGGGATGCTTTTGGGGGCAAAAATTGCGGCCGATGGGCAATGGAGATTCCCTCCGGGAGATTCTGTCCCGGAGAAGTTCAGGAAATGCATTATTCGTTTCGAAGACCAGAAGTTTTATTATCATCCGGGGGTAGACCCATTTTCACTGATCAGAGCCATGGGCTAGAATTTCCGGGCAGGGAAAATTGTCAGTGGAGCAAGCACCTTATCCATGCAGGTGGTGCGACTTTCCCGGAGAGGAGGGAAGCGAACAATCCTGGAAAAAATTCTTGAAATTGCACTGACTCTGCGATTGGAGTTATCCACCTCGAAAAATAAAATCCTCTCCTTGTACACTGCGCATGCCCCTTTCGGCGGAAATGTAGTGGGGATCGAGGCTGCAGCCTGGCGTTATTTTAATTGTTCTGCCGATCAGCTTTCATGGGGCGAATCGGCAGGTCTTGCTGTATTGCCAAATTCCCCCTCCCAGATTTTTCCCGGAAAGAATGGGGATCAACTTAAACAAAAAAGGAATCGGTTGTTATATAATCTTTTGGATGATCATATCCTGGATCGTATGACCTACGATCTGGCTATCTCCGAACCGTTGCCTGGAAAACCTGAACCATTGCCCGATTTAGCCCCTTATCTTTTGAATAAATGCAATGCACAAGCCAAAAAAGCTATTGTAAAGACCACTATTAATCGCAGGTTGCAGGAAGCGGCACAACGGATCATTGACATGCAAATGGTTCAGTTGAGAGGTAATCAGATCTATAATGCCGCCTGTGTGGTGGCTGAAGTTAAAACAGGGAAAATCTTAGCCTATATTGGGAATGCCGGTATCAGCGATTCCCATGGCGGCGCCGTGGATATGGTCGAAGCACGCCGGAGTTCCGGGAGCATTTTAAAACCTTTTCTGAATGCTTCAATGCTCGATGGCGGAAAAATGATGCCTAATGCCTTAATGCCCGATATTCCCCTGTATTTTTCAGGATATTCTCCTCAGAACTATGATTTACAGTTTAGAGGTGCTGTTCCCGCATCGGTTGCACTGATTCGTTCCCTGAACGTTCCGGCTGTTTTTATGCTTAAAAATTATACACCATTCAGGTTCCTTGACATCCTAAAACGGATTGGGCTGACTACATTTAACCAGGACGCGGGGTATTACGGGTTGTCGTTGATTCTTGGAGGGGGTGAAACGTCGCTGAAGGAACTTGTATCTGCTTATGGATCAATGGCGAGAGTCCTAAACAGGTATAACAGCAAGGGAGTTTATCATTCCGGTGATTATCATTTGATCAGTTTTACACCCGATAAGGAAAAACCAGTTATTCCCGATGGAAAGTTTATTTTTCATGCAGCTTCAATCTGGCAGACTTTTAATACTTTGACAGAATTGAACCGTCCGGAGGAAGAGGCGGGATGGCAGCAACTCTCATCTTCAGGACGGTTGGCATGGAAAACAGGCACGAGTTTTGGCTATCGTGATGCCTGGGCAATTGGGGTCAATCCAGACTATGTAATCGGCGTTTGGGTAGGAAATGCAAACGGAGTGGGTCGTCCCGGGTTGACTGGAGGTACCTCGGCCGCTCCGATCCTATTTGAAATCAGCTCCTTGCTTAATTCAGACCACTGGTTCGAAAAGCCCCTTTCAGGCATGTTGCCGGTTGCGGTCTGCCGTGAAAGCGGTTACCGGGCGTCCGTTAACTGTAATGAGACTGATACAATCATGGTTCCTTCCACCTGTCTGAACACTGCTCCCTGTCCTTACCACATTCAGATTCATCTTGATGCAAACCGCCAATATCTTGTGAATGCAAAGTGCTACCCACAAGATAAAATAATTAACGAAAGCTGGTTTATTTTGCCCCCGGGAATGGAATATTATTACCGGAAATCACATCCCGGTTACCGCACACTTCCAAACTGGATGCCCGGCAGCATTCAGCAGAATGAAATTCAAATGCTGGAACTGATTTATCCCGATGACAGGTTAATGGTTTATCTTCCAAAACGCAATGATGGGCATAAAGGAGAAGTCATTTTTCAGGCTGCCCACCGCAGACCCGGAGCTACCCTTTTTTGGCACCTTGATGAAAATTTTCTGGGCACCACTAACGAGATTCATCAAATGGCTGCCTCGCCTTCACCTGGCTATCACAAGCTGTTGATTCTGGATGAGCTGGGTAACAGCAGCAGCCGAAGTTTCAAAGTAGTGGAATAACTTCTTACCTGTTTATTTTGAGTTTAAATCTCAATTGGTATATCGGTTTTTAGTAAACCATCCAACGCGGTTTAATGAATTTCCTTCGATTCAAGTAACGGTAAGTTCCCTATTTCTTAAACATAAAATAAACTGCCAATACTAAAAACACAAAACCAATGAGATGGTTTATCCGGAACGATTCTGTTTTGAATACTACGAGAGAAAAAACAACAAATACCGTCAGTGTAATAACCTCCTGGATCACCTTTAATTCCATTAATGAGAATGGACCGTCATTGCCCTGGAAACCAATCCTGTTGGCCGGGACCTGAAAACAATACTCGAAAAAAGCTATTGCCCAGCTAATTAATATAATGGCAAAAAGACCAAAGGACTCAACCCATTTTAACTCTCTGAATTTCAGGTGGCCATACCAGGCAAATGTCATAAAGGAATTGGAAAGCACTAATAGCCCAATTGTATATAAGCTCTTCATTATCTGATTTATAAAAATTAACGGGAGTAAAAAACAGCATATGGTTACAGGTTGTAACCGGTTTCGCATTGTTTTAACTCCTTTGAATGCAACATTAAGGGCGCAAAATTATTCAATTATGAACAGTAAAAACAATCTGAATAGCTGTTCCGCTTCAGTTTTTGTTATCTTTAAATGATAATTGAGGATTAACACTTAAAAAATTATCTGCCATGAACCATGAAGCCATCCGGATTCCATTGGAAATTCAAATTGGACAAGAGCTGTACCAGCAAATTCAGGGAAAAGTACTCGAAACAATTCTGAGGGAAGCGAAAGTAGAGAAAACGGAGAACTACTTTAAAAATATTCTCCAGGGACATAGTTTTAAAGTCAATGAAAAACTCGCTCCTCGCCTCTATGACAGTTTTATGGATGTGATGAAAAAGCTTGATTTTCGCGAATCAACTGAATTTTTCATTACCAATAATCCTGAATTAAATGCGTTTGCCATCTCCCGGCTTGAACCGGATGAAAGCCATATTATCAATATTAATTCGGGGCTTATCGATAAAGTGGATGATGATGAGCTGAAATTCATTGTTGGCCACGAAATCGGACATCTGATCAGCAACAATGCTAATATTGCCCAGTTACTGGATTTTGTCTTTGTGAATCAGGAGGAAACTCCTTTAATGATGCAGCATAAAATTGCAGTTTGGGATAAATTGTCCGAACTTACGGCAGACCGGTTCGGATTTATGGCATGCGGGAGACTGGATAAAGTGCTCTCTTGCTTCTTCAAGATGGCCTCCGGTCTTAGTGTAGAACGGCTAAACTTTGATCCGAAAGCTTTCAGCATTGAAAACGAGGAAATTCTAAAATATTTCAAGGAGACAGGTTCGGGTAATTTGCTCTCCCATCCAATCAATCCGATTCGGATTAAAGCGGTTGAATTGTTTGAAAATTCCGAATTGTACCGAAATCTTCTTGCAGGGGCAGAGATTGGGTACGATAAGGTGCTGGATGATTCTATCTCAGAGTTAATTCAAAGTTTGATGGTCATCAGCAATTCTCCTTTGAATTATCACCGCACCTGCTTCATTGCTTCGGCTGGTTTAATTGTTGCTGGTATCGATAAAGCGATAGAACCCGATGAATACAATGCCATTGTTGATGAGCTTTCGGCGTTTACCGTTTTCCCGAAACAAACACTCAAAGAGATGATTGATGAAAATAAGATCGACCTGTTTTTTGAGAATTCGGTGAATGCTTTATTGGAGATTAATCCCGGGGAGAAAAATATGATGCTTGAATACATGATTAACATTATTATCGCCGATAGTACCATACTGGACAGTGAACTGAATTTTGTCTTCGATTTCGGGGTGAAGCTCGGTTTCGAACGAAAGGAGATTGCCCAGATCTTTGCCACATCCATTCAGGAGAAATTTATGCCTAATATTTATTCGTGATAATTGTAACAATTTAGTTATTAGATGTATGTGTTGAAATTTAAATTTAAGCAAATACTTCAGCCTTCTACCTTCTTGCAGATCTTTATTTTTAATAGAAAATCTTATGCCGGAACAGCTAAGAGTATGTTTAAATTTGATTTTCAACCCCGTCAGGGATTAAATATGGGTAGAAAATAGAATTGAATGCCAGGTTTCGTCCGGGTCGATATATTTTGGGGCTGTTGTATCTTCTACCCATATTTTGTGCCAATGGCACTACCTGAAAATATATTCAAATAGCGAATCTCAAAGTCTAAAAAATTATCATATGATGATATTCAGGTTAGCTGCAGGCAGCCAGCGGCAAATCCACCAACTATTAATAAATGGCGTTAAACCTTAATAAATCTAGATTTTTTTAAAAAGATTAAACCTTTTAATTTGAGGATTATCCAATGGGAAATTTCAGTAATAGTTCTGAATTGGATTTTAAAAATTAAATAGTATGAAAGCAAAAATTTTAAGTCTGGTATTATTGATGAGCTTGTCAGCAGCCCTGATGGCCCAATCAACCGAAGTTGGTCCAAAGAAAGAATTCCGCGGACATCAAAGAGAGAATTTTCGGGGTGAAGAGTCAGTTGGATTCGGCCATGGGCTGAACCTTACCGATGCACAAAAGGAGGCTTTTAAACAAAGTATGATGGCGATGCATAAACAGATAAAACCGATCCGTAATGAACTCGGTGAAGCTATGGCGCATCAGAAAACACTTATGGGAACTGAGAATCCTGATTTAGCTGCTATTAACAGCAACATCGATAAAATAGGAGCTCTCCGTATCGAGATTGCAAAGATTCAGATTAAAAACCGCCTCGATATGCGTGCTCAGTTAACTGATGAGCAACGGCAAAAGTTTGATTTATTTAAAGACAGAATGAATCAAGGTAAAGGACCCCGTGGAATGCAACATAAATGGGGCAATAAGTCAGAGCATCCTGATATGTAATTTCCGGTATCGCAATAGTAAAGGCTTCCTCAGAGTTTAGTCTCTGGGGAAGCCTTTACTTTTTAAACCATTTAATCCGCTAATTTATTGTATATTTGCACAATATTTAATTACGACTGATCTTTTTGAACTCAAAATGGATCAGCAACTAAAAATCATTCATTTTGCCATTTAAGTCATTAGAAATTATTGAACCTATCCTTCAATCACTCCTCGAAGAAGGTTATTCCACCCCAACTCCAATTCAAGCCCAGGCAATCCCGATTGTTTTAGAAGGCACCGATTTATTGGGATGTGCCCAGACAGGAACCGGAAAAACAGCAGCTTTTGCTATTCCGATCCTCCAATTGTTAAGTATCAGCCAATCTTTTGATCGGCGGAAAAAGATCAGAAGCCTGATCCTTACACCAACACGTGAACTTGCTATTCAAATTGGTGAAAGCTTTAAAAATTACGGAAGACACACCAAGCTCTCCTATACGGTAATTTTCGGCGGTGTTAATCAGTTTGCGCAAACTCAGGTATTACAACGGGGAGTTGATATATTGGTAGCAACTCCAGGTCGTCTCCTTGATCTTATGAATCAGGGATTTATATCACTCAAAGACATAGAGATATTTGTTCTGGATGAAGCCGATTGTATGTTGGATATGGGTTTCATCCATGATGTGAAGAAGGTTCTGGCGGCACTTCCTAAAAAGCGTCAATCGCTTTTTTTCTCTGCAACCATGCCCCCCGAAATCGTCAAACTGGCTGATACGATCCTGAAGAATCCCCGCAAGGTTGAGATTACTCCTGGGCAGCCAACCGTAGATATCATAGAGCAGTTCATTTACTTTGTTGACAAGGGAAATAAAAGTGCGCTGTTAATGGATGTATTAAGCGACCAGAATATAAAATCAGCCCTGGTATTTACCCGTACCAAGCATGGAGCCGATAAGGTTGTTAAGGATTTGCTCCGCCATAACATTAAAGCTGAGGCTATTCATGGGAATAAGGCTCAGAATGCACGGCAAAGAGCCTTGGCTAACTTTAAAGATCAGACTACCAGGGTGCTTGTGGCAACAGATATTGCTGCCCGCGGAATTGATGTCGATGAAATGGAGTTTGTGATCAATTATGAACTTCCCAATATTTCAGAGACTTACGTTCACCGTATTGGCCGGACGGGTAGGGCAGGAGCCAAAGGTACTGCCTTCTCTTTCTGCGATGCAGAGGAAAAGGCATTCTTAAAGGATATTGAAAAGCTTATCCGAAAGAAGATTCCGGTGATCGATAACCATCCGTTTCCGCTGATTGACCATAATCCCGTAAAAGTGCCAAAACAACAACACCAAAGGCCGCAGCGCACCAACTTTGCAAGACCTAAAACGGAGAGTTCCGGTGACCGGCACCGGTTGGTCAGGAATCCGAGGTAGGGTAACTTTTTGATTTATGTTCCTTTGGGAACAAGACATGAGTAGAATCCAACATACTATTTGAGAATTTCGTTCCATCCGGGACGAAATTTTTTATTTTGACCTTGCAAACCAAGAGTATTGAAAATAGAGTTCAATTCTTAATTATATTGTAGGTTTCAGCATATTAAAGCCTGACTGTAGCTCCGGTTTTTGCACTCTCCCTGGCCGAATCCAGGATTTCCATCACAATCATGTTATTTTCAAGCGAGGATAAATCGAATGGCTTAAGGGTTATTTCCTTTCGAACAACTGCGGTCAGGAATGAAAACGGGTCGTTAAACGGGGCCTTATTTTCAGGTATCGACTCCTCAACCGGTTGTTTTGCGTCTTTCCAACGGTAGTTTAAATTATTCCGGTCTTCGCAGATCAGGTAGCCATGCTGACCATAAATTTCTGTGTTTTTTCTGCTGAACGGCCAGTTCCAGGAAGCCTGGATAATTACCTGCGCTTTGGGATAGGTCAGCAAGATAGTCGCTTCATCTTCCACCTTGGGATAGATCTCAGGCTTAATTTGCTGCGTAATACAACTGACGCTCAAAGGTTTTTGTCCTTTCATGAGCCATATTGTAAGGTTGGCTCCGTAACATCCGAAATCGGTGAGGGCTCCACCGCCGTTTAAGATCGGGTCGGTGAGCCATTCCAGGAATTCAACGTTGCATCCAATTTCCAATGGACCCTGATGACCGGTATGAAAAACGATTTTTCGCAGATCACCCGCTTTTTTCTGCTCAATAATCTCCTGCCACGCTCTTTGATGTGTTCCATACCAGGTGGTTTCATAATTTGTAAGCAGTTGAATATTATGTTTTTGGGCGAGATCCATCATTTTCCTGGCATGAGTCATATTTACAGCAAGGGGTTTTTCCACCATGATGTGGATCCCTTTTGGTGCAAAGAATTCAACGACTTTTAAATGATCATAGGTTGTTGTGAAGGTGCTGACAGCCTCTGGCCTGGTTTTCGACATCATCTCCTCCATCGTACCGAAAACAATATCCATGTTAAATCCGTATTGTTTAGCATATTTTTCGGCCAACCCCTTATTCGGCTCAACTATCGCGACAATTTTCAGGTCACCTGTTTTAGCACGTCCCAGAATTCCGTGAACATGGGTGTGCACCAGCCCGATTATGGCAACATTCAGCGGATTTGTCTGAAGATTCTGTGATATGGCACTGCCTGCAACTGCGACAGATGCAGTGGTTATTCCTGCTTTTTGAATGAAAGATCGTCTATTCATATTTGGATTGCTTTGTTGTAAAAGTGCTGCTAATAAAGAATATTCTTTCAGCAAAGATTAACCGCCAACCAAATAAATGAAGCGAATAACCAGATGCTTCCGGTTCAAATGAAGAGTCTTTAAAAATAGCAAAAAAAAATGCTACCAAATCACTCAAAATCCAAATTTCACCAAAGCGTAGATTTTACTTAAATAAATGTTTGAAATTTTATTTTATATTCCATCTGGAACAAAATATTGGTAGAAGTAAAATTTTCAGAATTGATATTTCGTCCGGGCGAAACAGTGCATTTTAATCTTTTTACCACCCATATCGTATCCCTGACAGGATTAGAGTTTAAATTTTAAAAGCCTTTACTATTTTGTGAATTTTGGTGATTTAGAGTTTTGGAGGCGAAGATACTATCAGTAGTCATGATTTTTCCTTGGAAAGTGCTTCGGATCCGGAGATTACATCAAACAATTCCTCATCAATTGTACTTTGCCGCAAACGATGGAAAGTTCGGTTGAGATCCTCCAGCAGTTCATCAATGTTTTTCTCTGCCCGTTGCATCGAGGCCAATCTGCTGGCGTTTTCGCTTGCCAATGATTCTGCACACGCTCTGAAAAGCGAGATAAACAAATACTGACGGATTAGTCCATGTAAGGTTGGGGTTATACCATTAATAGCCTCAGGAATATTGTATGTAGGCCATTTCAATTGTGCGACGCTTTTATACCATTGATCATCGAGAGGTAAAAGGCGTTGTACAAACGGCTCATAAACAGCACCGGGTTTCGGTTTGTTATGAAAAATATAGAATTGCGAAATTTCTCCATTTTCCCTTGAAGATTCACTTTCGAGAAGTATTTGGCCAATAACCGGTGTAATGGTATTCACAGAATTTGGAACGGGAAAAACGCCTGCAATGGGTAATCCTGAGTCCTCCAGACGAGATTGCATCCTTTCTCCAACTGCCCAGATTCGCTTTTCAACCGGGAAATTACTCATTGTCCTTTGAGTAAAGTCTGCCAATATATCATTGAATTGTCCGACAAGCCCCTGATCGGACCCAAAAACCAGCGCCCCGATTCTATCATTTTGAGCATAACCTGTTTTTTCATCGGGAATGAGCACTTCTCCATTATGGAAACAGACTTTCAGCCCTAATTCGACGGTTGTATAATAATCGGCCAATGAACTTACCGCCTTTTCATATTGTACAATATTGGAAGCAGCCAAAACCTTCATGGTTCTGACAACGGACTCAAGATCTGTTGCTCCGGTGATTTTGCGCCTTAAGCTTTCAAGGGTATCACTCATAATCGTTGTGTATATTGTTCAATAGCTTTAATTGCAAGTTGCAGAATTACCTGTCGGTCCTCCTCGCTGAATTGTGCAGTGGAAATGAACCGTTGGCGGATATCTTCAGGGAGTTGACCAGCAGCTTCACGTAAGGTCTGTTCGGCCTCCTTCATGCGGGGAAGTGGCACCGCATCGAAAAAACCATTTGTAAGAGCCAGAAGCACAACTATTTGATCAGATAATGGAATCGGGGATGAGGCGGGCTGCTTGAGACAGGCACGGATCCGTCGTCCATGCTCGATTATTTTTCGGGTATGTTCATCAAGCCGCGTACCAAACTTGGCAAAGGTCTCCAGCTCTTCAAACTGGGAATAGGCTAGTTTTAAGGCACTTGTTACTGACCGGTATGCAGGTCGCTGAGCTTTACCTCCCACTCGTGAAACCGATTTTCCGACATCTACCGCTGGAAGAACACCTAATTCGAATAAGGTTGGTGAAAGATAGATCTGGCCATCTGTAATAGAGATCAGATTGGTCGGAATGTAGGCAGAGATGTTCTGGGCTTCAGTTTCAACTATAGGAAGGGCTGTCAAAGATCCTCCGCCCAGCTCATTCCTTAAATGAGTTGAACGTTCCAGGAGCCTTGAATGAATGTAGAATATATCTCCCGGAAACGCTTCGCGTCCCGGCGGGCGGCGCAGTAAAAGCGATAACTCACGGTAAGCACGGGCGTGATGGGTAAGGTCATCATATATGATAAGAACATCTTTCCCTTTCCCCATAAAATATTCGCCAATACTGGTAGCAGCATATGGGGCAATAAAATTTAAACCCGGGGCCTCATTCCCTTCCGTGACAATTACAATGGTATAATCCATCGCCCCTTTGTCGCGCAGATCGGCCACCACTTTGGCGACGCTGGCTGCCCGCTGACCGATCGAACAATATATACATAATACATTCTGATCGTGCTGGTTGATGATGGTGTCAATCGCAATGGCTGTCTTTCCGGTCTGGCGGTCCCCCATAATGAGCTCCCGCTGTCCACGCCCAACCGGGATTAATGCATCAATAACTTTAAGGCCTGTTTGCAGCGGAACTATTACAGGTTCACGGTCCACAATCGCCGGTGAAGGGCGTTCTATAGGAAAGCGTTTTTCAAAAACCAGGGGACCTTTTTCGTCGAGAGGCTCACCAAGCGGATTAATAACCCGCCCGATCAATGAATCACCTACCGGCACATCCATTACCCTTCCGGTGCGCTCTGCCTCATCTCCTGTATGAAGATGTGAGTATTCTCCGAGCAGGACAACCCCCACTTCATTTTCATCAACATTAAAGGCAATCCCATATAAGTTTCCGGGGAATTTCAGTAATTCTTCAAACCCAACCCCCGGAAGACCGGAAACTTTTACTATTCCTGTCGATAAAGTGGTAACGATACCAACTTCCCGGGGCGTTAGTTGTGGTTCAAAGTCATTCAGCGATTGATTTATTCCATCAAACGTATGGTCAAGAAGGTTATGTAGATTAATTGATTCCATATCAGCTTGTTAAGTGATATTTTCTGACGTCGTTTCTGTGTTTTGGTTTAGTAGCTTAGCAAGGTGGGTTTCCAGAGAAGCAAGGTAGTCATCGATGGTCCAGGATACCTTGAATCCATTTGCAATTAGTTCTATTCCACTAACTGTGTCAGGCAATGTTTCAAAGTTTATTCCGGCACTGATTTTTAAATTGTTTTTAAGGACAGTATGAATTGCATCTTGCTGATTCATTGATAATTTAAACATACTTCGTATTGAAATTTCTTTCTCAGAGTGGTTTAATGCCAGATAAAAAAACTCCTTTTCATCCGTTTTTAAACCATTGATGCGACTTATGAATACTCCGGCCATCTGATCCTCCAGATTTACCCCGGCCAGATCTGCAAGCGTTTTCCGGACGATGGCAAAAACTTCGGTTCGGGTTCGGCGGATAATCTCGGAGCCCATATTCAGTTGCTCAGTTCTGAGAGATTCCTGCAGGTGAAAGCGCAATGCTTCAACTTCTTTTCGTGTCTGTTCCAGAAGCTTTTGCCGTTCAAGGTTTACCTCACTGATTGCACCGATTAACAGATCGTGTCGTTGCTGATCAAAATCTGTGTTTTTTTGCTGATAGTTTTCCAATTCCTTAAGGGCATTGGTCCTAGTTGCTTCAGCTGCATGCAGTTGACTCGAAATCAGGTTTTCCCTTTCGTCAATAGCATCAAGTATTGGCTTGTACAGGTATCGTTTCAAAAGCCAAACCAGAACCAGGAAATTAACCAGTTGTGCAATCAGTGTGAACCAGTCGAATAGCATGATCAGCCTCCTGCGACTTTGGTAATTACAAAGTTCCAGAACGGATTTGCAAAGAGAAGAATCATTGAAACTACAAAACAGTAAATTGCCATTGACTCGATCATTGCAAGTCCAACGAATAAAGTACGTGTAATAGTAGATGCTGCATCGGGCTGCTGAGCAATTGAGGTCAGGGCAGATACAACGGCCTTGCCTTCGCCCAGAGCAGGTCCTATACTTCCAATTGCCATGGTTATACCAGCAGTCAGGATGGATGCTGCTCCAATAATTGTGATGTTGTCCATAAAGTGTTCCTCCTTTGTTATTTTAGTTACAATTTATTTTAGGTTTCAGTCTCTTTACCCGATTCCTGTGCGGCAGCTGCAATAAAAACCGATGCAAGAATAGTAAATATGTAAGCCTGGACAGAACCGGTAAGGAGACCAAAAGCAGTCATTACTATCGGAAAGATAAGGGGTGTAATCGTCAATAAAATTCCAATTATCATTACACCGCTCATCATATTCCCAAACAGACGAACCGCCAAAGCAAGAGTCCGTGAAAACTCACTGATAATATGAAAAGGAAGCATAATGGGCAATGGCTTAACGTACGATTTAAGGTAGTTCAGGATACCATGTTCTGAAATATTAAAAAATGGAACGGCGAAAAACACGGAAATTGCGAGTGCTGCAGTGGTGGAAAGCGAACTAGTAGGCGGTTCGTAAATTGGCAGGATTGTCAGAAGATTAGAAAGAAGAAGAAATAAAAATAGAGTTCCCAAAAATGCCAGATACCTTTCGGCCTTTTGTAATCCCACCTCTTCAATTTGCTGTTTGATACCGGTCACAATCATCTCAAGAACACTTTGCCATCGCGTAACTTTGACTCGGGACTTCAGTTTTCGGGTTATCAGTACCGAGCCAATCGCCATGAATGCCATTAAAATCCAGGTGGTGACAATGGTGAGGTTGAGCTTCACAAAGCCGTATTCGAAAAAGACGACATCATCAGGACTGATTCTCATGGTTATCCCTCCTTTTCCAGTGGTTTTGAATTATCCTTTATCTGCGTAATCCGCATGATTATGGTCCGGGCAATAATAAACCCTATCAAACAAATCAACGCTCTTTCCCAGTGGCCTCTTGAAAGATAATAAAACACGATAATCACAATTCCAATGCGGACAAAAAGACTTGTCAAAAACCACAGTGCCGGTGTTTTTGAAAGAAGACCCTTTTTGGTTGTCCACCAAAGCCCGCCGAAAAAGAACAAACCAAGGAGGATACCCATTATTAGAGTTATTAGGATCATACCTGTCTCATTCATTTTTCTCCTCCTTGTCTTTATGAATGTCCTTATCTTCACGCGAAAGCCAGTGCCATGCCGTGGCACATCCGGCAATCAAACCAATCAGGAGCAGTGTAAGTGTCCAGGATTGTTTCCCTGGAAATTGTTTGTCCAGCCAAACACCCAGGAAAGCTCCCAGCAGGGTAGGGACGACAACTGACCATCCCACCAGTCCAAACATCCCTAACCCAAATAGCACACTATGTTTGGATTTACTTTTTTCCTTCAGTTTCCGAGTTTCTTTAGATTCTACCATTTGGCTGAATTTATTTTGCTTACTGTTGTTCTGCATCTGATCCGTGAATTATTTGTGCCGGAATTCCTCAAACCGGCGTATAAAACCCAATTCAAGTTTTGCCATTACAGAACGCACTTTTTTCTCATGGTCATCTAATTTCATATATTCCTGAGAAACAGTTTGATGTAAACTTCCCAATTCTGCTCCTCCAACGGCGTTGCGCGCCGACACCAGTACTTCTTCACCTGCCTTGACTAATATTCCTTCATCTACAGCCAGATATACCACACTCCCGGATTCTGTTTCATATAAAAGAATTCCAGGGGCCAGAGCCGCGGCACAATCCAGACGACGAGGAAAAATGCCAAAAGAGCCTTGAAAGGTTTCTGCAACAATACGTTTGATCCCTTTCAGATCCGCAAACACCTGGTGTGGAAGCAGAATTTTAAGATTCATAAGATTTTGTTCCATCTTAAAAGGCTAATTGGTTTATTCTACTTCTTTAGGTCATCGATTCCGCCGATCATGTAGAATGCACTTTCAGGATAATCATTCAACTTATCCTGAAGAATTAATTCACATCCGTCCAATGCATCTTTAAGTGTTACCAGTTTTCCTGTGATACCGCTGAATTTCTCGGTAGTAAAAAAGGGTTGTGTGAGAAAACGCTCAAGTTTCCTGGCCCGAAAAACAACCTTGCGATCGTCTGAGGAGAGCTGTTCCAGACCCAGCATTGCAATAATATCTTTAAGATCTTCATATTGGGCAAGTGTCTGCCGGATATCCTGTGCCAATGCATAGTGCCGGTCACTGACAATTCCCTGTGTGGCCATTTTTGAGCTCGATTGGAGCGGATCGATGGCCGGATATAATCCTTCACTGGCCCGTTTGCGTGAGAGCACTATTGAAGCTGATAAATGAGAAAACGTGTGTACCGATGCCGGATCGGTCAAATCATCCGCCGGAACATAAACCGCCTGAATGGAAGTAATTGCACCCGTATCAGTATTGGCGATACGTTCTTCCAACCGCGACAATTCAGTTGCCATAGTTGGCTGATATCCCAGACGTGAGGGCATCTGACCCATTAACCCCGATATTTCCATACCCGCCTGAATAAACCGGAATATATTATCCATGAGTAACAACACATCCCGATGCTCATCGTCCCGAAAATATTCGGCCATTGTCAGCGCGGCCTGCCCGATCCGGAAACGGGCTCCCGGCGGTTCATTCATCTGACCGAACAACATAACCATATTCTGTAAAACCCCCGCATCTATCATATCCCGGTAGAGCTCTTCCCCTTCGCGGCAACGCTCGCCGATGCCACAAAAGATACTTATCCCTTCGTGATGCCCTATCATATTGTGAATCATTTCTGTAAGCAATACCGTCTTTCCAACTCCTGCACCCCCGAAAAGGCCGGCTTTGCCTCCACGCTCTAAGGGAATCAGTACGTCAATAAGTTTAATTCCGGTTTCAAAAACCTCAGATTGAGTTGACCGTTTTCCCAGCGGCGGGGGATCCTGATGAATAGAGCGCCAATGCACATCTGCTAATTCACCCCGCTGGTCGATGGTATTGCCAAAAACATCAAACATTCGTGAAACTATTCCTTTCCCGACAGGAGCTTTCAACGGCCCTTCTGTATTTTTTACAACCGTTCCCCTTGCAAGACCCTGCGTGGGTGTTAATGCAATGCCGCGTACACTTTTCGCATCGAGTTGCGAAAGTACTTCAATCAGGATCTGTTCTTCTGTTCCTGTTCGTAATAAGGTATAAATTGGAGGTAAATGATGTTCAAAATAGATGTCAACAACACTACCGCGAACAGAAATCACTTTCCCGATATCCCTGGAACCATTTATATTTGGGAGTATAGCATCCATCTGCTATTCAATTAATGGTCACTTTAAATATACACAATATTTTTATAATAATTAATAAAATTATCAACCTTTTTCAAAAAGTTCAGAGAATTTTAAATCATTACATTTCAGAATTCTGACAAAATAAAAACCCCGAAACCAAATTTTATGGTCCCGGGGTTTAATCAAATGCTAAAAGTTTTAGGGCTATAGGCTTAAGTACTTTAGGATATTCGGATGGAATTACATAAATATCATATTATCAATACTAAAAGTCCAGCCTAAAAGCCTGCAGCCTAAAAGCCTGATGTCTATTCAGGTAAACCATATTTTTCAACTACAAAATCGATGTCCTTATCGCCACGACCGCTCAAGTTGACGAGGATCGATTCTCTCGGATTCAATTTTGCCAACTTAAGGGCATAAGCGACCGCATGGGCACTTTCCAGCGCCGGAATAATTCCTTCAAGCCGGCTTAATTCGTAAAACGCATCAATCGTTTCATCATCGGTTGCAGTTTCATAAGATACCCTTTTCCAATCCTTTAACATGCTATGTTCAGGACCGACACCAGGGTAATCGAGGCCGCTGGCAACAGAATATACCGGTGATGGTTCTCCTTTTTCATCCTGGAGCAGATAGCATTTAAACCCGTGAATCATACCGGGTGTTCCAAGTGACATTGTTGCGGCATGTTCCCCTAAGTCAAAGGAACGGCCTGCTGGTTCGACACCATATAGTTTTACATCCGATTCTTCAAGAAATGCAGAGAATATTCCCATGGCGTTACTGCCACCACCAACGCAGGCAACAACATTATCGGGAAGTTCGCCAGTCATTTCATGAAATTGTTCCCGGGCTTCGATCCCAACCACACGCTGAAAATCGCGAACCATCATTGGAAATGGGTGAGGACCAACAACTGAACCAATGCAGTAAATACTGTTTTCAAAATCCTGCATATAGGCGCCAAAAGCCGAATCGACAGCCTCCTTTAATGTTTTCAGCCCGAAGGATACCGGGACAACTTTCGCACCAAGGATTTGCATTCTTACAACATTAGGATGTTCCTTGATAATATCTACCTCACCCATATGGATTTCACATTCCAGTCCGAAATAGGCTGCTGCCGTTGCAAGTGCTACACCATGTTGTCCAGCCCCGGTCTCAGCAATAAGCTTTTTCTTACCCAAATATTTTGCAAGCAATGCTTCACCCATGCAATGGTTAAGCTTATGGGCTCCAGTATGGTTCAGATCTTCACGCTTTAGATAAATCCGCCCCCCGTATTTGGTGGATAACCGGTTACAGAAATAGACCGGCGTAGGCCTTCCCTGGTAATGCTTGCGAATGCTGCGTAACTCAGAAATGAAATGATGCGACTTACTGATTGAATAATAAGCATCAGTAATCTTTTCCATCTCAGTCTGAAGATTGGGTGGTATAAAACTGCCACCATATTCTTCAAAAAAGCCTTCAGGATTGGGGTAATTCTTAAAATAGTTTGTTGTCATTTTTGTATTTAATTAGTAATTAATATGTTACGATTTCGACGTTTTATTTTGGGCCTTTTAGGAATTGTAACCGATCAGATCCATCGGTCAAGGACTTCAAAATTAAAAAAATGATCCGCAATTCAAAATCCCCATTATGAAAAATTTGTAATTTATTTCGTTTATTTTTAATCAAAGAGATTCAAGTGTGAGCTTGTTTCTTACAGATTGAAAGGAAACGCTATTTAAATAGTTACTGGCTGCCGAGAACTAGCTGTTGGCTGCTGGTAACTGGCTGTTGGCAAATAGCTACCGGCAACTGGCTACTGGCTTATTTTTCACTACCAGATAGCATATTAAACAATCCGATAGCGGAAAATATAACATTACGATGATCGAATTTGGCCAGCTGCCATCCGCTAGTCGCTAACTCTCAAGCTTTTTTAGAATCATGATTTGAATTATCCGACGCCGATCTGGATGTACATTGAACTTAACAGCATTGAATGTGTTCTAATAGCAATTCATAAATCCTGAAATATTTGAAATGATTGAAGTAGAAAAAAAGAAAATCACAAAGGCTGGTCTTATAAATGCCTATAAATTATATCATTATATTAAGCCATTTCAAAAGGAATACTTCGTCGGAGTAATTTTTTTGTTCTTATCCAGTCTTGGAAACCTTGCATTTCCCAAATTATTAGGCGAGATGGTCAATTCGGCCACTTCGCCTGTTCCTGGAAAAATGAATTATGTTGCTTTGTTACTAGGTGTAGTCCTTATTCTAAATGCTATATTTTCTTATTTCAGGGTTGTGCTCTTTAATAATGTTACTGAAAAGGCACTCGCATTTTTACGCAGAGACACTTACAATCATTTAATCCGGTTGCCTCTGAAATTTTTTGAACAACACAGGGTAGGGGAGTTGAACAGCCGTATTTCTGCAGACATCACCTTGCTTCAGGAGACGATGACAACGACTTTGGCAGAGTTAATCAGGCAACTGATTATCATCATTGGCGGGATTACCTTATTGGCAATAACTTCCATTAAGCTAACACTGTTTATGCTGGTCATTCTGCCTCCGACGATGACCTTCGCCCGCCTGTTTGGCAAATATATCCGGAAGATCTCAAAGGAGGTACAAAGCGAAGTTGCAAAATCGAATACGGTGGTTGAAGAGACTTTACAGGGGATCCAAAGCGTCAAGGCGTATACCAATGAATTTTTTGAAATGTCGAGATACCGCAAAAAGACGGAAAGCATTGCAGAAATGGGAATGAGGAGCGGCAAATACCGGGGTGCTTTTGCTTCATTTATAATCCTGGGTTTATTTGGTGCACTTGCCGCGGTAATATGGAAGGGATCGGCGATGTTGGCCAAAGGAGAGCTGGTACCTGGCGATCTCTTCTCATTTGTGATTTATTCCGCATTTGTTGGGGGTACCATTGGAGGTCTGGCGAGTGTTTTTACGAGCATTCAGAAATTTCTTGGTGCGACTGAAGAGCTTTTTGCCCTTTTCAATGAGAACGAGGAGGAGCTCACCGAGGTTAATCATATTGAGCCTGTGCATGAATTGCATGGACAGATTTCATTTGAAGGGCTCTCTTTTGCATACCCGATGAGAAAGGATGAATTGGTGTTACGCAACATTGAAATAGATATTGCATCCAATCAGCTTATTGCTCTGGTGGGGCCGAGCGGGGCGGGTAAGTCTACTATTGCATCTCTTCTTTTGGGGCTTCATAAGCCAACTAAAGGCAAGATCCTTTTCGATGGCAGAGAACAGGCTCATTTTCCATTGTCTGCCATTCGTAAACAAATTGCCCTGGTTCCGCAAGATATTTTTCTTTTCGGGGGAACAATCCGTGAAAATATAGCTTACGGCAGGACCAATGCCACACAGGAGGAGATTTATGATGCTGCTTTAAAAGCCAATGCGATGGAGTTTATTGACCGTTTTCCGGAGAAGCTCGACACAATCGTTGGGGAGCGGGGAACGCAGCTTTCCGGTGGACAGCGTCAACGGATCGCCATTGCCAGGGCAGTACTCAAAAATCCGAAGATTCTGATCCTTGACGAGGCTACTTCCTCACTGGATTCAGAATCTGAACGGCTGGTCCAGGATGCACTGGAGAAACTTATGACCGGAAGGACTTCTATTGTAATTGCCCACCGTTTATCGACAATCCGGAATGCAGACCAGATCTTTGTAATGGATAAAGGGAGCCTTGCTGAAATGGGAACTCACGAAGAACTGATTCAGGTTTCAGACGGCATTTACCGGAATCTGAGTGAACTGCAGTATAACGGGTAAACTGTTAAATAATAAGAAGATATTCCTAAAAATATCCTCTTTATCAATTAATTTTGGAGTATTCACTGCTTTAAGCAATGAATCATAAAAATCTTCGGGCAAGATTTATGTTCGGAACATGAAATTGTTTTTTTACAACAACCAGTGCCCTGAATGGGCAAACCAGCAATAACCCCGGGTAATCCGTCATCTGACGGAGCCTCCCGGGGTAAATAGACCAATAACTAAGACCGTCCGCGCGTAAATGTCAGTAAAAGCATTTCACATCTTTCGGACGGAACGGATCTCGCCTTCGAAAAAGCTCATTTACCGGCAGTGGTGGTACTTGCGGCGAAAAGATCTTCTGGTTTTCAAATCGCTTTCTGCGTCGCCGCCTTTTTCGCATTTTTCATTTCCCCGGGTTTTCACCCGGGGTTATTTAAATAACACCCTTTCAGGGTTTTCACTATTGCTTTGTAACAGTTTTACATTTAACAAGAGGGTAGCAAAAAATCATAGTTAACCTATCCAAAATGATGAAATAAGTATTAAATGATAATTTAAAACAAAAAGGCTGCCTTTTCAGACAGCCTTTTATATCAATCATTTTCCAGAAAATTATATAGTTTCTATAGTTTCCGTAGTTTCTGCTGTTTCCAGTTCAACTGTTTCCAGTATATTTCAGTCAACCAGAACCTTTATTTTATTATTTGAAGCTTCCACCAACCCACCGTTGATCTCAAAATAGGAAACAATGTCATTGGTCTCCCTAACCTTGATTTTTCCCGGAGTGAGGATCGAAATAATCGGTGCGTGATTAGTCATGATTTCGAATGATCCTGAGATTCCTGGCAGTTTAATGAGTTTAATTTCACCTGCAAAAAGTAATTTTTCCGGTGTAATAATTTCAAGGTACATCATAATAAAGACAAATTATCTGATCTGTTTTGTGATTTATCTTGATTCGGCAAGTAACTTTTCCCCTTTTTCAATCGCTTCATCGATCGTTCCAACCATGCTGAACGCTGTTTCGGGATACTGATCTACCTGTCCGTCTATAATCGCATTGAATCCTTTGATGGTATCTTCTATAGCAACCCAGACCCCTTTCATTCCGGTGAATTGCTCTGCAACATGGAATGGCTGAGATAAAAAGCGCTGAACACGGCGTGCCCTGTGAACAATTAATTTATCTGCTTCAGAAAGTTCGTCCATTCCAAGGATCGCAATGATATCCTGAAGTTCACGATAACGTTGTAATAGCTCTTTTACCCGCTGAGCAGTGTCGTAATGCTCTCTCCCGACAATGTCGACAGACAGAATCCTAGAGGTAGAATCGAGTGGATCCACAGCAGGGTAAATCCCCATTTCCGAAATTTTCCGGTTCAGCACGGTTGTTGCATCCAAATGGGCAAAGGTCGTTGCCGGAGCCGGGTCAGTTAAGTCATCTGCAGGGACGTAAACGGCCTGAACAGAAGTAATTGATCCGTATTTCGTAGAGGTGATCCGTTCCTGCAGTAACCCCATCTCTGTGGCCAGTGTCGGTTGGTACCCAACAGCGGATGGCATACGTCCCAGCAAAGCAGAAACCTCAGAACCTGCCTGTGTAAACCGGAAGATGTTATCCACGAAGAAAAGGATATCGTTTCCTTTTCCTTTTTTATCGCCATCACGGAAATATTCTGCGACGGCAAGTCCTGAAAGTGCAACTCTTGCGCGGGCACCCGGAGGTTCGTTCATCTGACCAAAAACCAGTGTGGCTTTTGATTTTGCCAACTCTTCCTTGTCTACCAGTGAAAGATCCCACCCCCCTTTTAACATATCCTGTTTAAAGGCATCGCCATATTTGATAACATCCGATTCAATCATTTCACGTAGCAGGTCGTTACCTTCACGTGTTCTTTCACCAACACCTGCAAAAACAGATTGTCCATCATATTTTTTTGCAATGTTGTTGATTAACTCCATGATAATCACAGTCTTTCCAACTCCAGCTCCCCCGAAGAGTCCGATCTTTCCCCCTTTTGAGTAGGGTTCGAGCAAATCGATTACCTTAATTCCGGTAAAAAGAACCTCTTTTTCCGTTGAAAGATCTTCAAATCGTGGGGGATCATTATGAATTTCATAACTTCTTTCTTTTGAGAGCGGTCCAATACCATCTATCGCTTCTCCGATAACATTGAGCAAACGTCCTTTAATCTCACTGCCCACGGGCATCGAAATCGCTTTTCCTGTTGAGACGACCTCCATCCCGCGGGAAAGTCCGTCAGTTGAGTCCATGGCTACAGTCCGGACTGTTTGTTCTCCAATATGTTGTTGGCATTCCAGAATTAATACCTGACCATTCTCACTCGTGATTTCAAGCGCATCAAATATTTTGGGTAATACATTTCCTCCCTGCTCGAAGCTGACATCCACAACAGGTCCGATAACCTGAACGATTTTGCCTTTGGATTGCGACATAGTTCTCTGTTTTATTGAATTTTATATGCTAATATTTAATTCGTCTTCCGTAATACTAAAGTTGATTTTAACCTTTCATTGCATTGGCTCCACTTACAATTTCAAGAATTTCATTGGTAATGGATGCCTGGCGTGCCTTATTGTAATTGAGTTTCAGTTCCCTGATCAACTCGAACGCGTTGTCTGTGGCTTTATGCATTGCAGTCATTCTGGCACCATGTTCGGCTGCAACAGAATCCAGTATTGCTTTAAAAAATTGTATTTTAAGTGATTGCGGGATTATTGTTACCACAATATCCTGCATAGATGGTTCAAACAGGTAGGATAAATTTGATGAGGATTTACTCTTTGAGATTTCTGGTTTAATTGGCTTAACCGGCAAAAATTGTTCATTGACCAGGTTTTGGACGGCTGCATTTTTAAACTGATTATACACCAGTTCAACATGATCATAATCACCATGTGCATAGCTGTCCATAATTGTTTGGGCAATTTCACTGACCGTAGCGAAAGTCATTTTATCATAAAAATCGGGGTAACTGATTGCAACTTTAATTCCCTTCGATTTAAGTCCGTCAACCGCTTTTTTACCAATGGCAAATATATCGACATTGTTCTTTTTCGCTTGTTCCTTAAAGTTTACAGTCAGGAGTTCTGTGGTTCTTTTGACCACATTTAAGTTAAATCCTCCGCATAATCCTCTGTTGGAAGTAATGGCAATAATGAGAATTTTCCCTTCTGTTTTCCGCCCGGCATATTTGTTATCCACATCTGAACTAAGATTACTGCTGACACTGGTAAGAATCTCGCTCAGTTTTTCGGCATAAGGGCGCATTTGAATTATGGCATCCTGTGCTTTCCGCAACTTGGCAGCAGATACCATTTTCATGGCACTGGTAACCTGCTGGGTAGATTTCACCGAAGCTATTCTGGTCCGTATGTCTTTTAAATTAGCCATTATCTGGATTTATCTGTCTCTAAATTAAATGGAATCAGCTTCTTATACCGAATACTTTGCTGCTACTTCCTGTGCAACTTTTTCAAGAATATCGGTCTCGATATGGCACATTGAACCTTTTCCTAATGATTGAAGGGTATCTTTATGTTGTGCTTCCATCACTTCCAAAAATTCAAGTTCAAAGTCCTGAATAAGGTGTTTTGGAACACTTGTCAACAAGCCTTTTGTTCCGCAATAGAGGATAGCGATCTGATTTTCAACTTTTACCGGTGAAAATTGTTTCTGTTTCAGAATCTCCAGATTACGGGTTCCTTTTTCAAGAACGGCCTTCGTAGCAGGGTCAAGATCGGAACTGAATTTGGAGAATGCTTTAAGTTCGCGGAACTCTGCCTGAGCTATTTTCAAGGTTCCTGCAACTTTTTTCATCGTTTTGATCTGGGCATTTCCCCCCACACGGGAAACTGAAATACCGACATTGATAGCTGGCCTTATCCCTGCATTGAATAAATTTGATTCCAGGAAGATCTGACCATCTGTGATCGAAATTACATTGGTCGGAATATAGGCAGAGACGTCTCCGTCCTGTGTTTCGATGATTGGCAGGGCAGTCAGTGAACCACCACCTTTTAAAAGATGTCTGATCGATTCTGGTACGTCATTCATTTGAGCAGCAACCGATTCACTTGAATTAATTTTCGCTGCACGCTCGAGTAACCGGGAATGAAGGTAGAAGACATCACCAGGATAGGCTTCACGGCCCGGCGGGCGACGAAGCAGCAGTGAAACTTCACGATAAGCAACTGCCTGTTTCGATAAATCATCATAAACAATTAGTGCTGAGCGACCTGTATCCCTGAAGAACTCACCAATTGCAGCTCCCGCAAATGGCGCATAAAACTGAAGTGCTGCCGGGTCAGAGGAGGTGGACATCACAATTACTGTATATGGCATTGCACCGTGCTCCTCGAGTGTTTTGGCTATATTGGCGACTGTTGAACCTTTTTGTCCGATTGCCACATAAATGCAAAAGACAGGTTCCCCTTTTTCGTAAAATTCTTTTTGATTGATTATGGTGTCAATGGCAATGGCGGTTTTCCCGGTCTGCCGGTCGCCGATGATTAATTCGCGCTGTCCGCGTCCGATTGGAATCATTGCATCAATTGCCTTGATGCCGGTTTGCAAAGGTTCTTTAACAGGTTGTCTGTAGATAACGCCCGGGGCTTTGCGTTCAAAAGGAAGTTCAAAGAGCTCTCCGGTAATAGGACCACGGCCGTCAAGTGGTTGCCCAAGAGTGTTGATAACGCGTCCAAGTAAACCTTCACCGACATTGATTGCGGCAATCTTATTCGTCCTTTTAACAGAGTCACCCTCTTTAATTTTCTCGGAAGAACCTAACAAAACGCAACCTACGTTGTCTTCCTCAAGGTTTAAAACGATCCCCATTACCCCGGAGCTGAATTCAACCATTTCGTTTGACTGAATATTTGATAAACCGTACACGCGGGCAATACCATCACCTACTTCAAGTACAGTTCCAATTTCGGCATATTCGGCTTCACTTTTGAAACCATCCAACTGCTTTTTCAGTATTTCGGAAACTTCAGCAGGTTTTATTCCAGCCATAATATCTACATTTAATTATTTTGTTCTTAAAATTTTATTTCTGACTTTCGAGAAGTTCTTTTTTCAGTTTTTTTAATTTGGCAGAGACACTCGCATCAATCTGTTGATCTTCAACCTGTAAAATAAATCCGCCGATTAGCTCTGAATTAACTGAACAGGTCAGATCAACTTCTGAATTAAAATGTTTACGGATTAGAGTTTTGAACTGACCTACTGTTGACTGATCTATTTCCACCGCACTGATTAATTTTGCTTTTTTGAATCCCGTTTCTTTTCGATAGGAATCCAAAAAGATTTTGGTAATGCTTTTCAGATAGGATTCACGATGGTTTGCCAATAAAAGCATCAGCAAAGAATAGGTCATTGGATTTGTATTTTTTAAAAATACGGCCTCCATAAATACCACTTTCTCTTTTGTTTTTATTACTGGGCTTACAAGCATCTGATTGAACCTGGGATCGATCTCAAAGAAGTAATGAATCATTTCGATGTCGGCTCTCACTAATTCGATTACCTGTTTTTCCCTGGCCAAACCCAATAAGGCTTTCGCATATCTTCCGGCAATTTTCCCTTCGTCCATTTAACGTCTTTTAATTGAGATTGATCTGATCAATATAATTTTGAATCAGCTCTTTCTGCCGGCTGTCATCTGCCAGTTTCTCTTTCAGTATTTTTTCAGCAATATCAACTGAAAAGTTTGCGATCAGACTTTTGATTTCGCTTACAGCAGCAGCCCGCTCACGATCTATTGCAGCTTTGGCATGTTCCATCACTTTATTTGCCTCAATGGAGGCTTCATGCCTGGCTTCATTAATGATTGTTTCCTTCAGCTCGCGGGCTTCCTTGACAATTTTTTCACGTTCCAGAATTGCCTTTTTTAAGATCTTTTCGTTTCCGGATTGCAAATTCAGCATCTCTTCCTTTGCATTTTCGGCAGACTTTAACGCCTCCTCAATTGACCTCTCCCTGTCTGAGAGTGCACTAAGAATTGGCCCCCAGGCAAATCGTTTGAGGATATACAATAAAATGGAAAAGGATATCAGCATCCAAAAGAACAGCCCGAAATCCGGCATTACTAATCCCATAATGATAATTTTTGTTGGTCAATAAATCTAAATCCTGTTTAAAGAATTTAATAATATCTCGTTAAGGATCAGACTACAAGAAAAATATCAGGAAGCAGATAATAATTGCAAAGAAGGCCACTCCTTCAATTAAAGCTGCAGCAACAATCATGTTTGAACGGATATCACCTACCGCTTCAGGCTGGCGGGCAATTGCCTCTACTGCTGAACCACCAATACGACCAATACCGATACCTGCTCCAATTGCAGCCAAACCAGCTCCGATTCCTGCACCCATTTTTGCAATCGCTGCATTTGCAGCTACTTGTAAAATTACAGCTAATGTCATCATACTAAATAATGTTTAAATAATTAAATTGTTCAGTTTTATAATATACTATATTTTATTGATCCTTAAAGGGTTAATGCTTGTGCTTGTTAAACTCTCACTCATGACCTGAATGTTGTTCAAGTGCAAGTCCGATATATAGCGCCGACAATAAGGTAAAGACATAGGCCTGGATAAATGCAACCAGCAATTCCAGGAGTCCCATAAATACGGTGAAAGCAATCGAAAGGACTGATATCCCGTAACCTGCAAATATACTTTTCTCGGCAAATATAAAGATCAAACTATAAAATCCTAAAGCAACAATATGACCGGCAGTTATATTTGCAAAGAGACGAATGGTGAGAACAAATGGCTTCAGAAAAACCCCCATGATCTCAACAATTGGCATTAGCGGAATAGGTAACTTTAACCATAATGGGATCCCGGGGTCATTGACCATGTGAACCCAATAGCTTCGTGATCCGCTAAAACTGGTAATTACGAAGGTGAATAAGGCGAGAACAAGGGTAATCGAAATGTTTCCAGTTAGGTTTGCGCCTCCCGGGAAAAAAGGTACAAGCCCCATCAGGTTATTAATGAAGATGAAAAAGAAAACGGTTAGTAAAAATGGAAGATATCGTTGATATTTCTCCTTACCGATCGATGGTTTGGCAATATCATCACATATGAAAACAACAATTGGCTCAATCCAGCTTTGAATTCCCTTAGGTGCCCTGGCAAAATTCTCACGGTACCTCTTTGCTACAGAAAGGAATATGGATAAGATAAGCCCTAAACTAACAAAAAGGGAAGTGACATTTTTAGTGATGGAAAAATCCCAGGGTCTTAGGACTGTTCCATCTGGCATAACCTCCACCAGTTTTCGTTCATATTTTCCTTCAGATGCAACTTTAAACCCATCGTAATTTCCGTTCACATCATGTAGTTTCCCGGACATAAAAAAATGGAATCCGGAATGTTGACTATAAACCATTACAGGAAGGGGGATCGATAAATGGGTGTGTCCAATTGTGGCAATATGCCACTCGTAACTGTCTCTGATATGATCAAAAATGAGATCTCCCGTATTAAATTTCTTTGGGGAAATTGTATCTGCAGCAGCATGCTCCTCATTCGCTTTAAGAAGGTTAGGGGTTGCTGCAAATGTGAATAAAATCAGAAAAAATGATGTTAAGACTCTAATCATTGCGTTAATTTGTGGCACAAAAATAGGTTAAATAGTCTGCTTCTCCAAACGAATTTTTCGATTATTTTTTTATGAATTTAAGTACCTGAATAACTTCGAAAATTGTAAATGATATATATAACACAATGAATGTCAGCATAAAAGAGATCACTTGTGTATGATCAAATAATAAATATATTAGCATGAAAAAAAGATAAACCAACAATTTCAGGGTAACTGATGCCATAAATGCAGTAGTAAATTTCATAGGATTTTGATCTGCAGCCCTGATCACCCAAAGATGCCCAATTGTTGTAACCACAGCGATCAGGAGAAGCTGAATTGGAAATACAGCCAAATACACTTTATTTAAAATAGTCGGGAATAGAACAGCGGATATAATGATAATTGTCAGGGTGAATAGGCCAATTTTAATTACAAATTTGCGGGAAGCATCAGACATTGAAATCATTGTTTATAATAAAATGTTGACAATCAGTTATTTAAAATGATAATTTTCGTTTGTTATTTTTTGAGCAAAGTTCTGAAAAGATGAAATATCGCCACAAATGTCATAATTATAGTCAGACTTATGGTGAATACCGGACTTTTCATTTTCAATAATTTGTCTAATTCGATACCACCCAAAATCCCAACAGCTGCAATAGCAACCATCTGAATTATAAGACTCGAATACTTTGCATAATCTCTCAGAAAATTCAAATTTCCGGAATCATCATCACTCATCTGTGGCAAAGTTTAGTTATTCCTCATAGAAACCACTGCAATTGTTCATGAAAAGAGCAAATCAGGAGAGTAACTTCGATCGGTATTGCAATAAGGTGCAAAGATAAGTAAAATAGCTACTAAATTTGGAAGGTCTGGGTAAGTAATTTAACTTACTCAAAACAGGTTCGGTTATTTGCTGTTGGCAATTGGCTTCTGGCTGTAGGCTAGTCCCTTATTGAATGTTTGTTTATATTCATTTAGGTATTCAGTATGATAAAATATATTCCACAAAAGGTCCGCCAATTGTAAGTTGCCAGATTCAATGTGTCATCATTTTCAGGAAAAAAGAGACCGGTTCTCAGCAAGTTTGATTGTAATATCAATGATTTCCTCCTGGCTTAACCGTGCGCAGTTGAATTCGATGTCATAGGTAAAATCAGGTTGGTCTTTTTCAATGAAAGAGTCCCTGAAAGCTGAACGTTGCTTATCAATCTGGGCCACAACTTTTTGAGCATCCAGGGTAGAGATATTGTTTCTTTCGCGCATTGCCTTTACTTTCCAGTCAATAGGGGCAAACAGTCGGATATGCAGCGATCTGGCAATACCAATCGACAAAATTTCACTACCCCTGCCTACAATAACTGCTTTTCCGCGTACCGCAAGGTTTCGTACAACCTCTTCGATCATTTTTTTTGCCTTTGCACTGGTAACATAGTATTTGTCTGTGAAAGAATGGGCTATTTCAGCCAGAAAGTTCTTTTCTACGCCATCAGCAATTTTTTGGACCTCATCCTGATGGATTTTCAATTCATCACCCGCGATTTTTAGAATTTCTTTGTTAACCCATCTCCAGTTTAGTTCAGGATTATTGATCTTTTCATTGATCCGGTTGGTAAGTTTATCCGCAATTTGACTGGCAGAACAGCCACATTCTCTTGAAATTGTAATTACCGGACCTGGCTCAACTACTTTTCTTGTGGTATGAGTGATGCGCTCATTCATGTACTTTAGCAGAAGATTATCCATGGCTGATTAGTTTTTATTTCAAATGCAAGATAATCAAAAATAACCTGAAAAACTAATAAATCCCATTAAAATTTAAGTATGTTAACCTAAATTTTAACAGGATTATACGAGTAATTAGGAATCAGTAAAAGAACGGATTATCCGATCATTCCGGGAATCTTCCCTGAATTTGTCGCTGAAGCATCCAGGCAGGGTATTCGGAAGGCAATTCACTGATCTGGTTTAACTGGAGTAATTCCTCATTACTAAGGAGCAGGTTTGTTGAATGGATATTTTCATTCAGCTGTTTCTGATTTTTTGCGCCAATGATCACACTGGTAATTCCGGGTTGTTTTAAAACCCACGCGAGTGCAACCTGGGCTGCTGTGATTTTATGTTTCTCTCCGATGGAGATCAGTATATCTATGATATCATAGGCCTTATCCTTATTCACAGGAGGGAAGTCAAACGAATCTCTGCGACTTTCCCCGGCTACTTCGTTTGTCCGGGTATATTTCCCGGATAAAAAGCCCCCCGCAAGCGGGCTCCAGGGCATAATTGAAATTCCTTCACTGATTGCCATCGGGGTGATTTCGCGCTCCAAATCCCGGCCGGCAATGGAGTAATAATTCTGGGTTGCGACAAATTTCTCATAACCCATTTTATCCGCGTAGCTATTCGCTTTCATCATCATCCATGCGGGATGGTTACTAACTCCAATATAGCGCACTTTCCCTGACCGGACAACCTCTTCAAGACCACGCATAGTCTCCTCTACAGGTGTTATTGGATCAACTCCGTGGATATATAACAGGTCAATGTGTGAAAGGCCAAGACGTTCGAGACTATCATTGACAGAGTCGATAATATGAAGCCTCGACAACCCAACCTGATTGGCATGAGGCCCCACACGTCCACGCACCTTGGTTGCAATGACCAATTGCTGCCGGGATAATCCCAGATCTTTGATCGCTTTCCCAAGAATAATCTCAGATAATCCTTCAGAATAAACATTGGCAGTATCAATAAAATTAATACCTGCGTCAACAGAAAGTTTGACAATTTGTGTCGCCTCATTTTGAGGAACTTCTCCTATAGGTACCCAAAAGCCCTTACCGCCAAATGTCATCGTTCCGAGGCAAAGTTCCGATACCAGTACTCCTGTTTTTCCCAATTGATTGTATTTCATTTTTTGTGTTTTTATCTTTGAAATATAACAAAAAAAATTGAACAATGTTTAGTTATCCATGCGCTGTTTAAATGCATTCACCCGCTCACGGCTGATAATAACCGGTTCCGGATAATTTCCGGATCGCATCTTCAATTTAATTCTGTTGCCAGAATAACCGATCATATCCCTGATATAATGAATGTTTATCAGGTAATTCCTGTTTGCCCTGAAAAAATCATCAGGATTCACCAATTTTTCAAGTTGATCGAGGGAAAAATCTATGTCAAGTATTTTTGACTCGTTGGTGATAAAAAAAGTGGAACGCTCCTGGATAAAGAACGATTCAATATCAGTTACTGAAACCGACCTGAAATGTTCCCCGGTTTTAATCAGGAAGCGGCTCTTGTAAGTGATGGGAATCTGACTGATCATCTGATTAATCTTGTCGGACAAAGGATTAGGGTAATGATCGCGGTACTTTTTAAGTGCATGTTTAAGAAGTTCAGCTTCGATGGGCTTTAAGAGATAATCGATACTGTTAACTTTAAAAGCCCTTATGGCATAGGTGTCGAATGCTGTCGTAAAAATAACCGGTGAGATAATATTTACCGATTCGAAAATCTCAAATGCGATTCCATCACTAAGCTGGATATCCATGAAAATCAAATCAGGAGATACATTACAGGAAAGCCAGTTAACAGATTCCTCGACGCTGCCCAAAATTCGAATAATTGTGATTTCTTCACCTGTACCTAAAAGGAGGTGTTTGAGCTTATCTACAGCAGGCTTCTCATCTTCAATGATTACTATCTTTATCATAGGTTAATAATTGGGATTTTCACACAAAAATAGCTACTGCTTTGTTCTGTTTTAAGCTCTTTACCGGTTATGATCTTTACCCTTTCTGCAAGATTATTTAGTCCAATCTGAAATGATCCACTCAATTGTTGTTTAGGCTGCCGGTTATTTTCAACTGAGATATATCCGTCGGTATCTCCCGATATCTTTATTATCAACGGTTTCTCAGTTGATGCCGCATTGTGTTTAAGTGCATTTTCAACAAGCAGCTGCAGCGAAACCGGCAAGATCTGATACTTTTCAGGATGCAATATATTAATATCAAGCTGAATACGATCTTCATCCCGAAGCTGTTGCAGGTAAAAATAATCTTTTACGAAATCAAGTTCATTTGCGAGGTTTATTAGTTTGCTTTCAGACTGATCCAGAATGTACCGGTATATCGACGATAGCTTGACAATATACCGGTCCGCGAGAGTTACATCCTGATAAATAATTGAAGATAAAGTATTGAGACTGTTAAACAAAAAGTGCGGGTTTAACTGGTTCTTTAACGTTTCATAATGATAACGCATTTTCTCTTCCGTGGTTTTTTCAATGCGTTTGATCACCGCTATCAGTTCCATGAAGAAATAGATTACCGTTCCAGTTAGTATTCCGATAGAAGAGCCTAGAATAAATCCGCGTAATTCTTTTTCAGGTAATTGCCTGAAAAAAACGCTGAGTTCGACGCCATGGCTCATGCTCCATAAAGCGGATGTTGCTACAAACATAATTGCAGCAATAATGACTACAAACAGGTAAAAAATGAGCAAGCTCACTACTACCCTCCGGATGAACTCTTGTACTGAATTGTAAACCAGCTTTTTAAAGATTATTGTTCCGATCCAGGCAAATAGTTCAACCTGAATAATCATTAAAACGAAAGTCAGCATAAACTCATTATAGAAGACCTTGCCTCGGGTCATTAGTCCAAAGCCTGCCGTGTAAATCAGGCAGCCTAAAATTGCATAGAGATGAAACCGGGTCGTCAGAACACGTTTTATCTCAGGTTCATTGGATTGTCTCATTTTGGATATTTATTTAGTATAAACATCCCTCTACAGGTGACCCGCACTTTTGAATCTGCTGAAAGGGATGTTTAATTTCGTTATTACATTTTAATTAAGTGAAATTACTCTAATTTTTTAACTTTCATGAATCTGGTCGTGTAGACATATTGTGACGCAGGTTGATCTGACCACCTGATTTCCATCATCACATTTTCGAGTAATTCGACATATTCAAATCGCTTTTCTTTGAGCGATAAGTAAACAGTTCCCCAATAATGGCTGGTCCCTTTGAGGCTGAAATCTTTTTCCCCCATTTTCAGATTAACAGACAGCGGATTATCCATGGCCCGGAAATCTACCAGGGCACATAGTTCATTATTCATCAGCGACACTCCTTTCCAGATTAACTGGATGTTATTGTTTGTGAACGTACCCAACCCCGCCAGTGGGACCTCTCCATTCATTTTTTTAACTTCGTATAGCTTATTTAGTTTTAAGGAATCCAGGTGGCCCCAGGCAAAGGCTTCGATTCCTGCCATATCCCAAACCAGATTCTTCACCTGGACAGCTTCGTAGGGAAAATCTTTGAAGAAATAGGGTTGAAGGATTTTATCGGAAGGTTCGTAGGAGAAGTTTTCCATATATTTTTGCGCTTCCCCTGCGTCAAAAGGATTGTTTAACTGGTTCGATTTGGCAACGCTGACATTATTCCACATCTCTTTATTGTCGGGAAGGTTTGTTGTGAATGTACCGGATACCCGGATTTTATCGACAAAGGTTCCCTGTAAGGTGTGATTGAAATAGTCAGTGGTAACTGAATAACGCTGTGGTTTCGCGGGAAGCGGAAGGTTCGCCGGGATCATTTTGAATACCAGGTCTTTACCTGTGAATGACTGCCCCTTAGTGCCGCCAATAGTCAGTAAAATGATTGCAAGCAGGGCAAATGTTTTAAGGCTCTTTGTTTTCATGATGGTTTTTTTGAATTGTTTTTAAAGAATTTAAATTTCAATTCAAAAATAGCCGGGAGGGGAGAAGATAACTAATTAATGGTGCTGAGCCGCATCAGGAAGTTGCTGAACGGGAACCGGAGTTTGCTGAACCGGAGTACAATTTGGTTTGCAGAAAGGACCATGACGAAACAGGATGAAACCCTCATGAACCTACAACCACAAAAGGCAATGTATAAATCAATGAGGGTTCCACACGGATCAAGAATCTAGATATTAGTAAGTTAATTTAAATTTATACGAGTGATAGAAATTGAATCAGCAATCTGGAATATTAATTTGAAATGGCTATTCGGACCTTTTTGTTCTTAATCTTCTCATCTTTGATCAAGGCCAGAGTTTGTCGTGCCTTTACCCTGTTAATTGCCACAAATGAGGCGTTGTCCAGAATCGATATCAGGCCGATGTCATCCTTCTCCAGGTTGCCTTTCTGAATCAGAAAACCCACGATATCAGTTTTGCTGATTTTATCTTTTTTACCTGCACCAATATACAAAGTAATCCATAACGGTGGATCAGGAAGTTTAATCAAATCAGGAAGCTCGACGAATTCAGGAGTCTGTGTGAGGAATTGGGGTACTTTTTCTTTATCTGCCAAAACCAGCCAGGCTGTACCTGCCGCGTTCATCCTGGCTGTCCTCCCATTCCTGTGAATAAACACCTCTTCCGAATTTGCCCCCTGATAATGAATGATATTCTTAATTTCAGGTATATCCAATCCTCTTGAAGCTAAATCAGTCGTGACCAGAATCTGGTGGCTGCCATTTCTGAATTTGAGTAATGCCCTTTCCCGCTCATCCTGTTCCAGACCACCGTGGAAGGTATCGTGTGCAACCCCTTCGGCCGACAGTAATTCATCAATCCGGTCTACCGCTTCCCGATGGTTACAGAAAACCAGCGTAGGTTCGTTTCCAAGGGTACAAACCAGACGGATCAGAATATCGAATTTATCCTTCTCTTCTGCACGCACAGCTTTCAGTAAAATATTGGGACGATTCTCTTCAGAGAGAAAATTAAGCGTTACCGGATCCTTTATGCCTGAATAATCGGGTATTTCAATAGCCTGAGTCGCAGATGTGAGTATCCGCTTCTTTATTTGAGGAAGTCGCGAAATAATAAAACTCATATCATCACTGAATCCCATTTCCAGTGATTTGTCAAATTCGTCCAGGACAAGTAAATGGACATTGTCAGGATTGAAACTTTCACGCCTGATGTGGGCCGCAATCCTCCCTGGCGTACCTATTAAAACAACTGGCGGTTCAGAGAAATTATTGCGCTCTGTTTTAAACGGATGACCTCCGTAACAACAGTTTACCTTAAATCCACTTCCCATTGAGCGGAAAACCTGCTCAATCTGCAAGGCTAGTTCACGTGAAGGGACGAGAATAAGTGCCTGGATAGTTCCCGCTTTTTCATTTAGGCGATGAAGTAACGGAAGGAGAAATGCTACTGTTTTCCCGGAACCCGTCGGAGCAAGAAGTACAATGTTATCTGCTATCAAATCATTGCTGATCATTGCTTCCTGAATCTCGTTTAACGATTCAAATTTCAGGTTTTCAATACTTTTGGTTGTAATTTCCTCTTTTCGTTTCATGGCGCAAAGATAATCTATATTGGAAGACCAGAAAGGAGAAATTGAATACCCGGTATGAGCGATAATTCATATACTATTTTGTTCTGAAGAACATTGCCATCAATTTAGATTAAAACTGCAGATAAAATGCAGTGCCTACATTCTCTTTAGACTGAACGGTTATACTTCCTTTATGAACCCGCATTATTTGTTTACACAGGCTTAAACCAATTCCACTGCCGTTTTTCTTTGTACTGAAAAAAGGAACAAATATTTTATCCAATATCTCTTCAGGTATACCAGGTCCATTATCAGCCAGTTTAATAACTAACCTCTTCTCGTGGTCAGTATATGCAGATAAAACTATTTTGGGATCAGGTCTGTTTTTTACTGCTTCAATAGCATTCAGAATGAGGTTAATTAGCACCTGTTCAATTAAATCCACATCCAATTCATGGCTGAGAAGGGGTTCTTTTAAGATAATTGAAGTCTTAATATTTTTTTGCGTAAAGGTGGGCTTCATTAACCGGTGGAGGTTTTCAAACAATTCACTGATGAAAACTTTCGAAAGATTTGTCTTGGTTATTTTATTCAGATTTCTGTAGGTTTCTGTAAATTTCAGCAGCCCTTCAGACCTTTTTTTGATCGTTTCAATACCAAGATTAAGATCTTCAGCAATACCTGAAGGATCATCATGTGTTTCACGGACGAATTGTTTAAGCCTGTTTTGCATAGTGCTTGCCAGGGATGTAATTGGCGCTACTGAATTCATAATCTCATGTGTCATAACACTTAATAACTCCTTCCACGCTTTTGATTCAGTTTCTTCCAGTGCTTCATTGACATTTTGAAAAGCAATAAGTTTGAATTGAATATTCTCCGTTTGAAAGGCTGTTGCAGAAATTACGACCTTAAGACTCTTTTTTTCCTGATGAATAGTGCTGATAATTCTCTCTCCTGGGGCAAGTCCCGCAACCTGATCATAGAGCCCCTGGTCTCTTTTGGCCAGAGAATGTATTGTTTTTAAATAGGGGACTTCCAGTATTTTTTTTAGTGATTCATTCATCCAAATAATATCACCGCTTGAAAGCTCATAGGAGAGGATTCCGGTATCGACAAGTTCCAGTACTTTTTGGAGGTATTGGTACTGTGTCTCTTTCTCCTTGGTAACATCCTTAAAAGTGGAATTAATCTCATTGAAGCCGTCACGTAAGGTGCGTATATCTTCAGGCCCCTGATTGGCATTAAAATGTCTTGAAAAATCACGGTAATGGATAGCTTCAACAAACTGCTCCACTTCATCCTGCATCTTCCTGTACAAGCGATACAACGCTGCTACCTGATAATAAATTACGGGCAAAAGAACCATCCCAGGGTAATATTGCTTTTGTAAAACAGCGAAGGCAAAAGCCAGAAGGGTAATAAACAGGAAAATTACCCGCCACAATAGGCCATAATCGGGTTTCTTAATTTTCATATTTATTGAGTCTCCTGTATAATGCTGTGCGGGTTAGCCCCAGCTCTTTTGCTGCTTTTGTAATATTCCCGGAGTTTTTGTCGATCACTTTGAGTATTGTCGATTTTTCAACAGCACTTAATTTTGTTTCACGAATTTCTTCTATGCCATCCTGGTTGGGAGATTCAATAGGGGAAAATATTAAATCTTCAGGCTCAATAATATGACCCTCAGCCATAATAATCACTCTCTCAATAATATATTGCAACTCCCTCACATTCCCCGGGAAATGATATCGTTTTAACTTCTGGATCGCCGCAGCAGAGAAACTAATATTGGTTTTAAAATATTTTTCAGTGTAGATGTTCACAAAGTACTCTGTCAATAACACAATGTCATCCTTCCTTTTACGCAAAGGAGGAACAATAATCTCTACCGTATTGATCCTGTAAATTAAATCTTTTCTGAAAAGGCTTTCATTGGCTAACTCACTTAGAGGCAGATTAGTCGCGCAAATCAATCGGATATCAACCGGGATCAGTTCATTTGAACCAAGACGGGTTATCTGCCTGTTCTGTAATACGGTTAATAATTTGGATTGCTGTTGCAGGGAGATATTCCCTATTTCATCTAAAAACAGCGTACCTCTGTTGGCCGCCTCAAACCTCCCTGTCCGATCCTCTTTGGCATCGGTATAAGCCCCCTTTTTATGGCCAAATAGTTCACTCTCAAACAGGGTTTCGGTCAGTGCACCCACATCGACTCTGACAAAAGGTTGTTTGTTGCGCAAGGATCTTTCATGGATAGCCTTGGCAACCAGATCTTTTCCGGTTCCGTTTTCCCCGAGGATTAATATATTGGCATCAGTTGGGGCGATTTTTTGATCTTTGCAAAAACATCAAGCATTACTTCGCTCTGCCCCAATATTCTCGTATTAGACTTCTCATTTTGGAACTCATGAGAAACCCTGGAACTCTTACGGGATTTTTCCTTTATAGTTTCTGCAATGGTTGCCAATAATTTTTCATTATGCCAGGGCTTAACCACAAAATCCGATGCCCCCACCTTTAAAGATTTAACCGCCAAATCTATATCGCCATAAGCAGTAATCATAATAACAGATATTTCAGGCTTTAATTCTTTTATATGCTTAAGCCAATATAAACCTTCATTTCCTGTGTTCACAGAAGCCTTAAAATTCATGTCCAGCAAGACCAGATCAAATGGCCGGGAGGTAACCAGTGAAGTGATATTAATTGGATTTTTTTCTGTAACAACTTCCTGTACCTCCGTTTTTAAGAGTAACCTTATGGCAGTCAGCACATCAATATCGTCATCAATTACGAGGATACTAGCTTTCAATAAACTCATGATTTAGCGTATATTTTATAATAGTCATTGATCAAAGTTAAACTAATTTCACTCTTTCGGGATTCACGCAACAAGATAATAAAACTTTACCTTACATATCCGAAACACTTCAATTTACCACAATTTCCTGTTTTGATAAAAATCCAGCAGTTTGGTCCGAAGGATGTAATTATATTTGGCGACAACCAGGTTCAACTGAACCCTGTCCAGGTTATTTTTCGCGATAACATAGTCAACTGTTGAAATGGCTCCATTAGCGAACCGGATATCGGCAGCATGAAACGATTGTCCAAAATCCTCTACCTGCGAGAGTAATAATTTGTAGGTTGAATAATCTGCATTTAGATTTATAAAATCCTGAACTATCGCCTGTCTTAATTGAATCCTCGTGGTTTGCGCCTGTTCCTTCACCTGCAGTTCTGCAACCTTAGCCAGCTTTAGTTTATTCCTGAACTGCATATTATTTGTCAGGGGAATCTGCAATCCGATACCAATTGCCGAATTAACATTATTTTTTATCTGGCTGTTGTAGGAAATAGGTTGAGAGGTAAAATTTGATTGCTGTCCGTAGACTGTCGTTTTAACATTATTTACCGTCACATAATTAGAGGTTGGAACATCAGTTGTCCCGGTTAGCTGCTGGATATTTGCCGCACTTGAATAGTTGGTATATAAACCACCAAAGAGCGAGAGTGTTGGCATCATTTGCCCCCGTATTGCTTTTATATTTTTTAACGCACTCTCAACTTTCAAATCTGCCGATTTTACCATCGCCAGACGTTGCGAGGCGTTCTCGTAGACCTGATCCACAGTCTCAGCATAAGGCTGAATGATAATGCCATTTGACATAAGGGCGAGCTGCATATCCGCTGAATAGGGGATATGCATGAGTTGTGTTAATGTTTGAAGTGCATTGTCCAGCGTATTCTTTGTGCTCACAACGGTTATGCCGTCATTAGCAAGCTGACCTTTCATATCGGATAAATCGGAAGGAGATATGGCTCCGTCGTTATTCCGGATGGTCAGCAAATCGACCTTCTTTTGAGTGGAAGCCTGCTGTGTCAGGGCGATATTCAGTTGTTCTCGCGCACTTAAAACAGAAAGATAGGAAAGCATAATATTGATCGTTAACTTGTCTTTTGCATTTTGTTCGTCCATCTTACCTGCCTCATAATTCAACCTGTATTGCTTCATGTAATTTTGGATGCTGCTCCCATTCCATAGTGTAATACCACTGGTTAGCTGATAAGAGCCGGCTGTGTTCTGCTCGTTGATGTAAGAATTGGTGTACGGGTTTATGCTTCGCCCATTATAGGATGTGTGGGAGATTCCCGCATTCAAATCTGGCAACATATTTGCCTTCGACTGATTGTAATTGATTTTCGCCGATTCGGCCATGAACCCGGCCTGCTTTACTTCGGGATTGTTTTTAAACCCAATTTCAATGCATTGTTGCAAATTTAATACGCTATTCTGAACCGGCTGAGCTGCAGTGGTATCCTGGGCTTTGACCATAGATGCAGTTGCAAATAAGTTTAGCGTCAACAGGATAACCGTCGTTTGATTTAAAGTGAAATGTTTCATCTGAAATCTTATTGTCTTTGTTGCTATTTTTCTACTCTTCCGTCGAGGAGGTTAATTATTTTAGAACCGTAGGCCGCATTCTTCTCCGAGTGGGTTGCCTGAATGATGGTGACTCCATCCTCTTCATTCAGCTGTTTAAACAGTTCCATGATTTCTGTCCCTTGCTTTGTATTTAAATTTCCGGTTGGCTCATCAGCAAGGATTAGTTTGGGTTTTGCAACCAAAGCCCTGGCCACGCCGACCAACTGTTGCTGTCCACCCGATAATTGTGCAGGAAACAGGTCTTTCTTTCCAACAATATTAAAACGGTCGAGGATATCAGCAACAATGGCCTGCCTTTCAGAAGACTTCACGTTTTGATAGAGCAACGGGGTTTCGATATTTTCGTAGACCGTCAATTCGTCAATCAGATGGTATGCCTGAAACACAAATCCGATATGGCTCTTGTAGAGCTGGGCCCTGTGCTTTTCTTTTAGCTGATGGACCGGCTGACCGATAAAATTGTACTCCCCTTCGTTAAAGTCATCGAGCATGCCAACCACATTAAGCAGGGTTGACTTGCCAGAACCGGATGGACCCATGATGCTGATAAACTCCCCTTCCTTGATGGTCAGATTAATATCCTTTAACAGGAAGACCCTATTCCCACCTGAATTCACCCACTTAAAAATGCCTTTTAATTGTATCATATTATAATAATTTATTCTGATCTAAGACTCTTAACCGGATTGGCTATAGCTGCCTTAATTGATTGAAAACTAACAGTAATAAATGCAATCAGGATCATTAATATGAGCGGAATTACAAAGTATAGCCAGTGTACATTTATTCGGAATGCATAGCTCTGTAACCAGTTGGATGTTGTAATCCAGGCGATTGGGGTAGCTATAACAAATGCTATGAGTAATAAGGTAGCGAATTCGCGGTAGAGTAATTTCAGAATATTGGTTACTGATGAGCCCAGAACTTTTCGTATCCCGATCTCTTTACTGCGCTGGAGTGTAGTGAAGGAGGCGAGGCCAAACAACCCCATGCAGGCCACCAATATGGCCAAACCGGTAAATATTCCGAACACCTGACCGAAACGCTGGTCTGCCCGGTATTGGGAATTGAAATGATCATCAAGAAAGAAATATTCAAACGTATTTCCCGGGAAAAAACTATTCCATTGAGCTTTTACAAGTTCTATTGTTTTAGCAGCCTGGCTGGCTTCTGTTTTCACCGAAAGGTAACCATTTACATCCGGAATTAGCCGAAGAATCAATGGTTCATAAGCTTCACGCAACGACTGCTGATGAAAGTTTTCAGTTACCCCGACAATTGTATATTGGGCTCCCCAAAAATCGATCCGTTTGTTTAATGCTTCCTCCGGATTATTAAATCCAAGTTGTTCAATCCCCTTTCGGTTGAATATTACAGCGCTATTATCGGTGCCGAAGCTTTTGGAGAAATCACGCCCTGCGATTAATTTTAAATCATAGGTTTTCAAATAATCATAATCCACCCCGATAACACGATATTGCTTCTGTTTTGAATCATCTGCACCTACAAGCTTTATACCACCAGCATTCCACTGAACCGGTTCACCTGGTATGCTTGTGGAGACTGTTGCGTTTTTCACAAACGGATATTGACTCAAATTTTCTTTAAACGCGTTCATCTTCCGCAAATAGGTAGAATCAACACCAACAATCGGCGCGTTTACAACCAGGGTCTGATCAATATTAATCCCTAACGATTGTTTTCGCATATACTGTATTTGCTGATAAACAGTCACGGTTCCGATCAATAAAAACAGAGAAGTGGCAAACTGAAACACAATCAACGATTTTCGCAATCCGGAACTTTGTTTTGTCCCTCCAATATTCCCTTTCAAAACCTCAACAGGCTTAAATCCCGACAACACAAAGGCAGGATACAAACCGGATAAGAATACTCCGGTAATAAATAATGCTGTCAGTGAAATCCAGAACCTGACCTGGGTAAACAGTGCAAATGAAATTGACTGTCCGGACAGGGCGTTAAAGCCCGGTATTGCTAAGATTACAATTGCCAGAGCAACGATCAATGCAAATCCGTTCAGTACAGCAGCCTCGGAAAGAAACTGAATGATGAGCTGAGTCCGGAATGAACCTATCGCTTTTCTTACCCCGACCTCTCGTGCCCTGGTCATAGCACGTGCTGTCGCCAGATTGATGTAGTTTACCCAGGCAATGACGACAATAAAAAGGGCTATCCCAAGCAGCAGATAGACTGTTTTTCCGTCCCCATTCGTATCGGGCTCGCCCATATAATTAGAATATAAATGGATATCTGTTAGTGGTTGCAATTTATAGGTTACTCCTGAATTATATTTCTTCATATCAGCTCCCACAAATTTGTCAACAATCGGCAGGAATTTCCGTTCTACAGTTTTCGGGATGGCGCCCTTCTGCAGTAAAACATAAGTTAAACAACCATCCCACTCCCAGGCTGTTTCAGGATCATTCTGATCTGACCTGCTCCTGCTGAGAAATGTGGCATAGGAAAGCAGTATATCGGGTTTAAGCTGGGTATTAACAGGTGCATCATTATATACAGCGGTAACTTTATAGCTCACATTACGGTTCATCTCAATGCTTTTACCGATAATATTTGTGGTACCAAAGATTCTGTTCGCGGTGGACACCGAAACCGCAACTGTATATGGATCCTTTAGTGCTGTATTTTTATCCCCGGCCACCAACGGATATGTAAATATATTGAAGAAGGAGACCGTAGCATAAAATACCTTTTCAATTTTAACAGGCTGGTGGTTGATGTCAACTGTAACACGTCCATTTTGAACGAGTTTGACATAATCTTCGATCTCCGGAATGGCCTCTTTAAACGAGTTGCCAACGGCATAGGCCCCAGCTGCCCATTGGGTACTGAGCTTACCACTATCATACCGGTCTTGCTGAATGCGATAAATCCGGTCACCTTTTTCCTGGAAATTTTCGTAGCTCAGTTCAAGCCATACGTATTGCAGAATAAGCATACAAGCCGCAATACCGATCGCCAAACCCAAAATGTTAATTGCTGAGTAAGCCTTATGACGTTTCATATTACGCCAGGCTATTGTAAAATAATTTTTGAACATATTTCCTTCTTTAATTCCCCACAAAATGGAAGACTTTAAATTGATTTAAACGATTTTTCTGTTTATTGAGCTCAAACCAAGTCCCCCTAAGGGGGATTTAGGGGGCCTTATTCTGTTCTTAAACTCTTCACCGGATTTGCAACAGCAACCCTGATCGCCTGCGAAATAACTGTAGTAAGAGCTACTAGTATTACAAGGAAACTCGCCAGGACAAAGAGCCACCAGTCCAGCGAAATTCGGTATGGATAGTTCTGAAGCCATTTATTCGCGGCCATCCATGCAAGTGGAATTGCGGTAATCAGAGCTATTAGAACCAGAATTAGAAAATCTCTTGAAAGTGTAGTAACGACACTTTTCACTGATGCCCCAAGTACTTTACGTATCCCAATCTCCTTGGTACGTCTTTCTGCGGATAAAACTGATAATCCGAACAACCCAATGCAGGAAATAAATATGGTCAAAACGGCGCCAAACAGAATTATCTGCTTCCATTTGGCCTCAGATTCGTAATCTTTAATCCGTTGATCATCTTTAAAGATGTATGAATAGGGGCTTAAAGGGAAATCGTGTTTGAAAGTTTTCTGAATGAACTTTAAACTTTCAGTTGCAGTACCTGGCTTTATTTTAATATTGAATGTACCAAACAGATTTCCATTCTTCATTGTAAATAATTGCGGGCCAATTTTCTGATTTAAATCCTGGTAATGATAATCTTTAACAACACCAATCACTTTGTAGATTTCATTGTTGTAATAAAAGAAGTTAACAGTCTCGCCTATCGGGTTTTTCCAGCCTGCCTTTTTTACAAACGATTCGTTTACCAAAATAGAATTTGTAGAATCTGAAGGATATGCCCTGGAAAAATTCCTTCCCGCTATCACCGGAATTTTTAAAGCAGGGATATACGATTCATCGATCGTTTCATAATCAAAACTGATGGTAGAGTCATTGAAAAGTTTCGCATTTGTCCCCCAATATCCGCCATTTCTCGCGGCGACATCTACAATGTTCGGGTTCTTTACCAATTCAGCTTTAAAATAAGCTGCTTCACTATGCTTTAATTGTTGTTTGTTGACTGCAACAATATTGCTGTCATCGTAACCTAAATCTGTTTTAGTCAGATAATTAAATTGTCTGTAAATAGTCAGGGTGGCAATAATCAAAAAAGAAGCCAAAGCAAATTGAAGTACTACGAGTGATTTTTGTAAATAACTCTTGCCGGAAAGATTAATACGGCCATACAAGGTTTCAACAGGTTTATAGCCTGACAAAACCAATGCCGGATAAAATCCTGCAAGCAGGGCAGTGAGCAGAAGCAATACCAGGTATCCGGCAATTAATCCTGCATCAAACAAATAGGAAAATGAAAGCGCTTTATTTGCCAGGTCATTAAAAAGCGGCAAAATCAACTGGACCATTAGCAAGGCCACACTAAATGCCATCAGACAAAGCAAAAATGATTCCCCTAAAAATTGGATGATCAATTGTTTCCTGTCACCGCCAATCACCTTGCGAATGCCTATCTCCTTCGATCGCTTTAGTGAACGGGCTACAGTAAGATTTACAAAATTGATGCAGGCGATCAGCAATATGAATAACGCAATACCCGAAAGTATGTACGAATACATCGGGTTACTGGCATTGACCAACCCATTTTGTGGCGGTAACTCTGTATTCATGTGCATATTGGTAAAGGATTGCAGAAAATAGGTACCCATACCTGTATCAGCCCCTATGTCATATTTTTTAATCATTGCCTTAAAAGTTTCGGAGGCATCCTGCACGTAGAAATTCTGCATCTGGTTCTCAATAGTTTGCAGATTTGCTTTGGGGTTTAACACCAGGAAAGTGTTCAGCGAAAAGTTAAACCAGTTGTCTTTATTTTGGGCGTCAGCTTCAGATTCCTTAAATGGCAACAACACGTCAAATTTTATGGAAGAATTTTGAGGACATCTTTTGGCTACGGCTGTCACCTTGAATGGCACAAATTGGTTATTATCTTTCAGCATGACGATTTTACCAACAGCGTCTGAAGTACCGAATTGCTTCTTCGCGAAATCTTCAGACATTACGATAGAATTCGGCTCGGATAAACAGGTTGCGGCATTTCCATTCAGCAATGGGAAAGTAAATACAGTAAAGAAAACCGGGTCAACGCGCAACAGCTCCTGAGACTGAATTTCAGTACCCGATTTAATGTCTTCAGCCCCGCTTTCGATGCGCACAAAGGTTTCGATCCCCGGAACATTCTTTGCAAATCCCGGGCCTTGGAGGAATCCTGTATTGCAATCTTTATATTCAACACCAGCATGCTTTGATTTTGAAACAATCCGATAAATGTTGTTTACATTTTTATGAAACCTGTCAAAACTTACCTCATCTTTCACATAGAGCAGAATCAGCATAGCACAAGCCAAACCGATACTTAAACCTGCGATATTGATTAAAGAGAAGATTTTATTCTTTACCAGATTCCGCCAGGCTATCATCAAATAATTCTTTACCATAACGTTCGTTTTATTCTGTTCTTAAACTCTTTACCGGATTAGCCACCGCTGCCCTGATCGCCTGGAAGCTGACTGTTACCAAAGCAATGAATATTGCCAGCAATCCAGCTGCAACGAAAATCCACCAGCTCATTTGTATCCGATATTCAAAGTCGTACAACCAGTTATGCATTATCCACCAGGCAACTGGGAAAGCCAGGATGCACGCCAGGAATACAAGTTGAAGGAAATCGATGGAGATCAAGTAGGTCAGACTGGCTAATCCGGCGCCAAGCACCTTACGGATTCCAATCTCCTTGGTTCTTCGTTCTGCAGTATATGCAGCGAGTCCAAATAATCCAAGAGAGGAGATAAAAATGGCCAAAATCGAAAATATCCCGGCAAGTTTGCCAATCAGTGTTTCAGTTTTAAATAGTTGGTCAAATTGCTGATCAATGAAATTATAATCGAAAGGATATCCCGGATTATCTTTTTTCATCAATGTTTCCATTGCTGATAAAGCTGCCGGAATTTGCACTCCGTCTTTTAAACGAATTGATAAAACGTTGCAATTTGATTTATTGGAGAACAAAACCAATGGTGCAGCGGGACCATACATATTGTTGTACACAAAATCCTTGAGGATACCCACAATAGTATACTTTGTATCTCCCTGTGAAATAGTGCTTCCCAAAATATTTTTCTTGTTTATGATCATGGAAAGCGATTCATTTATAATGACATTGGTACTGTCAATTTTTCCTTCAGGGTAAAAATCTCTTCCAGCCTCGAGTTGCATTCGCATTGTAGAAGCATATTCCGGACTCACCCCTTCAACCGTAATTAATACCTGTTTGGAAGGATCTTTCCCTTCCCAGACAAAATCTCCGGTATTGCTTCCCATTTGTAATACAGGGTCATTACTTAAGGCACTATTTTGGACAAACCCTGTCGATTGTAAATCATTTTTTATAACCTCAAAGTGTTCTTTAATGTTCCCCTGCAAGTACATGAAAACAAGATTGCTTTTATTGTAGCCCAGATCGCGGTTCTTCACATAGGATATTTGCTCATAGATGATTATGGTTGCTATGATAAGAATTATAGAGATTGCAAATTGAAGCACCACCAATCCTTTTCGAATGATACCCGCATTACCGCTGGGGACGAATTTAATTCCTTTCAGGACAGACACAGGTTTAAAAGATGAGAGGTAAAAAGCCGGATAACTTCCGGCAATCATACCACAAATAAAAGTTAGGATAACCAGGGCAGCTATATGGGAAGGCTCAGAGATGTTGAGTACTAATTGTTTCTCAACCAAACTATTGAAGGCGGGTAATGAGATGTAGATTATGATGAGCGCAAAGAATGTAGCGACCATTGAAGTGAATATCGATTCACCGATAAATTGTCCGATTAATTTTCGTTTGCCGGCGCCTAAAACTTTCCTTACACCCACCTCTTTTGCGCGCTGTTCAGATCGCGCTGTTGTGAGGTTCATAAAATTGATACAGGCAATAATCAGGATGATCCAGGCGATGAGACTAAAAAGGTTGACATACCGGATTCTTCCCGGTATCTCCTTACCATTATCAAAACTATCATACATTCTCCACCGGTTCATCGGATAGATAGACATTTTTGCAGTAGCTCCCTTCTGCTTCCCCTCTACATAATTGTATAACTTTTTATTGATCGTCTCAATATTTGCTCCGGGATCCTTCTCCACATAGGTTACGACCCCATTATTGCCCCATTTCTGAAGCCATTTATTCTGATCTTTATATATTTTAAATGGGGATAACCAGTTAAACCTGAACGAAACATTTTTTGGCAGATCTTTAATTACCCCGGAAATGGTATAATTCTCCTTATTGTCGACCTTAAGTGTTTTCCCAATCAGATTATCCCGGGATTTATCAGTTCCAAAAAATTTGCTGGCCATAGTTTCAGTAATAACCAATGAGTTTAGTTGATTGAATGCATTTTGAGCATTCCCCTGTACAAACTGAAGCTGGAACATCGACAGAAAAGCAGCATCGACATAAAGACCCTGTTCATAAATGGGTTTATCATTTAACGAAAAAAGGACACTATTTCCCCAGGTTGTCCTTGCAGCATTTTGTATTCCCGGAATTTCTGATTTTATCCCTTGGGCGAAGGGACCCGGAGTGGCATCGAATGTATAGGTGGTACCGTCGTATGTCTGGCAGTCTTTTACTTTAAAAAGATTATCCCTGTTTTCAAAATAATGATTGTAGGTAAACTCATCCTCCACCCATAAAAATATTAAACCAGCACAGGCAATCCCAATTGCCAGTCCGGAGATATTTAACAGGCCATATCCTTTATTTTTCCAAAGATTTCGGAAGGCGATTTTAATGTAATTTTTGAACATAATGCTCAATTTTATTTCCCCGAGGGGAAGATTTTCAATCTGTTAAAACCAATTTTTCTATTTTTTTGAGCTTTGCCTGCGTCCCCCCTGGGGGATTTAGGGGTTCACTTATTCAGTTCTTAAACTCTTCACCGGATTTGCAAAGGCTGCCTTAACCGCCTGGAAGCTGACTGTTATCAAGGCAATTGCCAGGGCAGTAAAAGCAGCAAAGGCGAATATCCACCAGCTGACATCGATCCGGTAGGCAAAATCCTGGAGCCATTTATTCATCGCGAACCATGCAACCGGTGTGGAGGCTATAAAACCCAACAGCACCAGCTTTAAAAAGTCGGCGGATAGCAAATTGGCAATACCCACCACGCTTGCTCCCAATATCTTACGGATGCCAATCTCCTTAATGCGTTGCTCGGTAGTAAATTTAGCCAGACCGAACAGGCCCAAACAAGCAATAAATATTGTAAGCCCGGCAAAAATGCCCAGTATGAATCCAATTTTCTGTTCTGATTGATAGGTATTTTTGAACCGGTCATCCAGGAACGAGTAGGTAAACGGCTCTTCTGATCCAAGTCCGTCCCATCGTTTTTTGAGATCACCAAGTAATGATGTAATATCTGTTGTTTTCAATTTCACGATCATCATCCCCGGATTTGGTGCAAGTACCATGACTAGCGGTGAAATAAGGTCATGCAATGACCTGAAATGGAAATCCTTCACTATGCCGATCACATGATAGGTGATCTTCTTCCCTTCGTGATTTGTGGTGGATATGGAATGACCCGGAGCGGTTTCCCCCCATCCAAAAACTTTGGCCGCAGCTTCGTTGAGAACTACCGCCGAGGAGTCACTGGCAAATTCTTTTGAGAAATTTCTTCCCGTCAGTAGTTGAATTCCTAACGTGGAAATATACTTCTCATCGACCTCATAACGCAATGTTTTCACCATCTGGTCGGGGTTTTCACCCGGATAAACGAAGAAATTATTGTTATCACTCTGACCGGCAGGCAAATATCCGGAGTTGGTAGAACTCACTACGCGGGGATCGTTAACAAGTTCATTACTAAATAATTCACTGTTTTTTCCAAGCATCCAGACAGGCAATATCATGACCTGCTCCTTATTGTAACCCAGTTTTTTATGCTGGATATAGGAGAGCTGTTTATACACCACTGTTGTGATCACGATCAGCGTGATTGAGACAAAAAACTGAAAAACAACGAGTCCGCTGCGTAATCCCACACTTTTTCTCCCCGATACAAACTTCCCCTTGAGTATTGCAACGGGTTTGAACGAGGAGAGATAAAAGGCAGGATAGCTTCCTGCAACAATTCCCGTAAGTAAAACGAACAGCAGTAATCCAGGTAACAACAACGGGTGGTCTGCAAATTGGAGTGTCAGGTTTTGGCCTGCAAGCGTGTTGAAAACCGGCAATGCCAGATAGACCAGACCAATTGCAAGCAAAAAGGCAAAAGCTGTAATCACAACAGATTCAATCAGGAATTGCCGGATCAGATCTATTCTCAATGAGCCTATTACCTTGCGGATACCCACCTCGCGGGCACGACGTGATGCCCCTGCAGTTGAGAGATTCATAAAATTGATACACGCGATGAGCAGCATAAACAACGCTATAGCTCCGAAAATATAAACGTAACGGACATCGCCCGAACGGCTAAGGTCATTGGTAAATTCTGTGCTTAGATGAATATCTGTCAACCGTTGCAGGTGGAAGCTCAGGTTATTCCCTTTTTTACGGAATTCCGACAAGGTTACATGCATCGCCTGGACCATTTGAGGACCAATATATTTTTCAACCAGTCCCGGGAGTTTTGCTTCCAGTTTTTTATAATCATCCCCATCCCGGAGTACCACATAAGTATAAAAATTGGAACTCATCCACGTTGGCTCCCTGGATTCTGGCAAACTGATCATTGAGGCGAACAGGTCAAAATGAAAATGCGAATTATCCGGCACTTTTTTGATGACTCCGGTGACTTTATAACCAGCTTTATCACCTTCCTTAAAATTGATCACCTTGCCCATCGGATCTTCATTCCCAAAATACTTTTGTGAAAGGGCTTTTGTTATGACTATTGTATTGGGCTCTGCGAGTGCCGTTTTTGCATCTCCTTCAACAAGAGGAAGCGTAAAGACCTCAAAGAAATTGGCATCCACATAGGCAAACGCATCTTCCTTGAATGATTTAACACCATAGGCCAGTTTAGGCCTCCCATAATCCCTGATTCGGGTGGCTGCCTCCACCTCAGGAAAGTCGGCTTTCATCGTTTGTGCGACTGGAGGCATAATGGAAGCTTCATTAAATTTCTCCCCGGCCGACAAACCCTGGAAGGTTACACGTACAATCCTGGAGGATTTCACGTTAAAACGGTCGTAACTCAGCTCATTATAGACAAACAGCATGATGATCAGGCAGGTTGTAATGCCGATAGCCAGTCCAAGTATATTAATTGCCGAGAAACCTTTGTTCTTCCAAAGATTCCGAAATGCTATTTTGAAATAATTTTTTATCATACATCCTCAAGTTTTTAAACTGTTTAAATATTATTCTATTCAAATTTTTAAAAGCCAGTCCAAGTCCCCCTTGAGGGGATTTAGGGGGCCTTATTTATTCGGTTCTCAGACTCTTCACCGGATTGGCGACTGCTGCCCTGATCGCCTGGTAACTTACTGTCGCCAATGAGATAACGATGGCTAAAGTGCCTGCCAGAATAAATACCCACCATTCGATATGAATGCGGTACTGAAAATCATGTAACCATATATTCATAAAAAACCAGGCAATTGGCGTCGCCAGAAGTATTGAAATGCCGACCAATGCCAGGAACTCCCTGGATAACAGAGAGGTAATTGTAAGTACGGATGCCCCCAATACTTTTCTTACCCCGATTTCCTTAATGCGGTTCTCTGCCATGTAAGCAGCCAGGCCAAACAAACCAAGACAGGAAATAAAGATTGTCAAGGCTGCAAATATGCCGATTAGGGTTGCAGTCCGTTGAGTATCATCAAATTTCCGGGCATATTGTTCATTCACAAAATGATACTCGAAAGGGTACTGGGGGTTAAAGGTTTTGAATATTTTTTCTACCAGCTCCACGTTATGGGAAGTGGAATTTGTACTATTCAGTTTTATGTTGAGGACATTAAACCCCGATTTTGATCCTAAAATAACCATGGGTCTTGTAGGCTCATAGGGGGAACGCAAAAGAAAGTCTTTGATTACCCCCACAACATGCCATTTTTGCCCGTCATCCTTAATAAGCTGCCCGATCGGATCTTTAAAATTCATCGCTATGGCGGCCGACTCATTTAAAACAATGGCCAATGAATCTGTTGGATAGCTCGCTAAATCCATGTCGCGACCCTTCACGATGGTTAATCCGGCAGTCTTCACCAGCCCCTCGTCCTCACTAAATATGTCGAAATCAGTTTTATCGTCCGATGCTTTACCTTCCCACTCAAATCCCCAGGTATCGCTCCACCCTTCCGTGAGCGGAGAACTGGTTTTTGTCACCGAGACGGCTGCCCCTGAGGTTAACAATTCATTTTTGACCAGCGTGAATTTCTTTTCCAGATCACCGGTTAGAAAATGGTAGAGCAGTTGTCCGCGCTCGTAACCGGTATCACGGTCCTGGGCATATTTCATCTGTTGAGTGACAATGATTGTGGAGACAATAAGCACGATTGCAAACGTGAATTGCAATACAACTAACACCTTACGTGGATTAATCACTGCATTTGACCTTTTAAAACTCCCTTTTAAAACCACGACAGGCTTAAAGGATGACAAAAACAAGGCCGGGTAACTTCCTGCAAGAGCACCTGTACCAACAATAAACAATACTGAGACCAACCAGAAACTGAGGTTGCTGTAAGGGATATCTAACTCTTTAGCTGCCAAAGTATCGAACCAGGGTAAACACAATTGAACCAACAGTAAGGAGAGAATTCCCGAAATGAGTGCTATTAAAACTGATTCACCTAAAAATTGTGCGATCAAAGACCTTTTCCCGGCGCCTACAACTTTCCGGATGCCAACCTCTTTTGCCCGTTTTTCACTTCGTGCGGTACTTAGGTTCATAAAATTGATACAGGCTATCAGGAGTATGAACAGTGCTATAATTGAAAAGGTCACGACGATAGCAATACGACCTCCCACCACTTTCCCATTCTCGAAATTTGAGTACAAATGCCATTTGGTAATCGGGTGGAGAAACACCTCCTGCTGCTCATTTCCATTAGAGTGCGTTTTGGTGACATTCTTAATTTTACTGTCGACCAATATCGCTGTTGCATTTGGTTTTAATTCCACATAGGTATTCACGGAGTTGTTACCCCAGTAATTGTCGTCCCATCCCAATTTTGTCATATATGCCCAGGGCATTATGAATTCAAAAGTAAACCGGGTATTGGTGGGCAGATCTTTTAAGATCCCTGAAACCGTAAAATTGGTTTTATCGATTTTTAAGATCTTACCTATGGCATCCTCTGTTCCAAACATTTTTATGGCCATCTTTTGGGTGATCACTACATTGGAAACGCTGTTAAGTGCAGTTTCGGCATTGCCCTGTAAAACCGGGAAACTGAACATCTTTAAAAATGAAGGATCTGCAAAAAGTCCACTGCATGAAATTTGTTTAAGACCCACAGTTGTGACAAACCATTGATTGTTTGTTCTTGCAACATCCGCAATTTCAGGATATTCCTGTTTTAGCGTAGGGCCAAGTATTTTTGGTGTACTGTGCCAGCACTGCAATTTATTATTGAAGGTACCCCGGTTCCACGCCTCATATAAATAATCCTTGTTTTTATGAAATTTATCATAGCTCACTTCGTTCTGAATCCATAGCAGGATGAGCAATGCACTTGCCATTCCCACGGTCAGGCCGGCAATATTGATCGCCGAAAAACCCTTGTTTCGAAGCAGGTTTCGGTAAGCTATTTTGAGAAAATTCTTAAACATACCTGACATTTAAGTAATTAGAATAATTTATTTTCGTATAGATTGCTTCCTCCCAGATCCGTTTGTACTATCGGGGCAGGCTGTTCCTCTTCGCAAGGAAGGAATTATCCCGAGTGGCGAAGAAGGGGAAGATTTGGCGGGATTAAAACTTACACCAGAATATTCTCGGTAACTGTTTGTCCATCCAACATCCGGATGATACGATGGCTGAATCTGGCATCGTGTTCACTATGTGTGACCATAATGATGGTTGTGCCCTGCTCATTCAGGTCGGTTAGCAACTCCATCACTTCACTTCCATTCGCTGAATCGAGATTACCGGTTGGTTCATCGGCGAGAATTAATTTGGGATTGTTTACTACCGCCCTTGCCACCGCCACACGCTGCTGCTGTCCTCCCGAAAGCTGCTGAGGGAAATGGTTGCGGCGATGCATAATCTTCATCTTATCCAGAACCTTCTCCACTTTTTCTTTCCGCTCTGCTGCTTTAATCCCAGTATAAATCAGAGGAAGTTCAACGTTTTCATATACAGTTAATTCGTCAATCAGGTTAAAGCTCTGAAAGACAAATCCAATATTATGCTTCCGCATCTCGGCCCGTTTTCGCTCATTAAAATGAGATACTTCCACACCATTGAATATAAAACTGCCGCCATCGGCATCATCCAGTAATCCCAGAATATTTAATAAAGTGGATTTGCCACAACCGGAAGGTCCCATTACGGCGACGAACTCCCCTTCTTTCACTTCTATCGATAATTTATTCAGGGCAATCGTTTCTACCTCTTTGGTACGGTAGATCTTTTCAAGGTCTTTAATTTTAATCATTTTATTTCCTTATATGTTTAACTGATTATTTGATTCTATGACGACTTATGTGGGTAATTTAACCTAACCGCATTAAATTGATTTATGCAATATGCAACTGGCTGCTGGCATGAAAGTGCTAACTATCTGACCTTAATCCTTTAAAGGTTAAATTAAACCCTTTAGTAAGCGAGTCTGCCAGTCGCCAGCCACTAATAGCCAGCTGCAATATTTATAAAGTCCAATTTCCCATACCAAACGACATATAGCTAATTATTTCTTGAGAATCAGCTCCTGCATCTCTCCGTAATTTTCATAACTGCTCGTGATCACTTTATCGCCGGGCTTCAATCCCTGGAGCACTTCATAATAATCAGGGTTTTGGCTTCCAAGCTGAATATCGGTTTTGTAAGCCGATTTACCATCGGAGCTCACCTTGAAAATCCAGTTACCACCGGTTTGTTGATAGAAACCTCCACGCGGCAAACGAAGGACTTGTTTTTCATCACTTAAGGCAAGACGGATCTGCAGGTTTTGTCCCCGGCGAATACCTTTTGGGATTGTTCCTTCAAACCGCATGTCTACTTGGAATTTCCCATTTGTAACCTGGGTAAACACTTTGATTATTATTAACTTGTACAAATTGTCCGCAAAAGTAAAATCGCCTTTTAGCCCGTTATAAATCCGTGAGATATAATGTTCATCAATATCAACCCGGACTTTAAAACCGCTTAATACATCAATCTGTCCAAGTCTGTCGCCCTGCCTTTTGTTTTGTCCTATTTCTGCATCAAGCGAGGTAAGCTGACCATCAATCGGTGAGCGGACAGTCAACTCATTTACTTTTTGTCGCATCATATTTAAAGCCTCCTGTGACCCTTTGTACGATCGTTTATCCTGCTCTTCCTGCTCAAAGCGGGACACCGAATCCTGTTTTAAAATTTGTTGCGTTAACTCTTTCTTTTTCGAATAATAATTGAAGTCGTTTTCAGCCTTTTTAAACTCCTGCGAGCCAATTACATTTTCAGCAAACAGGTGTTTATCCAGTTGATAAACACGTTCAGCTTCTTTATACAGACTTTCAACATCAGCCATCTGGTTTAATTTGCTCACCGTGTTCTGCTGTGCGGCATTGCTGTTTATCTGCATTTGAGTAAGGGTATTGTAGACCGTATTTTGCTGACTTAACATGGTCATTAAAAGATCGGTGTTGGACAACCGCAAAATAGGTTGCCCCTTTTTCATGATTGCACCATCTTCTGTGTATTTTTCTTCAACCCGGCCACCTTCGCTTGCGTCCAGGTAAATAGTTGTCAGGGGCATTACGATTCCATTTACAGGAATAAACTCCTGAAAAGTCCCGTTTGAAACTTCACTAATGGTTATTCTTTCCAGATTGACATTCAGCCTGGATTTGCCGGAAGTAAAATAGTAGCTTGCGATTATCAATAAAACAATAGAAAGTACAATTACTAGTGTACTTATCCTTTTAAGGTTCCATTTTTTCTTTTCAACAGGTCTGTCCACGGTATGACTTTTAATGATTATTAAATTCAGAAATTTCAATTCCAAAATATCAGAAAATGTGATCATTTGTTTTTCTACGAATACAATGCCAGAATTTCAATATGCTATAGAACAGGTGGTTAAATAGCTTAATTAATTAAGATTGTTCGGTGGCGATACAACAAGTGTATCAAAAGCATACACTCTTTTCTTCTGATCCAGCTTTATAAACTGCCTATTGATCTTTAAATGTTTAATAAATGGCGAATATTTGATATTTCATCGCAATTCCGTGTGAGCAAACTATTATTACATCAATATTTTACACTGAAATGAAGTCACAAATGAATTTTTATTAACTTTATATTCTGAAATTTGATTTATTAAATTTTTTATAAACAGCCGTATTAAACTAATTCATTGATTATGAAATTTCAAAACAGAATCTCCAGAAGGAACTTTGTATGTACAACAGCTACCGGTGCCGCGGCATTATCAGTAATCCCCGGAATATCCCTTGCTGCAAATGAAGCTGTTGCAAAAATCCGATTGGGATTTATCGGCGTGGGGATTCAGAGTCATGGATTGTTAAATAACCTGATGAAATGTCCTGAAACTGTAGTAATTGCCTGTTGTGATGTGGTAACTACAAAGGTTGAAAAGTTTAAGAGAGAAGCGCAGACCCTGAATGATCAAAAATGGATTGGAGAAAAGCATGAAGTTATCGGGTACAAAAATTATCGCGAACTTTTAAACAGACAAGATATTGATGCAGTGGTTATTGCCACGCCTGACCATTGGCATGCCCAAGTTGCCGTTGACGCAGCAAAAGCTGGTAAAGATATTTATTGCGAAAAACCTATGGCATTAACTGTCGCTGAAGGACGTGCAATGGTAAATGCAACCCGGAAGTATAACAGAGTTTTTCAAACGGGAAATATGCAGCGTTCCTGGCGTGATTTCCGCCATGCGTGCGAATTGGTTGCCAATGGATATCTTGGAGATGTTAAGGAGGTGAATGTCTCAGTTGGTCCTCCGGTCAAGGCATTGGACCTTCCTGAAGTTCCGGCTCCTGATAACATTGACTGGGATATGTGGGTGGGACCTTCACTTTATCGCGAATATAGCCCGGTCCTTGCACCTCCCGTCGAAGATTTAAATTTTCCGAATTGGCGCAGCTACCGGGAGTTTGGAGGAGGTATGATCACTGACTGGGGAGCTCATATGTTTGATATCGCTCAGTGGGCGCTGGGAATGGATGAATCGGGCCCGGTTGAATTTATTCCTCCATCAAAACATGCTGTCATTGGTTTACAAATGAAGTATAAAAATGGTGTTATATTGAATCATGCTCATTGGTTTGAAGGAGCTGGAGTTCAATTTATTGGAACAAAAGGGAAGATCGAGGTCAGTCGCGATTTTTTACGCTCTGATCCACCTGCTATAGTTACAACAGAAATTCAACCCACAGATAAACATTTGTATAAAAGCGATAACCACTATCAGGACTGGATTGATGCTATAAAAAAGAGAACAAAGCCAATATCTGACGTTGAAACCGGTCACCGAACCTCTTCTCTTTGTAACCTTGCAAATATTGCGTATGAACTGCAACGGCATTTGAAATGGGATCCGAAGAAAGAACAATTCATCGGCGATACCGCCGCTAACATGATGCTTTCCCGTGCCTACCGAGGAAAATGGAATTATCTTGATTTCTAGTCAGTTTGCAATTTAAAAGCTCCTTTCCTGAAACCTTTAATATACCCTTTTTGTTTTAAGAGTAAATTAAACACCCCATCATGGAAAAAATTAACCGCCGAAGCTTTATCTATTCAAGCGCAGTAAGTCTAACCGGTTATACTGCGCTCTCGGCCGCAGGGATCTTAAGCCAGGGATTTTCCCCGGCGAATGCCTTGGTTGATAAGGTTAAACTTGGACAAACCGGGCTTACTGTTTCGCGGATTGCTCTGGGGACCGGTACTATTGGTGGAAATCACCAGTCAAATCAGACGCGGTTAGGGCTTGCCAATTTTGTTAAAATGGCTCATCATGCCTATGATCGTGGAATCCATTTTTTTGACACAGCTGATAGTTATGGTTCATATCCGTTTATAAAAGAGGTTCTTAAAGATCTTCCACGCGAGAAAGTGACTCTTCTGGGGAAAATGTGGACCTCCAACGATCCTTCAACCAGTGAACCTGTGGATAAGGCGCTTGACCGCTTCCGTTCTGAAACGGGAAGTGATTATTTCGATATCATGCTGTTACACTGCATGACTACCGGGAAATGGCAGGAGGAGAAGAAACGGTATATCGATTATTTTTCACTGGCTAAGCAACGAGGAATTATTAAGGCTGTAGGCCTGTCATGTCATAATTATGAGGCCCTTAAGATTGCCGCTGATGATCCTTGGGTGGATGTAATACTTGCCCGGATAAACCCGTTTCAATCCCACATGGATGGCACTCCGTTGCAGATTAATGCGCTTTTGGACAGGGCCAGGAGTAACGGGAAAGGAATCGTAGGGATGAAAATCTTTGGCAATGGAGATAAAATCAAAGAGGATGAGCGTGAGGAGTCGATCACTTTTGCACTCAGGAAAACCAGCATTCACTGTATGACTTTGGGGCTCGAAAGCATTGCCCAGGTTGATGATGCAGTTGATCGGGTTATGCGGATCGCGAAAGGGTAGGTTATGGATACATTTAAAAGGGTAAATTATGGTAAAGACGCGTTTAAACGCGTCTCTACCATAATCATATATTGTATATAATTGATAATTAAACATATATGACTATTTCAAAATTTGACCGGCGTACGTTTATTGTAAAAAGTGCAGCCGGCATCGCTGTTGCCTCAGCCATTCCATATGTATTTTCGCAACCTGTATTTGCCGCCTCCAAGGCTGAGACAGTGGATGTCGTCGCATTGGGAAATACGGAGCTAAAGGTTTCAAGAATCGCCTATGGAACGGGCACAAGAGGATGGAAACATGAGTCGGACCAGACCCGTCTGGGAGTTAAAAAATTTGTCGAACTGTCACAATATTGTTTCGAAAGAGGGATCCGGTTTTTTGATGCAGCTGATATGTATGGCTCTCACAGTTATGTTAGTGAGGCGCTTAAAGTGCTTCCACGTGAGAAGGTTACGGTGTTATCAAAAATAATGACCTATACCCGCGAGGGGTGGTATGAGGCAGAACCCTTTGACAAATGCTTTGACCGGTTCCGCAAGGAGTTAAAAACCGATTATGTCGATATTTTACTCATGCATTGTATGGAGAACGGACAATGGCCAGCTGCAAACAAGTCGTTCATGGATGCAATGTCGAAGGCAAAACAGGATGGGTTGATTAAAGCAGTAGGAGTATCATGCCATAACTATGAAGCCATGGTTGAAGCAGCTTCAAACCCATGGGTAGATGTTATGTTAGCCAGGATTAATCCCTATAGTGTACGAATGGATGGTACTCCGGATAAGATTATGTCGGTTCTTGAGACAGCCCGGAAAAATGGCAAAGGGATTATTGGGATGAAAATTTTTGGTTGCGGGGATCTTGTGAAGGAAAATGAGCGGGAGCAATCGCTGAATTTTGCAATAAAAAGCGGCAATGTTCATTGCATGACCCTTGGGGTGGACAATAAAGAACAGGTGGATGACAACGTTAGCCGGGTTATGCGGATTGCCAGGGGTTAATTTTATTTGTCTTTAAGTGGGGCAAATCTGTTACTCTGATTAAAGATAAAGGTGCGTAGCACAGAAATTTTGGTAAAAAAAAGCATTGCAGATTTTCTGCAATGCCTATGAAGTAAATTAAGTTTTAGAACGTATCTTTAAGTTTGGATTATCTAAGTGAAAACGACACGAAAATACTTCAAACGACAACTGCAAGAACATCAGGCAGTTAATCTGCGTTCGCCCGGCTTAATAACTTGCCCTACGGCTTCCGCCTCTGTCACCACCGCCGGCACTACTACCGCCACGATTGAAACCGCCACGGTCACCGCCACGGTCACCACCACGATCACCTCCGCCTGTGCCGCCACCACGATTGTAGCCACCGCCACCGCCGCCAGCGCCACGATTAAAACCGCCACCGCCGCCACCGCCACGGTTAAAACCGCCGCCGCCGCCACCTGGACGTCTTGTTCCATCTTTGGGTTTTTCAATTGATTCGTTCACAACGATTGTGCGACCATCAACTTCTGCACCATTAAGTTCTTCAATAGCCTTTTTGGCCTCTTCGTCATTCGGCATTTCAATAAAACCGAATCCTTTGCTCCTTCCGGAAAATTTGTCTGTGATGATTCTTGCTGAAGCTACTTCGCCGTACTCTTCAAAAAACCCTTTTAATTCTGCCTCTTCTAAGCTAAATGGCAGACTTCCTACGAAAATGTTCATAATTACAGTAACTAAAATTAATGGTAAATAATCCGATGTAAAAATAATGAATATTAGTTGCAAAAACCAATTCTCAATTATATTTTAAAATAATTTTAAACGATAGATTATCAGGTGTATACATGCATTCAGAAAGCACTGTTTGGACTGATTCTGAGTTTTGGGCGCCCTCCCTGATCATTTATTCAGTAAATTGAAAGTCAGATTAATGCAAACAGCCGGGTTTTTCATCTCTGGTGTTTACAATAAATTTTCGTCTTGGTGCAAAAGTTTTTTTCATGTAAGTTTGTAATCTTAAAATTTGAATAAGAAATGTTTGAAAATCTTACGGATAAGCTTGAGAAATCGTTCAAGCTGCTAAAGGGGCAAGGAAAGATTACCGAAATTAATGTTGCCGAAACGTTAAAAGAGGTTCGCAGGGCGTTGCTTGATGCGGATGTCAATTATAAAATTGCCAAGGATTTCACTGCAAAAGTGAAAGAAAAGGCTTTAGGACAAGAGGTTCTGAAGGCTCTTAATCCGGGACAGGTTATGGTGAAGATCGTTCACGATGAGCTCATTGAGCTAATGGGTGGTCAAACGGTCGATATCAACCTTAAGGGAAGTCCTGCCGTTATATTGATGGCAGGTCTTCAGGGATCAGGTAAGACGACTTTTTCGGGAAAATTGGCTAACAGGTTAAAAACCAAATCCGGGAAACGGCCTCTGCTGGTCGCCTGCGATGTCTATCGGCCAGCAGCTATTGAACAGCTTAAGATTGTCGGAGCTGCAATTGATGTTTCGGTTTATACTGAAGAGGGAAGTAAAGATCCGGTACGCATCGCCAAAGAGGCGATAAAATTTGCAAAACTGCACGGACATGATGTTGTAATCATCGATACTGCCGGACGGTTGGCAATCGATGAGCAGATGATGAAAGAGATTGAGTCAATTAAATCGGCTGTTAATCCAGGTGAGATTTTGTTTGTGGTTGATGCAATGACTGGTCAGGATGCTGTAAATACCGCCAAAGAATTTAATGATCGTCTTGATTTTCATGGCGTTATTCTTACTAAGCTCGATGGAGATACTCGTGGCGGAGCCGCTTTATCCATACGTTCAGTAGTCACTAAACCAATTAAATTTGTTGGGACCGGTGAAAAGATGGATGCCATTGATGCATTTTATCCAAGCAGGATGGCCGACCGTATTCTTGGAATGGGTGATATTGTTTCATTGGTTGAAAGGGCTCATGAACAATTTGATGAGGAGGAAGCCCGTAAACTGCAGAAACGGTTGGCCAAGGATCAGTTCAACTTCGATGATTTTCTGAAACAGATTCAGCAAATTAAGAAAATGGGTAACCTCAAGGATCTTGCCAGCATGATTCCGGGAATGGGAAAAGCGATGAAGGATATTGAAATTGAGGATGATGCTTTTAAACACATTGAAGCCATTATCCATTCAATGACTAAAAAGGAGCGTGCCGATGCAAGTATTATTGATGGATCACGCCGTAAAAGAATCTCAACAGGTTCAGGTACAACCATTCAGGAAGTGAACCGTCTGCTTAAGCAATTTGCCGATACCCGAAAGATGATGAAGATGGTTTCCCAGGGTGGAAATATGCGAAATGCACTGGCACCGTCTAAAGGACGTCATCGTTAGTGAATTATGGAATTCCTGAGTAGTTTTTAGTTCCACTTGCTCGGAAATTGGTTGGATTTATTTTAGATTGATATAATACAGATTACTATGGTACTTATTGACGGGAAAAAGACTTCTGAAATTTTACAGTCAGAAATTGCCGAAGAGGTGGTTAAAATCAAATTTCTTGGTGGAAAGATCCCCCATCTTGCTGCAGTATTGGTTGGCCATGATGGCGGAAGTGAAACTTATGTCGCAGCCAAGGTTAAAGCCTGCGAGCGGGTTGGCTTTAAATCAACTTTAATCCGGTTCGAAGATAATGTGACTGAAGAAGAACTTTTAAAATGTGTCGCCAAACTAAATAATGATACAGACCTGGATGGTTTTATCGTTCAACTTCCATTGCCAAAACACATCTCGGAAGAGAAGATCGTTGAATCAATTAATCCCCGTAAGGATGTGGATGGTTTTCATCCTGTTAATGTCGGCAGGATGGTAGCAGGTGTTCCAGCATTTATTTCTGCAACTCCATTTGGAATCATGGAGCTGATCAAAAGGTATAAAATTGAAACATCGGGAAAAAATTGCGTGGTAATTGGACGAAGCAATATTGTTGGAAGACCAATGAGTATTCTTCTTTCTCAAAAGGGAATTGATTGTACTGTTACCTTATGCCATAGCAGGACTAAAAATCTTAAAGCAATCTGTGCCGAAGCAGATATTATTGTTGCAGCCTTGGGCATGGCAGAGTTTCTTACCGGTGATATGGTTAAGGAGGGTGCGGTAGTTATAGATGTAGGAATCACACGGATTAAATCGGACAAAACAAAATCGGGATGGAAATTATTAGGCGATGTAAAATTTGAAGAGGTAGCTCCGAAATGTTCGTATATTACCCCGGTTCCGGGAGGCGTAGGGCCAATGACCATAGCTTCGTTGCTTTATAATACACTTCTCTCCTCAAAAAAGGAGATTTACAAATAATTGGTTTCGAACTGACAAAAAAATGAGCTTTACAAACCACAGCTCATTTTTTTGTCAGCTATTTGAAATTGCTTTCATTTCATCAGCCAATATTCTGTAGGTGGTCTCAGTTACTGGAACAAGAGGCAGCCGAAGTACATTTTCGATAATTCCTGCAGAATGTAAAGCTGCTTTTGCCCCGGCAGGGTTACCATCGATAAAAAGCGCATCGCAAATAGTTTGCAGCCTGAGGTGTAGTTGTGCTGCTTTCTTAAAATCCCCCTCAAGAGCGAGATGAGTCAGATCAGCAATTGCTTTTGGAATTGCATTTGCTGCCACTGAAATCACACCCTGGCCGCCAATGGCGATAATTGGTAACAGGAGGCTGTCATCACCTGAAATTAAACTGAAATGTTCGGGTTTGTCACGAAGAATTTTAGTGATTTCATTGAAATTTCCTGATGCTTCTTTAGTTGCAATAACTTTCTCTGAATAATTTGCAAGGCGTAATGTGGTCTCCGCACTCATACTTACTGCGGTTCTGCCAGGTACATTATATAGAATTACAGGAAGGGGACTGACTTCTATAATGGCTTTATAATGTTGATATATACCTTCTTGTGTTGGTTTACTGTAATATGGGACGACTGAAAGAATAGCATCAACCTTTGAAAGGTTCATACTAAGCAGGTTGTCAATCACGTTTTGAGTATTATTGCTGCCAATACCAACTACAATTGGAACCCTACCATTAACGTGCTGGCACACAAAGTCTATGATCTGCTTTTTTTCGTCAGTGTTTAAAGCAGCAGTCTCAGCTGTTGTTCCTAAAATAATCAGATAATCCATTCCATTATTGATCTGATTATCAACAATTTTCCCTAAACCTTCAAAATCAATTGACAGATTTGCCTTAAACGGGGTTATTAGTGCCACCCCAGCTCCAAGAAAACTTTTTCTCATACGATAATTTAACCCTTTTCGTTAATATTCTCCAAATAATAGATAATCTGTTCCAATAAGTAATGGCAATGGGGTCTCTCTGATACGTCAATATTTAAATCATAATAGTTTACTTCAGTCCCTTGCCACCCCACCTTAAATTGGGCAGAGGAATGAACAAGAATATATTGTAAGGCGATCGTCTTGGTAATCGAAAGATCAATCAGAATATCAAACTGCTCCTGCGCAAACTGCATGATAGAGTTCGATTTGGGACGACCAAACAACGAAACATTTCGCTTATGAAGAAACCCTGAATTAGTGATGGTTGTCAACATCTCCAATTCGCGGCTCGAACGCACATGTGCAACTCCTTTAGGTTTTATCCCCTTTGACTTTAAGATCTTGCGTAGCGATTCGTATGCTTCAATACTCCCTTCATCTGACGGATTCCACAGAATTCCAATATTTTTCGAATTTTTCAGCGTATTCAGCCTGATAATTCGTCTTTGATTCTGAAAAAAGGTCAGAAGTCGCCTACCTGCGTAATACTTTATTATTTTTCTAAACATATTAGGCCAAAATTACAAATTCGGATGAAACCTCCATGATTTTTCAAAAATACTTAAAGAATGATAACTTTCAATTTGTAAGTTCAAGTATATCCTCTTCAGAAATAATGGGAATTTTCAGCTTTTGTGCTTTTTCCAGTTTTGAAGGTCCAATGTTTTCACCCGCAACAAGATAATTTGTCTTTGCCGAGATCGATGTGACATTTTTACCACCGTGTAATTCGATAAATTCTTTTAATTCTTCCCTTGAAAATTTTCTGAAAGTTCCTGAGATTATTATGGACAATCCCTTGAGTTTTTCAGTTTGGCCCTCCTTTTGATCAGAAACGATCTCAAAATTAAGATGCTGATTTTTCAGGCGCTCAATCAACTTTTTATTTTGATCCTCATTGAACCAATCTATGATACTCTCAGCTATCTTGTCTCCTATTTCTTCAACTCTCGTCAAATCATCTCGTGAGGCACTGGCTATTTGATTGATTGACTTCAGTTCCCGGGCAAGTTTCTTGGCTACAGTCTCCCCAACATACCTGATCCCTAACGCAAATAAAACACGTTCAAAAGGGACGCTTTTTGAAGATTCCAGGCTTTCGAGAATTCGGGTTGCCGATTTTTCTCCCAAACGATCCAGTTTTACTAAATCCCCACGCTGTAAATCGTATAGATCGGCAACATTCCTGATCAGATTGTTTTGGAAGAGTAAATCAATAGTTTCAGAGCCTAACCCGTCAATATTCATGGATTTTCGTCCGATGAAATGTTCCAGTTTCCCTTTTAATTGCGTTTGACATCCCGTTTCATTCGGACAATAAAAGGCTGATTCTCCTTCCTGTCTGATCAATAATGAGTTACATTCAGGACATCGCTCAATAAAATTCACTGGTTCACTCATCGGATGTCGGGCAGTGAGATCAACACTGATAATTTTGGGAATAATTTCACCCCCCTTTTCTACAAAGACGACATCACCCAAGTGTAAATCCAGGTTTTTGATCACATCTGCATTATGAAGTGTTGCTCTTTTAACAATAGTGCCTGCAAGTAAAACTGGCTCAAGATTTGCCACCGGCGTTATTGCCCCGGTACGACCCACTTGATAGCTTACAGAGTTTAATCTAGTGGAGACTTGTTCTGCTTTAAATTTATAGGCAATTGCCCAACGCGGTGATTTTGCAGTAAATCCAAGATCCTGTTGTAACCGCATAGAGTTAATTTTGATAACAACCCCATCTGTAGCCACAGGCAGATCTTTTCTTTTAATATTCCATTCGTGCAAAAAAACATAGATATCCTGAAGATCCTTGCACTTTTGGGTATGCTCTGAAATTTTAAATCCCCATGATGCGGCATGGCGGAGCAATTCAAAATGTCCATCGTCCGGTAGTTTATTCCCCAGGATATGATAAAAATAGGCATCAAGTTTGCGTGAGGCCACAACAGATGAATTTTGAAGTTTCAGAGTCCCTGATGCGGCATTCCTTGGATTAGCAAAAGGCTGTTCTCCAATTTCTTCCCTTTCGCGATTCAGCATTTCAAAGACCCTGAATGGAAGCAGAATTTCCCCCCGGATCTCAAATTCAGGGGGAAAATCCCCCTTTAGCCGAAGGGGAATACTTTTAATGGTTTTTACATTAGCCGTCACATCGTCCCCCTTTTCGCCATCTCCTCTGGTTATTGCCCTGATTAATAATCCATTTTCATAGCTTAAGCTAATAGAAGTCCCGTCAAATTTAAGTTCACATACGTATTCATAAGGATCATCGGTAAGCTTTCGAACCCGTTGGTCAAATTCCTGCACTTCTTCTTCTGTGTAGGTATTTGATAATGAGAGCATCTGATATCTATGAGCAACCTGTTTAAATTCCTGGTTAATATCGCTCCCAACACGCTGTGTTGGAGAATTGGCATCAAAAAATTCGGGAAATGCAATTTCAAGACTGGTTAATTCAGCCATGAGCTGATCAAAAGTATAGTCATCGACCTCCGGATTATTCTTCACATAGTAGTTATAATTATGCCGGTCAAGCTCTTCACGAAGATACGCTATTCTATTGACTGCCTCTTTTTGATCCATAAAATGAATAATTATTTCCGGAATAAAAATAGTAAAAAAGTGCTTATGATTTATCAGATTCCCTATCTTTGACCTGTTTTTCGGTATTGCTCAATCCTTACCGGGAGTGGGTGATGAAAAGGGAATCCGGTGAAATACCGGAGCTGTACCCGCAGCTGTATGCCTTAAAAAACTTTTTGAACCACACGCCACTGTCTGTCAATGGATGGGAAGGCAACAAAAAAGAAGGCGAGCCAGAATACCTGTCGAAATTCACTAAATTATTTTTTGCTCTCGGGGAGAATAGCAAAAGTGAACTGCAATTCATTGTTCTTCATTTTCACTATTAAACAGAAAACCGGTAAATAAACTTGACGATTCCGCTATGGAAAAAGTTTGTCCGTGCTGTAACAGGTCGTTTGTTTGTCAAAACGATCAGATCGGGGAGTGTTGGTGCCTTTATGAACCAACAAACTCCGGTTTCAGGAAATTTCTTGCCGATAATTTCTCAGGCTGTCTGTGTCGTCGATGCATTAATGATTTATACCAAAACTTTAGCATTGATGAACAACATTTAAAATTAAAAAATGAAAAAAATTAAAAAACAGATCCTCGCATTACTTATGATTCTAGTGGTTTTTAACGCATGTAAAAAATCGAAAGGCGATTTTGCAGAAATTAAAACTATCGATTTTGAAAACCTTACCCTCAGCGGTTTATCCTACTGGGATGGATCTGACGGTTCCGGTAAATTTAAGTCCGGGAATATGACCTTTGACAATAACTTTAATTCCATCTACGGATCATGGGACTCATTTGTTTATTCCCAGCTTGCCGACACGATAACTTCCGGTTATACCAATCAATACAGCGTTTTTGATCATACAAACGGACTCAATAAGTTTGCCATTTATTATCCTCCTTTTACCGGTGATTCATTTGCTTCGTTTCCAAAAGATTCAGTTTATCTTGTGAAAAGTATCAATGTCTGTAATTCAACCTACGCTGCCTTATCAATGAAATTCGGCGATGCTTCGTTTGCTAAGAAATTCGGCGGAACATCAGGGAATGACCCCGACTGGTTTAAAATGACTTTTATTGGATATAATTCTGCGGGTGATTCTGTAAAATCGGTTGACTTTTTTCTTGCCGATTATCGTTTCAGTGATAATTCAAAGGATTATATCATCCATAAATGGACAACTGTTGATTTAACCCAACTTGGGAAAATTAATAAATTGACATTTCGGCTTTCATCTTCAGATAATGGCATGTGGGGAATGAATACCCCTTCCTATGTGTGCGTGGATAATCTGAAATACGAGGCTGTCACCCCTGGTGGTCTTTAAACGATTTGGCAATCTTATTCGGGTTATGGCTGCTGGTGTAATTTTCCTATATTAATTATTGGTAAATTCCGAACATTTTTCGTCATTTTTCGTTAATTAGAATTGTATATTACAGAATAACGTGTTTTCTTTGTGATCTTAAATTTAGATTAATTATAGATTATGACAATTGCTAAAGATAAAATGGTTTCCGTCACTTACGAATTGAAGTTAGACGGTAAAGATGGTGATGTATTTGAAAAGGCCGGGAAAGACAGTCCACTTGTATTTCTTTATGGTTCCGGTATGATGTTACCTGCCTTTGAACAAGCTCTTCTAAATAAGAAAGTCAATGATACTTTCGAAATATCGATAGCCGCAGTAGATGCCTATGGTGAAGTAAATGAAGAGGCTATAGTTGATCTTCCCAAACATATTTTTATGGTTGATGGTAAGATTGATGAAGAACTGATCACACCCGGGAACAGTGTTCCTATGATGTCGACCAGTGGACAGAGAATGGAAGGACTGGTTGTCTCAGTTGATGAGAACAGTGTTCAGATGGACTTTAATCATCCATTAGCAGGTGAAGATCTTCATTTTACAGGTGAAGTTCTTGAAGTTCGCGATGCAACTCCTGAAGAGCTAAGCGTTATGTTTAGCTCCGGTTGTGGTTGTGGCAGCGGTGGGTGTGGTGAAGGCAAGGAGAGTGGCGGTTGTGGCAGCGGCTGTGGTTGTGGAGACAGTGAAGGTAGTCTGGAAAGTTGCGAAACCGGAAGCTGCAGTGATGGCAAAGGCGGGAGTTGCGGCTGTAATTAAATATTTTAAACTGAATTTATTAAGATTCGGTAAAATTTCTTACTTTTATGAACCCGGAGTGAAAACTTCGGGTTTATTAATTTTTGAATATGAACACAATAGGAAGGATTTTTAGGCTGACCTCATTTGGTGAATCACATGGTGGCGCCATTGGAGGAGTTATTGATGGCTGTCCTGCAGGGTTAATTGTGGATTTAGATTTTATTCAGGGTGAATTGGACAGACGTAAACCCGGACAATCTCGTATTACTACTCAACGTGCTGAAAGTGATAAAGTTGAATTTCTTTCTGGTATTTTTCAAGGTCAAACAACTGGAACGCCGATTGGATTTATCATAAGGAATCAGGATCAGCACTCGTCAGACTATAATGATTTGAAAGATGTCTACCGCCCATCTCATGCCGATTTTACGTATGATCAGAAATATGGAATGCGAGACCACCGCGGTGGAGGAAGATCCTCTGCCCGTGAAACTATTGCGAGGGTAGTCGCAGGTTCAATTGCCAAACAGATGCTGGCAGGTTTAGGAATTACTATCAGGGCTTTTGTATCCCAGGTAGGAGAGATTTCATTAAGTAAATCATATCAGGAAATAGATTTTAGTCTGACTGAATCGAATATTGTCAGGTGCCCTGATCCTGAAACTGCCCTTAAAATGATTGCCCGTATTGAGGAAGCAGGAAGAAATCACGATACAGTTGGAGGTGTTGTCAGCGGTGTAATCACTGGTGTTCCATCGGGATGGGGTGAACCTGTTTTTAATAAACTACATGCCGATTTGGGACATGCCATGCTGGGAATCAATGCTGTAAAAGGTTTTGAATATGGCTCAGGATTCGCTGGAACTGAACTTTCAGGGTCAAAACACAACGATATTTTCGTCAAAACAGGCGACAGGATAACCACCGTAACCAATCACTCGGGAGGAATTCAGGGAGGAATCTCCAATGGGCAGGATATCTACTGGCGTGTTGCCTTTAAACCAATCGCTACATTATTAAAAGAGCAAAAGACAATTAATAAAGATCACCAGGAAACTACAGTAAATCCTAAAGGACGACACGATCCCTGTGTTTTACCAAGAGCCGTTCCCATTGTTGAAGCGATGGCTGCGATTGTCCTGGCTGATCATTTTTTACTTAGCCGGTTATCAAAAATTTAAAAAAGTAATCTTTAACCTAATCATCAATGCAATAGCTTGATTTAATGATCTTTGAAATATAGTTATTTATCTAATCTTAATAAATTCAGAATGGAAACAAAAGAAATCGTATTTAAGGCCCTAGAGGGTGCGGGGAAACCTTTAAAAGGTGGTGAAATTGCTGAAATCACAGGAATTGATAAAAAGGAGATCGACAAGGTGATTAAGAAACTCGTCACCGAAGGTAAAATAAATTCACCGGTCCGGTGTTTTTATGCCCCTGTTAAATAGCCGAAATAACCTTCAAACAGTCCGTTATTGACCCTGTCAAATTTATTCCGTAAAAAATCTGTTGCGCATATCCTCCGGGAGGCTGACCTTTTGTCAGCGAGCGGGAATAGGATGCGACGTAATCTCAGTGTCCTGGATCTTACTGCATTGGGAGTTGCGGCCATAGTAGGTGCCGGTATTTTCAGCACCATTGGCAATGCTGCTGCCAGCGGTGGACCTGCCGTATCATTGCTTTTTGTTTTCACTGCTTTTGCCTGCGCCCTTTCTGCCATGTGTTATGCCGAATTTGCTTCCTCTATCCCGATTAGTGGCAGTGCATATACTTATGCCTATGCCAGTTTTGGGGAATTGGTAGCATGGATAATCGGTTGGGATTTGATTATGGAATATGCTATTGGAAACATCGCGGTGGCAATATCGTGGTCGGGCTATTTTACAGGCCTTCTGGATGGACTGGGAATACACATCCCAGGTTATCTGACAACAGATTACCTTACAGCATTTAGGGGTTATAGTTTTGTAAATGAGGCATTAATGCACAGTGATTCGATTAAGGGTCTAAGTTTTGAATTGCAGAATGCCTATCATACATGGCTTTCAGCACCAATGATTGGTCAACTTCGGTTCATCGCTGATATACCAGCGTTAGCTATTGTAGGCTTGATCACCTGGATATGCTATGTTGGCATTCGGGAATCCAAGGTTGCCAATAATATTATGGTTCTGTTGAAGGTTGGGATTTTGCTATTGGTCATTTTTGTAGGGGCTTTTTTTGTAAATCCTGCAAACTGGCACCCTTTTGCTCCTGAAGGAATCAGGGGTGTTCTGAAGGGCGTCTCCGGTGTATTCTTTGCCTATATCGGTTTTGATGCGATCTCCACTACAGCTGAAGAGTGTAAGGATCCGCGACGCGATATCCCCAAATCAATGTTTTTGGCATTAATCATAACTACTGTTCTTTATGTGGCTGTCAGCTTGGTGCTTACCGGAATGGTGCACTCCATTGAGCTAGGTGTAGCAGACCCACTTGCCTTCGCATTTGAACGATTGAATCTTCATCATCTGTCCGGAGTAATTGCATTGAGTGCAGTAATTGCCATGGCCAGCGTTATGCTGGTCTATCAGTTGGGACAACCCCGGATTTGGATGAGCATGAGCCGTGATGGGTTACTTCCTAAAATATTCGGGAAAATTCATCCGAAATATCGGACTCCTGCCTTTTCAACAATTGTTACAGGAATTCTTGTTGCAGTACCTGCACTCTTCATGAATCTCACGGAAGTGACAGACTTAACCAGCATTGGAACCCTTTTTGCATTTGTGCTGGTGTCAGGAGGAATCCTCGTTTTAAATCCGTTAGGGAAGAGATCAGAGAATGAAAAGGGGTTCAAGGTACCCTATCTGAATAGCAGATATTACTTGTTACTATGCTGGCTTCTGGTCATTATGATTTTTATTTTAGCTATCTACGGAAATCATCAAAATACCAATAATGCAAGAGTATTCAATGAATTTCTAAATTCAGATTATTTGATTCCGTACTCATTTTTTTTTATCGTTTCATTGATTATTTCCTTTTATGCAATTTTACTCCAATGGTCCCTTATTCCGGTACTAGGACTCCTTACTAATCTATACTTGATGTGTGAACTGGGCATTACAAATTGGATGCGTTTTGGAATTTGGCTGGTAATTGGACTGGCACTTTATTTTACATATGGATCGAGAAAAAGCAGGCTAAATCACCCTTTAATTGCCGATTAGAATGTACGGTTTCAAAAAATAATTTTAAAATTGTACCTTTGTTTTCTGTATGTTGCACTAATTTTTGTATTTTTAAAAGATCCCTCAATTAATTACGATATGACTAATCGATTATTCAAAATCTCCCTTTTTATCTTATTGTTTTGCGTTTTTAATCAGGTTGAAGGACAGTCTAGGCGCGTCCCTGCCGGATTGGCGAAATATAAAAATTTTCAAATCCCCGGTAAGGTAAAGATGGATAGTGGGGATCCTGACGGAACAATTGTCAATCTTATTAATCTCGACTCCAATCAAACAGAAAAGACGGTCAATGTCCCTTCCTCAGGAAAATTCGATCTTGAGCTCAGTTATTTTAAGGAATATCGGATTTCGGTTACTAAAAATGGTTATTATCAGAAAGATATAGATATTTCAACCATTGTTCCCCGCAATGTTTGGGAAAAAGACAGCGTATTTCCACCGTTTTCCATTATCGTTTCTCTTTATAAGAAAGTCGAGGGAGTTAAACTAAGTTTTGAAGGGGCGGTAGTTGGCAAAATATCATACTCACCAAATGGTAAACTGGATAATTTTGATTCAAATATTTTTATCGATGATCAGGCAATCCAAACCGAAATTAACAAAGCACTTCAAAATATTGTAGATCAGAAATTTAATAAGAAATTAGCTGAGGCATTGGAATATGAGAAAAAAAGGGATTTATCGAATGCCTACCGGGTCTATACTGAGGCATTAGCCATTAAACCGGGAAATAAATTTGTTATAGAAAAACTTAAGGAATTAGCTGCAGATATAAAAGACCTCGAGAATGAAGCGAAAATAAAGGCCGAGTTTGACCGTCTGATGGCATTGGGAGATGTCAATATGACCAGCCTCAAATATGCAGAAGCTGTTCAGAATTATACTGGTGCGGTGAAAATCATGCCCAAAGACCAGGTTGCCATTTCAAAACTTGCCAATGCCCAAAAATTATTGGCAGCTGCACTTGAAAAAGCGAAACTGGATGCCGATTTTAATAAATTGGTTGCTCTTGGAGATGCCAATGTGAAGGCTGTCAAATATCCGGAGGCGATCACCAACTTTAAGGATGCTCTGAAGATCCGTGCCAATGACCCTGTTGCCACCGCCAAGCTTGCCGATGCTGAAAAGCTCCTGGCTGCCGCGATTGAGAAGGCGAAGCAGGATGCCGATTTTGCACGACTTATAGCCGAGGGAGATGCCAATGTGAAGGCTGTCAAATATCCCGAGGCGATCACCAACTTTAAGGATGCCTTGAAGATCCGGACGAACGATCCTGTTGCCACTGCCAAGTTGGCCGATGCTGAAAAGCTCCTGGCTGCAGCGATTGAGAAGGCGAAGCAGGATGCCGATTTTGCACGACTTATAGCCGAGGGGGATGCCAATGTGAGGGCAGTCAAATATCCCGAGGCGATCACCAACTTTAAGGATGCTCTGAAGAT
>CAIXZH010000055.1 GCA_903923905.1 uncultured Bacteroidia bacterium
AATCCGAGATTGGCATATATTCGTGATATATTTATCTTCCAATGTTTTATAGGTTGCCGCGTAGAGGATCTGATGTCTTTTAAACGAGAAAGTATCATTGATAATTGTATTGAATATATTGCCGGTAAAACTGTTGATAATAAGCCACGAACCATTCGTGTACCACTGACAAAAAAAGCCAAAACAATTATCGCAAGATACAATCTGCCTAATGGAGATTTGCTCCCGTTTCTTTCCAAGGAAAAATACAATAAATATCTGAAGGAACTTTTTAAGGATCAAGAAATTAATCGAATGGTTACCAAACTTGATCCCAAAACTCGTAAATACATCCAGGTCCCAATCTGCGATATTGTTTCCTCCCATATGGCCAGAAGAGTATTTATTGGTGGCCTTCATCACGCAGGCGCTAAAGACTCAATTATTGCTTCTATGTCTGGACATGCTGAACATTCCAGGGCTTTCTCCCGCTATTATAATATCGGAAAGGAAGATCAGCAATCCGCAATATCTCTCATTGAATAAAAAAAACTGCCTATTAAATTAAACTGAATTTATTTCAGTAAATTTGAATTCTAAAACTCATTGAATATGGGAATCGAGACAATTGATATTAAAAATACTAAAGGAGCACAAGACATCCGAATTCCGAAGAAAATGAGGATAGACGATGACAAAGTATTCATCAAAAAGGTTGGTAATACCCTTTATGTAATTCCCTACCATAGCCCGTGGCAAAATTTGATTGATAGTACAGACTCCTTTACCTCAGATTTTATGAAGGAAAGAGACCAGCCGGATCAACAACAAAGAGAATCTTTAGAGTAATGGATTATTTGCTTGACACAAATATCTGCATCTACATCATCAAGAAAAAACCAGCGGAAGTTTTTGAGAAATTCAAGAACCTAACGATTGGTGATGTTGGGATTTCTTCCATAACATTAGCTGAATTGCAATACGGAATCGAGAAAAGTTCAAATTCCCTGAAAAACAGAGAGGCATTAGAAAAATTCCTCACTCCGATTGAAATTATCGATTATGGTTATGAGGCTACCATTGAATACGGTATTATTCGTGCTGAGTTGGAGAAAAATGGGATTCCGATTGGACCTTTAGATACTCTAATTGCCTCTCATGCAAAGAGTCTTGACGTAATTTTAGTAACGAATAATGTGAGAGAATTCCAGAGAATACCAGGTTTGAAAATAGAAAACTGGACGAAATAGAACAACAAAACGTTAACCAATAATTAATAAGGAATTTGATTATACAAAACGGTTATCACAAAAATCTGGTAACCCCTAATTTGATTATTAGCCACAGCAGTAAGCCAACCCATGCTATGATGGCAAACCAAAAGGTGAACCGGTAGAACCCCGGTATATATTTCTCCCTGATTGTTACGGTTGTTTTCGAATTGCTTTGCCTGATCGCATTCTTAATCAGTATTGAATCCCTGATATTTGCCACGATGCTATCCCGGTTTATGTAACCACTGGCAGTGAGTTTCGAATCCTTTACCCTGGCGGTGATTGTAACCAATCCATCATTAATGATTGCCGGCTGCATCTGGGCACCTAATGTGTCAATGGTTACTTGTCCCATTAAGTAAGCTGTATCCCTGGGAAGATATACCGGAACATCGCGATCTATAAAGATAGTTGTATCCTTATACCTTATTTCAGTAGTAGTTCCTGTTCCACATATTTTTGCAAACAAATCACAGTTTCGTTCTACCCGCTTTACTGTCAAACAGGAACTAAACAGAAATCCAATCAATAAAATCCCAATTCGATTTTTCATTCCTTTATGTATCTGGAAATTGCATGAATTTTCTCAGGTGAAATTTTATGCTTCGCCACCCGATCACCGTTCCGTGATCCTGGCCCGGAAGTATTTCCCGCCTGAACAATGAAAAATCCCTCCGTATCTGTTTTAATATAAAATCCAACATGACCAATACGCCGGAGAGAATTATAATACTCGGTAAATACATCACCAAGTAGCAGTTTCTTCCCTCCCTTCTTAAAAGTCCATATCACATCTTTTGGATTTCCGTAAGATGGTGACCATGCCGAATTTGGATTTGGAATGTGAAAGTAGTTCAGATCATAAGCCACATATGAGCCGCACCAGTAAGAACCTAAAGGTACCTTTACCGCCGTGTTAAACATATCAACTTCCTTGCCCCGGTTAATACCATCCTCCCGTATATTAAGTTGGGAATCCAGAAGGACTTTTAGTTCTACCCGGATCTTCGCCCCGTGGTTGTTTTTCCCTTTGCCCTCATCTCCCCTGGAGATAATGGCACCTGCTAACATGAAAACAGCAAAAAGTGCAATCGCTATAATTGTTCTGGTTCGCTCATCAAGGCAATCTTTACCATGGTAAAAACTGCTAAATCTTGAATACAGAGGAGGAAGAGATATACGAAAAGCAAACCAGGAAATGGTTAAAACAGAAACAATTTTCAGCGAATAATAAAATAATGTTTCCAATTGACTGGGCACATCAAAAGGGTCTGAATGAGGGAATAGTACACTCAGAATAAACGAGATCGTACCAAATATTACTATAAGAACAGGAATAATAATCAATTCCTGGTAATGGGTTTTAAAAAATTCAGTTTCCATGAAACTCTTCCACAATTTTTTCATTAGTGACTTTTATTTATATGGTCCAACAAACTATTTTTAATATCCCGAATATCTGACCGGAGGGCATTTAAGTTTTCGTTGATCAGTAAAAACGTTTCCTTATCCACTTTTTTTTCGCGTAAATCTCCGATCTGAATTTCAATCTGATTAATTCTTTTTTCATGGTCTGCCACGTTATTTTTTAAATCATTCTCTCGTATAACAGCCAGATAAACAACAAATAAGATATTACCAATAATCGCAACAAGGCTTAATCTGTTATCGCTAAACCATTTGCCTTTAATATTTCGAATTTCATTCATTTAGGGGTAGATGATTTTATTTATATGCAGATGTTTCTCGTTGATTAAAGCCATTAATGAAATGTATTCACTGTCCATAAAGATCCAGTGTCCCATTTTTTTTGAAAGGTAATCTCCTCTTTAATTATTTTAAAGGACATTTATTTTACGACAGTCCATCCTTTTGCGGTTGCGATTGATGGCGTACATGTAGCAGCTCCAGTACAGTATTGAACATTCACTGTTTTTCCAGTTACTGTTGGCAACGCAGTAAATATTCTATTTATTTCAGTTGCAGATAAGTTTAAATATTGTAGTGATAATGGATTTGCATTTGCACCCCATAGTGAGTTTGCCCAATCTATATTTATTGATGTTACTAGATTACCTAATACTGGGGCCCCATAAATGGACAAGGAAGAACATCTAAGAGTTGGGAAATTAAATGAAGCGATCAGACGATCATAAATAAAACTACTAGCAGCCACCTGTGTGGCTGGGAATGTGCATGCAGATATATAGCTCAGTAAAAGTGAGTTGCAAAATGATGTAATATCCGTTATAACAGGAAGTGCATTTGGCAATGTAATTGAAGTAATACCAGTATTACCACTAAATGCTGCAGTAGCTAAAGTTAAAGCATTCATACTTGCAGGCATGACAATAATTTTCAATGAAGAACTAGATGATGCTTGACAAAATTGAGCAATTGTTGTACATGCGTTCATGCTTGTAGGTAATGTAATATTTACCAAATTATTATTGTAAAAATGAGTTGCATAGGCAGTTAAACAGGCATCCATTATCGCTGGATATCTAACAGTAGTTAATTCATAACAATATTCAAAGGCTTGATATATGGTGGTAACTTTTGTTAAAGCTACTGGTAATGTGCAAGAAGTAAGTACGTAACAATTTGCACACATTTGATATATTGTAGTTACTTCTGGAGCATTGATTGGCAATGTAAGAGTGGCTAAAGAATAACACCAACCAAAAGTATAAGATAAATTTGTTAAATAACTTTGCGTAGCTGGGAATGTGAATGATTTAAGCACTTGACAACCATAACACATATTCATAGCATTCATTAAAGCTGGGCAACTCGTACAAAAATCTATTGCAATAAGTCCCTTGCAGGCATAAAATGTAGATTGTGCCTGTTGCAATAACGGCAAAGATGCAGTCATTTTTATATAGGGAATTGAAACGCAAAAATTAAACATGTTACTTACGGTATTCAATTTTGCCATTGTTAAGGGTAATGTAATAATTTTCAATACAGTACAATTACTCATCATGGCACTCATGTCAGTTACATTAGGCATATCCGATGGAAATGCCTGAGAAGGAAGAGCTATACATTGGTAAAATACGCTTGCCATAGTCGTGACAGCAGGCAATGTTCCAAATTTACAGGATGTTAGAAAGCTGCATCCATAAAATGCTGAACTAAACGTAGTACATGCTGGAAGATCTGGAAACTCAATTGATTTTAAAGCAGTACAATTATAACATATCTTATCTGCTAAAGTCAAATAATTAAGTGAACTAAAAAATTGAATTCCTTGTAATGCATCAATACCAGCAAAAGCATTGGTTAAACTGGTAATATTTGGCGTATTAAACTTAGCATATAATATCTGCCAATTTGCTATTGGATTAGATACCGGGAATGTTGTAGTTCTAAATCCAGTTATATGTTTACCACTTGTAGCAGAGGTAATTCGAACTATAAAGGATGTTTGACCAATGCCAGCTACACCACCTCCATCTGGAAATCTGAATGAGTAGGTTGCGTTAGTGGCTTTTGTTTGAGAATCAATTAATATTCCACCAACACCATATACTTGCACTAAAGAACTGCCACCAGTATCCATAGTAGTGTAAAAAGCAATACGTCTGTCTCCACCATCTGAACATGTTAGAATTATTTCATCTGCAACCGGATCTCCAGTTGGGTACCAGGTTGGGTCAGGTTGTAAAATATTTGGGTCAACTGGCAAGTCATATCCAAATCCCGGACAATAAGTGGCTGGGTCTGGTAGAGCAATACTTTTTACTTGAATGTATTGTCTAATACTCATAGCAATTCTCCTTTTAAAATGATTAGTCCAATTTGGGTTGGGGTAACTGTCAATTTCTGAAATTGGGTCATGTTGGTATTCAGGGCAACAGACAAGGTTGCTCCAGCTGTTTCGTTGATTTGGGAGGTAAATTTCAGCGCATAGGGACAGTTGTAAATAAAAGGGGTAACACTTAAAAAATCAATGTAAACATCCATTGAGTGATCATCTGCCCCGTCTGCCCCAGGCAAACCGTCAGATCCGGGCCATCCGGGTAAGCCATCTTCACCAGATTCGCCGATCGGTCCTTTATAATTTTTCCATAATCCGGTAAAGTCGCCGGCAACCGGAGAAACCAGGGGTGAGGTCTTGGTTTTAATCGCGATAAAGTCAAGGGCAGGATCAAACATATTCGAAAAATCTGTTCCTGAATCATCTGAGCCGTACCCAATATAGGTATAAGAGGATACGCCATCTTCTCCACCTCCTGGCGAATCTGGTTTGTTTTTAATATAATCAACCGCTTCCCGATCTGCTTGCTCCCAATCAGATTGAATCTGGGCATCAGGAATTGTAGGTTTATTTTGAATAAAATCTAAAGCATCGGCATCTTCCTCATTCCAATTACTTTGTACCTGAGAATCTGGAATCTCCGGCTTATTTTTGATGAAATCCACCGCCTCTGTATCCAGTTCATTCCAATCAGATTGTATTTGTGCATCTGGAATATCCGGTTTATTCTTAATAAAATCCGGTTTTTCAATCTCCGATTGATCCCAGTCACTTTGAACCTGTAAGTCAGGTATATCACTCTTTTTTATCAGTCCATCTACCACAATTTGTACCTCTGTATCCGAAATCTCAACAATTCGCCATTTTAACGTGTCGGTATCCTTAAAATTGAGTAAATCATGTTTGTGAATGCGGATTTCTTCGGGTGGAGCTTCCAAATAGCCGTTGGCTGTTTCATTGTCATAAAAACACATCCCTTCCGTTTCAAGGGCGAACCAGCTAGCTTCATCTTCAACAAGTGGTATCCGTGTACCATCGTTAAAGTGTTCTGTGATCAGGTTAGAAGTAGTCCATATCTGATCACCGATTTTAACGGTACCGTAATTGTTCCCGTCAAAATCGGTTATTGTATCTCCAACTTCCCATCCTTCATCCGTTTCCCGGATTAACCGGATAGAACCGCCGTCAACCTTAGGACATAGATAAACATAAGGTTGACATTCTTTCGGTAAATAAAATATAGTGGCTTCGTCTGGGTGTTCCTCTCCCCCATCATCTGAACCGGTCCAGATAATAAACTCATCCCGGATACCAAAAAAGCCGTCATTGATTAAATCACGGTATCCTGTTCCACGCGCCGAAAACCCGGATATGTTAGTCCCGGGATTCGGATCGTCCCAGAAGATAATCCCGGTATCTTTTAACTCATCACACATCGCCCCAAATCCATTGTCATTAATCAGTGACAAGATTTCAGCTCTGGTTGGAAGCCGGTACCCGGCAGGGGCAATCCCTTTTTCACTGGTAGCCGAAAACCAGTTATAGAGTACTCCATATCCAGGCGTTTTAACCCCTGTACTTCCTTTTAAACGCCAGTACTGGTAACCATCACCCAATAATTCAATTAATTGATTTACAAATAACTGAATATTGTAATTATTCAGATTAAATGGTTCAATCTGCCTCAGTTTAATCAGCCCGTCAGCGGGTATGAATGGAATAAAATCCGGTTCCATCTTTTAATTATTTAGCATTCTTAATAGTTCTATAATTTAATATTTTAACCTGCAGCCTGATTATTTTCGGCAACCAGCGTATCATAATCAATTACCCAACCACTACTGGCTTCAGGTGGATAATAGAAATATATTTTATCCCTATATTCAATATAGTGCTTATATTCTCCCCTGATTTGCCTCACCCCGTTAAGCGAAATCTTAGTTGTATTTAAAAGATAGGGATTTATCGTTGTAAACAGCATCCGGGTCCCGTCGGCAGGCTCTACAAAACCGTAATCTGTCTCCCAACGGGCTTCCTGTTTGGCCTGCTCCGGATCAACGGTCCCATGCTGATACCTGATATCGTCAAAACCAAGATCCAGATGATTTGGCCAGTTACCCAAAAACGTTAACCGGAAACAATCCAGTGTATTTTCCGTGGGCGCTAACTGGTACATCTGTATCGCTAGCATGCGCCAGGTATCATCACCCGGACGGTAGGAGAACATGTTGGTAAACCGGGACATGGATACACTTCCTGTGCGGAGTGTTCCTAAAAATGATTCAATCCGGATCATTGAATCATCACGCCAGGGTAAAGGGCTTTTTAAATTGATGGATAAGATTCCATCCCTTACAGCCACAGGCTCTGGAGCGACAAAACTCAATACCGTGTTTTCACACGTAATATAGGAATCTGCATCCGGGTCTGGCGGATCAGTAAGGTCATTGTAACAGCGTATTGCTCTTACCGTGTACGCATTGTTTTTTACACGGCTGAATATTCCGCCGTCAGAAAACCGGACACACCGGGCAGTATCATAATCATGGACCCCGGTCACCTCTGTGCTGGACCAGTAGGTTTTTGTTGCAAAATTGCCAATCAAAAACCGGTTAATGTACATTGCATATAACTCCTGTTCGGATGGCAAATACCAATCCTCATAAGGCCCGACGATCAATTCATTGCAGTATTTAATCGCGTGATCCTTTGCCCGGGGATGCAAACTCATAAGATCTGAATTTGCTTTACCTGTTCCAAGTTCAATCCCATGGGCGCCTGTACTGTAAGGAGAACCACCGGACAGACTCTCATAAAACACACTAAGGGCAGTATCTTCAACTGCTGCAATTAACCCGGTCGTAGGACTCAGGATCTTAAAGATTACTCCGCCATGATAGGCTTCACCAACCTTATGATCATCGTGTCCAATAGTAGCCTCGAAGGAAACCTGAATCCTTTTACTACCGGATAAGGGTTCAGAGAGACAATCCAGATCAATCAGCAAATCAGGATCATGGACTTCTGTTGGGGTCCATTCCATTTCAGTGTGCTCGTCATAAACCTTTTCTACGTCTGCATTGCCTGGGGTTAATGCGCCGGGGCCGATTAAAACTGACCCTACTTCCACTTCCGTTTCCGGTAGTTCCGGCTTTAATGGGTTTAATGCCGGGGTACCCACTAAAATTCCCAGGTTGCTGTATTGATCTGCAAAGAAAATATCGATCCTTGAAAGATTAGGATCTGCTGCCGGTAAAGTAAGAGTTGTCTTTATCGCAGTATACCGGACACCCATGATCTTGTAAACTACCGTATCAGTTGATTGATAGGTAAGACCACTTTCCCACAACATAGCCCCACTAATCAGGATTGTTTGGGAATCATTGTAGGAGATATTCAAACTGTCCAGGTAACTTTTAATCAGGTCGATATACGAAATATCTCCACCACCCATTCCGCCCGTGGCAGTCAGACGGCCATTGATGATCCGGATTGTTGTTCCATCAATATGTAATGGCAATCCACCTCCCCATAATTGTTCCAAAGTAAGCATTTGCCATCCAATGGCATAAGGAGATTGAACCGCCATCATCAGGTTTTCAGCATAACCGGCCTGACTTAATGAACCTAATAAATCAGTCAAAAAAAAAGTGGACAAATTTTCTGGAGGCAGTAATTCACTTTGAGTTCTTTCAAGGTTCAGCCTCTGTTCATCAATACCAAGCCGATAAATAAATTCAAAATTGAATTCATTATCTTCTGTGCTGCTGATAATTTTTGAAGAAATTACAGCAATCGATTTCACAGAAAATAGTCCACCAAAACTACCATCAGGCTTAACCCGATATTTTTTCCTGGAGTAGAAAAAATCTTTAATCCATAATCTTTCATCCTCGTCAAGGTACCCGGTAGCCTGCCGGTATTCCCGTGGTTTGTCTAACGCATATTCCTCGATAACAAGATCATCCAGGATCATGTTCTTATGAGTAATCTTTTCATCCTCTTCCAGGTAACCAGTAAAGGAAAAGGAATCAATGCCTCCAAGGGTATTCGCCCAAACAAAAAGATGCTCTTCATCCAAAGGAGATCTTAATAAATATCGCTGAACAGGCAATTGATTACCTGTTGCAGCATACCAAACATCCCAGGCAATAGGTAGACCATTACACCATGAGGCTATTTCATTCCAACTGGTATTAATAGAGTAAAGTATTCCAGCAGTTAAAGAAGCAAAGTTTCCGCTTGTGCTTGTTCCATTTTTGAAATAAGCTTTCACCATGACATTACCAGCAACAACCGGATAAATACCCAACCATTCGGGAGCCATTTGTATTACTTCCTTTGTTTGCGGTTGCCAGGTTAACCAATTTAACCGTAACCATGGGTTAGCAGTTAATAAATTTAATTCTGCTACTCCTCCTTTAATAACTCTAAAAATGATTGTTGTACCATCAATAACTGCCGTAAAATCTGAAACCCCATTTAATTGAGAAGTAACAATAACATTACTATCGGGAATAGCAATACTTAAAATTCGATCTATGATCTCATGAACATCAATACGAATATAAGACACCAATGAACCGTTACCGCCTCCAGCGCCACCAAATAAATCTTCGGTAGTCAGTTCTGATAAAACAGGCATATAAACCTCATCAATTATAACAACTCCATTGTGCTGCAAAATGAAAGCAACCTCCACGCTGCTTCCAATGATAAAGGGTTTCATGCTTCCAACCAGGTTAACCAATCCGTCAGCATAATCGGGACAAACCAATATTGAACTCATATTTATGAATTTAATACCGAAAGATATTGGCTTGCCAAACGAATTTAAAGGACAAAAAAAACCGCTTCACGAAGTCACAGACCCTTGAAACGGCTTTTTACTGATCATTCTGGCTCCAAACGGTTAAAAACCGTTGGACGGTCCCATGATTAATAAATATAAATATCCCCAAACTCGTATAAATTCGACAGCAATTCTGGTTCAAGCAGCAAGAAAATAAAAATCAAAACTGCTTTTTTCATTTTTTTCAGCATCTCCCCTAAGATGCAAAGGTCTTTGATTAATGCCAATCGGATATTTATTGAATATGCATCATCCGGGATCGGTTCTTCAGAAGCTATATAACAAATAGCATCATCAATGACTTCCTTACCTACATCCAACATTTCATTTTTAGTCAACCTTTTCTTTTGCCGCCTAGCTTCATAAAGCTCCATGATCTTTGAAATTTCTAACTGACACAACTTAAAATTTTTCATTGTACTCATTTTCAACAATTTATTAATATTAGATTAAATCCTAGTAACGATTACATTCCAAATAATAAGGCAAAGATTCCGTGAAAACAAACAAAAGTGCGGGGTAAAGAAACTGGTAGTACACCCAATCATTATTACCTAAGCCAATATTCTAAGGCAATAACTATTTTGATTGAACTGGAGAAGAGAAACTTAAAAAAACTGATATTCCGAATCATCAAAACAATCCATTTTTTCGTGCGGCGAAAATATTGAAATAAATGTAAATAAAAAGTGCACAATTATCATACTTTTACTTTAATGAAAATAGGTGTACGCATCTTACCATTAACTTTCTAAAATTCATTCTGTTAGAATTTAATTGATATTCCAATCAATATTTAAACTAATTAAATATTGACCTAAGTGTAAATTATTTTAACTCAGAATTAGCCAGTATATCCTTTTATTTCCACTTTACCCCAATATGGGATTTCATAATTTACGCTTTCAAGAATAACAATAATCCCATTTATTATATACCTTTTCCCCCATTGTAAAGACAATAGTTCATCCATGGTCAGTTCAATGTACTTTGTGAATTCCCGGGCCCGGTAGGTCTTCCAGTTTAAATATTCACTGTAAACAGAATTGTATAGATATTCCGGTTTCAAGGACATACCCGTATTAATTAAACCATCCAATGATATTTTTGCGCCTGACAGAAAGGGATAATTAACCAGGCTGGCAAAGGTCTTTCGTCCATGATAAAGCGAAATGCTTAACGGCACATTAGAGGTAAAATCTTGTGCATAAACCATTAGAGAATATAATTGCTGGGAATAATTTTGCAAATAAGGTGATTCCAACGTAATGGAATGTTCAATATATTGCAACTGTTCGGGAACCTTGATATTTATTTCAACAACTTCCTCACCCGGAGCTTCGGGATAATCCTTTAATCTTCCAATCTCCTGCCAGACAAGATCCCCATTATCGTTTCTGATGGTTATGTAATCCCGGTCAATTCTGGGTATGCTTAATATCTCACCATCGTTCAAAGCTGCAGGTAAATCATAAACATCATTTACCCATTCCGGATAATTGCTTTTGGTGTCCCACTCGCTATCCTGACTGCTATATCTCAATGAAAATCCTTTGGATGCTTTGACCTCCTGGTGGCTCCATCCCTCAATCTCTTTGATCTTTAAAGGACTTAAATTCTCAGTTAAAAACAGATCCTTTTTAAACTGTATCCGAACCTCTTTTTTTAATTCATCGATCAGATAAACGATACAGAAGATATTCTTTATCGTCCTGAGAAAGGTCACAACGTCAACACCATCAGGCATTAAATAATTGTAATAAAGCACCGTCATCCGGGTATTTAGCCTTCCCCGGATTTCATGACCCAGAAAAAGAATCTTACTGAAAAGCACTGCCGTTTTAAACTCAGAAGATTTCAGTTCATCTTCAAGAATGATGTACCCGGCACTTTCAAAGATCTTTTCAATTAAAAAGTAGATTTTGAATTGTAAACAAAACCAGGCACAGGCATTCCAAAGCGGATTTCCACCGGCAAAATCATACATCGCCAAGTGGGTATCGCCGGCGCCGTTCCACTGCTGATAATTTACCACCCTTAAAGTATCCACTACTTTAATCTGAAATGGAGCAACCACAAACATCTGGTTATCTAAACTATTGGATAAATCCCATTCGGCAAATTTTGCCTGGAAGTTATTGGTTGCGTCCGTTTCTGCATCCATATAGTTAGGCCACCATTCACTGCCAAAATCAAGATCTGACAAATTCTGACCTTCCATCTTTTTATTAAACTCCGTATCCCCGCTTTGAAGGATTAAGCCGATCTCATCCTTGGTGACCGAATCATAATCCACAGCCCCCCGCAATATCTGTATTCCATTTTCTCCTAAAATGAACGTTTGGTCAATAACATCGCCCACCCGTTGCAACCTTCCGGGCCAATCCAGATTTTGCTGATTTGGTAAAGTCGGTACAGGAAATGGAAAAGAATAACTTCCGGAATTATCATTTAGATACGGAGATACCCTTTCAAGGCTTATCGTCCCACCAACAGGCAAAGCAATGGCTTTATTATTAACAGTGAGTTTCATATCAGGATTTATAAACTTGTTTCTTAAATTTTGAAATGTCGCTGATCGCATCATCCAAACCATTACGGCCATACTTATTGATGTAAGCATTGGCTTTAATTCCATTTTTTAATTGCCGATTTAATTCCTTAACCGCGGTAACCAATTCCATGTTTTGATCATCCCGATTCACCGGGGAATTACGCATCGCAATTCCTGATAAGCTATTACGTGGACCACTTAAACCATAAGTTACCGGTACCCGCTTAGTGATCATCAATGGATTTAAATCAAAACTGGATAATCCATGATTCATCCGTGCCCCTTCAATGGCATGAATAAAAGGAAATAAGGATTTGTTTTTCAATCCTTCCCTCGGGATAACATACTCTCCGTGATGGACAACGCCAGCAATTTCCATCGCATCACCAGGGGTGGTAAAACCACCTTCACTATATCCTTTCTTTTTCTTCTTGCTACTTCCGCCAGTCATCGTTCCCACTGACTGCGCTACAATAACAGCCGTTGCAACAGCAGCCGTAATGGTTGCCTTGGTATCCTGGGTAGCAGCCCAGATTGGACCAGCAATAGGACCCATCATCAAAGCCTGGGTATTGATGATCATCAATTGTTTTGCATACTCAGTCCAAATAGAAGCGATGGCAAGACCTTGCTGAAACAAATACAATGCCTTTCCCAAATCACTTTCAATACCAACAGCTGTAATCATGGCACCAGTTAAATCAGAAATATTTTTCAATCTTTCTTCTTTGATTCCGTATTCTTTGGTTATCTGTTCATCCTTTATTTTTTGTGAACTATCTGCATATCTTCTTTCAGCCTGAGCCTTAAGAACTTCATTGCTATCTGAATCCAGAATATCCTGAGCTAATTGAGCCTTGCTTTTTGCACTGTCAGCCGCCCATTTCTGCTCATCACTGTATGCCCCGGCTTCCTGAATTAAAGCCTTATTCATTTGTGCCTGAATCAAACCGGCCTGACTTAATTTATTCGTAGTTTCAAGATGTTCCTTTGTTTTTTCAACAATAGTTGCATTGACCTTTTCATTGTATAAAACCTCCTCTTTCTTTAATTCAGCCCGGACAATGATCTGTTTTTTCAAACTGATCAATTCATTTTTCCACCGTAACTCTTCAACAGCCTTTTCTTTTTCAATCTTATCCTTCAGGTTGTCAATTTTAGCCTGGTCAAGCGCATTTTCAGCATCCAGCATATGTTGTTTAAAAGCTTCACTCTGAGTTACCAATAACGTATTAAAAGCAGCCACCGCATCTTCGTAAAGCTTTCCCCCTTTTTTAAAGTTGTCAATTTTACTTTTCTGGAATAGAAATTCCTGGGCAACAAGCTGCGCTTTATATTGCTCATCGGTGGATAACCCCAGCATATGATTCTCATTGATCAGCGCAATTTGCTTACTGTTCTGAGCCTGCAGGCGTTCCAGAATCTTTTTATTTTCTCTGTCCTCTAGCTTATCTTCCTTATCCTGAAGAGCAGAATGAGATTTACCCAGTTCTTTTAACGCAGCAATTTCCTTTTCAATGGCTTCCACTTTTTGATTTCTAAAAATTATTTCTTTTTTAGTAGAACCAGGTAATTCATTGGCAGCTTTGAGTTCACGCTCTTTTAATAAAATCAAATCACTTCGTTCAGTTCCTTTAGAATGATCAACCGGATCATTAACCTGCGTTTCAATCAGATTTTTCTTTTTCATATTTAATAGGTTGATCTGCGCATCAGTCAAATCAATTTGGTCCTGATAAAATTTAATCTCATCCTTTTAATCACTCTCCCTGGCCAATTTCAATTTTGCATTATAAATATTCCGGGAAACCAATTGTGCAGCCAATTGCTGATCAATACCACCAACAGTTTTATTAAGCTTGTCCTTTTCACTAAATTTAACCATCGTTTCAGCTAGCTCTACCTGTTTCTTCTTATAGTCAGCAAGGTTCCCATTCAACTTCGTGTACTCTGCATTAAGGACTGTAACCTGAGCATCTGATTTTTTATCACCAACAAGGTACCGTTGTTTTTCAATTTCCAGGAGTTCATCTTCGATGACCAACTTACGTTCCTCCGCTTTTATCGAAGCGTTGGTAATGGCATCACTACTGGCTCGTAGCGCTGCATATCTTAATTTCTCATCGTATTGCGTATTTACATCCTTTAATATGGTTCGTAATTCACTATTGGTAATTTTTTCATTCGTTATAAATGATAACAAACCCGGATATTTTTCTTTCAATTTGTCAATTAAAATACCTCTCATTTCCTCCTCTTCATTGGTCCGGAGAATCATTCCAACCATCGCATTTAAATTATTCTTTTCAGTAATAAGATCACTCGAATATCCGGCCATTAAGGATTTCTCTTCTTTCAAAATACTATTGGAAATATTTGCAGCCTCAGCAGCTTCTTTCTTTTTCTCAATATAATACTGAAGCGCTGACGCGCCCGCAATAATTAACCCTGTAATTAATCCAATTGGATTTAATTTCATGGAAGCCGTTAGTGTTCTCATGGCAGCGGTAGCCCCTTTTAGATTACCGGTAATAAGCATCAGGGAAGCTGCCCATATTTGGCTGGCAACAGCTGAAATGGTACTCATAACAGCCTGAGCTTTTTGCGTGATAATCTGTAATAAGGTAGCCTGGTTCGCTCTACCTTGCCATAAAGTCTGCAACTTAACAGCAACAGTATATCCAATAATTGCTAAGGTGGTAGTAATTATTACTCGTCCGTAAGTACCAAAAGCCTCGATCATAAAGATCAAACCTTTTAGAAACATACCAAAATAACCGGTAACCGTGTGCATCGCCGGAGTTAGTTTACCACCTAATTCATTGGCGATATTGGTAATCCTGTTCCCGGCCTGGGCAAGCTTCGCATTGTTGTTATCAGAATTAACAGCCGCTTGCCATAAAGCAATATTAGTTCCGGTGACCGCTTTGGTAAAATAGTCAACACGATCAATATTACTGGTTAAAATAGTTCCAACAGTAATATTTCGCTTTCCAAAAACTTCAATCAATTTACCATCACGTTCAATAGCATCACCACTACCATCCATCTTTGCTCTTAATTCCACAAGTGCATCCCGAACATTAAATATTCCACTGGCATAACCAAGGTGCGCCGCTTTTAAACTAATCAAAGAAGCTTTTAATTGGGTTCCCGCTTGTTCTCCTTTTAATTGACGTTCCCCCAAGGTTTCCAAGATGCCAACAGTTTGTTCAAGGGTCAAATTGGAATTGTAAGCTACCGTACCAACAGTAGACATGGATTTGGTAAGATGTTCCACCTCAGCACTACCGGCCAATGCACCAGCTCCAAGAACATTGATGATTCTTTGAGATTCAACAGCTCCTAAATTAAACTGATTCATCGAAGCAGCAACCGCATTAATAGCCGGTTCCATCTCCATTTTTGAAGCAGCAGCAAGAATCAAAGCTTGCTTGGTCACCTGAACAAGATCTTCTTTATTTTGCAAAAGTTCTGGTCTGGCAGAACCCATCTTGGTAAACGCATCAACAATATCTTGTGCGCTCTGCGTAACCCGGATACCACCTTCAAAAGTAGATGTACTTAATAGCTTAGCCTGATCAGCCAACCATTGTAGATTTTTACCGGATAAACCGGTAAGCGCCGAAAGATTGGATACCCGCTCTTCAAAATCATTGTGAACTTTAACCAAAGCCTTAAACCCAAGGACTAAACCAATAACAGCAGCGGTACCGGCCTGAAGCATGGAAAAATACCGATTGAAGGAATCTCCCATTTTTGCCAAACTCCATGATTTACCAATAGCAGCAACCTGCTGATTATGGTCCGCCATAATTCCTTTTAATTCCCTGATCCCTTTGGCATGGTTTATATATTCCTTGCTTCCAATGATCATCCTGGCCTGCTCATTATTCATCTTGGTCATTTCTGCACGAATACTTTTAAGATCATTCGAAATCTCTTTCCCATTGATATAAAAACTAATCCTGCGATCGTAAGATGCTGCCATACGCTTTGTTTTTGGCTAAGTTACCGGGATGGATAGAGGAAGGAAAGGACAGTTTTCAAAGTCAGGCCTTTATCAAAATATCCTTAAATTAAATTACGTTTGCAAAAGTTAGTTAAGTAGCGTAAATTTGTACAAAACGTAGTTATGCAAAGGCTTTTATCAGATAATATAGACAAAATCAAATCATTATGCATTGCACATAATGTAAAATCACTGTTTGCTTTTGGGTCTGTCTGTACCGATCGGTTTACTGATAAAAGTGATGTTGATCTCTTAATCTCCTTTAAGCCTATGGATTACGGAGATTATGCCGATACCTATTTTAATTTGGCAGAAAAGTTTGAGGACTTGTTTCGCCGTCCTGTTGATCTGGTAACTGACAAATCCTTATCCAATCCCTACTTTATCGACTCAGTTAATCAAACTAAGACATTATTGTATGGATAATGAGATTAAGAAGTTTCTGTTTGATATTCAGGAATCCATAGATTCAATTGAAAAATACCTCGGAGAAAAACGTGATTTCAAGGTCTATATGGCAAATAAGATGTTACGCCGGGCTGTTGAACGTGAATTTGAGATTATTGGTGAAGCAATGAGCCGGATTGAAAAACTCGATCCATCCCTGGATATATCGGGTAAAAAGCAAATTATCAGCATGCGTAACAGGGTGATTCACGGCTATGATAAGATTGACAATGAGATTATCTGGGGCACCATTGTAAGACACTTACCAACCTTGAAAATTGAGATTGGGAACCTTTTGCAGTAGTTTCGGGGATGATAGAGTCGCAGTTCTATAACTCAACCAATCCATAGCCACGAACTTATGTGGCATTTTAAAACGATTATAAAACATCATAAATATATTACTGATTAGATCAAAAGAATTTACAAGGATTAGTATTTGGATTTTTCAGTATTAAGTTTAATTTTTGTTATATTTTATATTAATAGTTTATTTGACATAAAGGGTGTGTAATCCGAACTCTGTCTAATCATTTGGTTAGACACAAAACCTAAAAACTGATTATTATGATGTCAAAGAAGATGGGAATTGTTTTTATATGCTTGATATTAGTATCAGGTATAATTGATTATTTATTTAAGCACAGTGCTGTTGCTCATATAATTGCAAGAGCAATACCTATAGTATTTGGTATTTACTTTCTTACTGAGAAAGATTTCAAGACGAAATACCCAATGGCTGTAAATATGAGACCAGGTTTGATAATCGCAATAATTGTTCTTATAATACTGACTGTTTATCAGTATGTTATAAAATAAGCACTTTAGACAAAGTTCATTTTAAAGTCACTTGTTATTTAATAACCAACCTGGTGGCATTGATCACTGCATCAGCATTAACCTCTTCCAGATCCTTCACAAGCTCAGGAATCAACTGGTTAATGATCGGATTAAACCACTCAACAGGTCTTCTTGTTACAGCAGGACTTACAGATTTGGCTGTTCGGATCACAACACCTCCGGACATTTTATAACCTCTGCCAACTCCTTTATGAACAAAAATCCCATGCCGCTCAAAAACCAGTGAAGCCCTGTCAATAACCCCGTAATTTTGCTTTGTTTCTGATTTTAAACTTGCAGTAAGCTTTTTCTCAATACGATAACGTTTGGAAACCGTTCCGGCTTTACCATGAGTAAACCCACTGGTCGATTGTTGCAATCTTCCCTGGACAATCCGTAACCATTTCCGCACAATCTCATTTTGCTTTTGCGGATCAACCCCTGGAGTTTGCTCCGCACCAATACCATTACCATTATTACTACTTTTCAGGATTGCCATCTTTTTACGCTTAATCTGTTATCCAATTAGAATTCTCCCGTACAGCTGTTAATGGGGATGAAATTGTAAACGTGCACCGGATACCGTAATTTCTATCCTGTTCATTGGCTAATAAACTATATTCCACGGAACCAATTTTAAAATCCTTGATTGTTTTGTTGAAACTATCCCGCTTATCCCTTTTTATGCGAATCAGTATATCATCTGCGATGTTCTCCAGATTATCCCATACCAGGTGTATTTGATCAAAATCACCAATATCATTTACATGATCCAGGAGAATGAAAGCACCGGAACGATTCTTCAAAATATTATCTGCAAGATCATCGGTGAAATCACACCGATAGCCTTCCAGGATCAAAGCCGGATAATTAATATTTTTCAGCCCGGACAAAACCTCGTCAATCTCAAAGCGGTAAAAATGCTTTTCACCAGGCGTTTGACCTATGCTTTTATGTTTTGTTGCAATATCCTTGAAATATTGAACCAGATCAGAAAATTTTATATCCATAACATTAAAATTAATCAACCTTTAATCCTTCAATGTACTTGCGTGTCATAAATTTAAGGACTGCATGAATAGGTAACTGTGCATATGAATCACGGTGAATCAGATCATCCCCAACAATTGATTCAAACAATTTAACCCATACAGAACTTATCATTTTTTTACTAAGCTCTTCATCACCCTGCTTTTTCCCTTCGGTAAAAACCATCGGGTACCTCAGCTGCATCCAGCGGATCACCATGGAATAATTCAACGCAATAGCTTTTAATTTTATCCTACTGCATTTATTTAAAAGCAAACTTCTCTTTTCAATACCTTCAGCAGAGAAGGTTTCTTTCTTTCCTAAATAAAGCGCACCAACAAACCGTATCAATGATTCATTATCCGGTTCTCTAACCCATTCATTGTAATAACTTTCACAAAATATAAATTGTCCGAAAGTCATCCCGTTCAATTTATCTTCAGGAGCATAAAGATTCAATCCCTTAATTTTCTTTATGAAAAAAATATGCGTGCATGGTTCAACCTCACTCAGAAAATTAAGCAGATTGCACAACTTAAAATTTATAAAACGATCAAGTCTAATCAGTAACTTCAGGTTAATTCCAGTAAAACATTCAATAAAATCAACACCATTAATATCCTGGCATTCATTCAATAGGACAATTTTGATCAATTGATCAGCATTAATCTCACTCCATGATTCAGGAATATTACTTTTCAGAATACGTTTGTAAAACATTCCCGGGTACCGGATTTCAATGGTAATCACTGCCAGAAAGTTTTTTTGCCGGTATTATCTCTTCGGAAAAGTTTACCTGTCGTTACAGTAGCTTCCGGCCATATCTCATTATTCTGTTCAAGATAGGTTCTTAACTGGTCCAGATAAGCTTCACCAATACTCCGGTTTCTTGCAACCAGGATACCAATCCTTTTTTCATTGGTAGGTAACCATTCACCGGTATTCACGTTGCCTACCTTAGTGGAAGCAAAGTAAAGCCCGTTATCTGTCAGGTCCGCTCCGCTCTCTTCCATCAATAAAGCACTAGCCAAAAAAGCCAATGGCTTTTGAATATAAGGAAGGATATTTTTTACCCGGGTTGAAGGAACATCTTTACATATTTCACTTTTAACAGATAGATAAACAACCTCTCCCAGGGTACTCCGGATTGAAGTTTCCTCAATGTAACTCAGATGTGCCTTCATCCGTAAAAAAGTTAACCGGCTACTATTTATAAATACAATCCGGTTAAACTGATCAGTTGTTTGAATGATCATGCTCCGGAACTGGCTGTAATTCGCCGATTGCCGGTAATCTTCAAATTCTGCAATATTACTTTCAAGAAATTCCAATACATGATCCAACTGATTAAACCCAGAGCTTTTCAGATAATTTTTTAAGTTATCTTCCTGGTAACGGTATAATCCTTTAACGGTATCACTTTCAATACGCTTAAAACCACCATCTGAAACATGAGAATTAAGCACATCAAATCCAATCCAATAGGCTAAATGTATAACTGAGGACTGCATAAGCTTCAATAGTTCATTGATAAGTGAATTATCAGTAACGCCGGAACCGCTTCCATTTTTACCGTTATACATCAATACCATATAATTGTATAACTCTCTTCCGATAAGCGGAATCAGGAAATCCTGTTCCGCTATCCGTATATGAGGTGCCAGGGAATCAAATTCTGCTGCCTTGGAGATCGGAATAAATTCACGAATCTCCTCCATCTTAAGATTATTCTCTTTGCTTAGTATCATGATAAAATAAGTTAACTCAATGTCTTAGTAGTCCCTGCCCCGGAATCAAGGGTCGTTAAAACAGTATTTCTAAACCTCCATTCAACATCCTGTTCAGCGCCGTTGTACCTGGTATAAAGATCCAACGGGTCCAATATATCCTGCCTGTCAAGCCAGCAGTTGGCAATATTGACAAGATAGGCTTCCCGAATGTTGCTTCCTCCCTGATTACCAGCGTACGTTCCCCCGGGCATACCGGCCCCTAACACATTGGGATTAACCATTATCGAAAACATAATCTCAGAATTGGCAGCTGCCGAAGTCACAAGATTCTGCTCATTGTTTAATTTATTATCCAATGACTTGATAATCCATTGTTCTTCAGTTGCTCCGCTACTTGGATTGATCTCGAAGAACGTAAAGATCGGCTTCCCTGCATTTTCAGGCCCACAGAGATTTAATTCAATGTCATCCATGTACTTTTCAATGGCGACTTTCCGTAATTCAATATCCGGATAATCCTGGGCAGGAAATTGTTTATCCCAAAAAGCATACGGTATTTGAATGTGCCATTTCCAGGTAATCTGATTTTCATACGCTTTCTTTAAAAATGCCGGTACACTTCGGGCAATATCAATCCATCCGGCCAAATAAGAGGCCCACCAGATAGGTTGTGAATAATACTCACCGTTCCCCCAGCTATCCTTGATCACATAGATAAAGGATTTGCCTCCGGTCCTGTTACCCCATCTTCGTTGATTCAGATCATAAACCGGATCGTATTCATCCAAAACATCCAATACCTGATATTGCGATTCAGCCGGACAGTCAGGCCATTTGCCCGATACAACGCATTTTTCGATTACTCCAAACTCATTGGCCACACTCAACCGGCAATACTTGGCATTGATCGTATTAATACCCACAATTTGATCACCGGTAGCATTCATCATAATCTGAACGAATGCACAACCAAACTTAAGGTAATCTCGTAATGCTTTCGACAAATACCGACGCACAATTCGTGAATTAGCAAACCCAATCAAGGACTTATCTGTTACACGCTGAAGAATTTCATTGCCAGATTCATCATAATCCAAAACCTTACAGGCAAATATTCCCTGACCTAATGTGAAATTGCGTGTAAACTTTAATCCGGTATTCAGTACTCCAACAGAGTTTATGATCGCTTCTGCAATAGTAGGAAAGTCATTGTTCCCGCTCCAGTCAGATACCCAGATGCCACCAACAAGGAACTTATCTTCATCAGGATTTTTTGGTTGTGAAGTTTTCCTTAACTTCTCAACCGGCGCACCAGTCGTTGTTGCCTGGTAACTATTACCATAAGCAATTAAAGGAACACCACTTTTATTAAATAAGATCTCTGCCATTATAGTTTGAGTTGTTTACCATTCCATTCAATTATACTATCAATGTGGACAGGAGTAACATGACCATTGGCCTTGTTGTCTTTGTCAACAGGCAAAACACCACGCATCCGCTTATCACTCATGTTAAAGCGTAATCCGGAAGCAACAGCCCTTGGATAAAAAACCAGTTCCCCGCTTTTTTTAATAAACTTTATCGAGAAGACAACCTGATTACCATCAGGATCTTCTTTAACCTGGAATTCCTTTAAGGCTTCATACCTTCTGATCAGTGGTTTTGGTTCCATTCTTACAATTTTAGGACTAAAAATAGTATTCAATTCGTATCTGTTAAAGGACAAATAAACCGGAGGCCAACCAATTCAGATTTTCTTCCTCATTACTTCGTAATTCGCATAGGACTCATTTTATTTAAAAGTTTTTCTTCTTTTTTTTATTATGAAATATTTATTTATATTATGTTAATATCATATATCCTATCGAAACTCTTTGAACACCGACGACCCGGATAGGTCATTGGGGGACTCCATCTTCCCTGCGGGCAAATTTCAACATGAAATTTGCCCGCAGGTCGTTGGAGATAAATAAATTGCACTTTTATAAATCATACTAGGTTGCATGGTCCTTTTTAGGAAAACTTCTTCTTTTTTTTAAAAATAAATTAGATGAAAGATATATGGGCTGGTTATTCATTGATTGGTCAAATTTATTGATCGCTGGCCGGAAACGTCAAGGGCAGGCACTTCGTGTTTGGTCACTTTCCCTACCAAAGATTCTTAATACTGGTTAAAACTGACATTCACCCTTGCCTGAATCCGCCCGGCTCAATCCGGTACGCCCAATAATGATTAACCGGCGTG
>CAIXZH010000056.1 GCA_903923905.1 uncultured Bacteroidia bacterium
ACATAATATTATGAATTACAAACTATTGTAATCAATTAACCGGCAAATATTCTCCTCCTTTGGAGGGGTGCCCAAAGGGCGGGGTGGTCAACAATCTTCCCAATTTTTTTAGCCACCATCTGGATAAGTATATCTGAATTTATCAGGAATGAATTTTTAGTAAAATCGTTTTGGGTTAGGCACTATCAGGGGCTTAGACTTAGCTTTCCTTCAGGCTCCGGTTAAAGATGCTGTCGGGGGAATTTGGTCACTTCTGCTGATTAAAACGCCGCCATCAGCAGGTTGATATCGGTAACCGGAATATTCAGGACAGCTCCGATATCCTGGTTGGTCAATACTCCATTGAAAACATAGATTCCTTCACAAAATCCGCGGTTGGTTTTAACATATTGGTTAATTCCGCCAGATTCTCCGATTTCAAGTAACATTGGGGCCAGAATGTTACTCACTGCAATTGATGTAGTGCGAGCCACCCTGGAGGTAATATTGGGTACGCAATAGTGAATGACACCATGTTCAATGTAAGTTGGTTTCTTATGATTGGTAATCCTTGATGTTTCAATGCATCCTCCCTGAATGATATTCAGATCAATGATAATGGAATTCTCCTTCATCCCCCCAACCATCTCTTCCGGGACAATCATTTTAGGTACCTCATTCATAGAGAGGGCTCCAATAACCACCTCGGCCGTTTTCATGGCCTTTCGGAGTGCCTTAGGATGAAATACGGAAGTAAAAACACGTGCCCCAAGCCGGGATTGGAAATCAACTAATTTTGAGATTGAATCATCGAACACTTTTACGGTGGCACCGAGTGCAAGTGCAGTGCGGGCGGCAAATTCTGCCGCAGTACCCGATCCAAGAATTACAACTTCGGTAGGTGAGATCCCGGTAACAGAGCCAAGGATTACCCCTTTACCATTACGGGCAGTACTCAAATACTCGCTGGCAACTATCATTGATGTATTTCCCATAATTTCACTGAAAATCCGTTCTACGGGGAAGATCCCATTTTCATCCTTCATATATTCAAACCCGACAGCTGTAACCTTTTTACGCATTAAACGACGAACCGATTCCTGGGTTTGCAGGGTGAGGTAGAGGGGCGAAAGCAATAACTGATTCCCCTTCATCAACTCGGTCTCTTCATGTGTGAAAGGGGCCATTTTTAGAATGATATCACATTGAAAGATTTCTGCAGCAGAACGGCAAATCACTGCTCCGCAATCTGAATAGGCCTGGTCTGAATAATTGGCTTCCTTCCCAGCTCCGGTTTCGACAAATACATCATGTCCATTATGAACCAATACTTCAACCGACTGGGGCGTTAACGGGACACAGTACTCAATCGAAGCAGAATTGTCAGGAATACCAATATTGAGTTTAATATTTCGCGGGCTTCTCTTGTAGAGCTCTTCCCTTGGAAGAAGCTGGTCATTAGCCAGTGTTGACAGTTTACCACCTTTCCTTTGATTCATAGCCTAATAGTTTTAACAGATTTTTCATTCCGACTCAATGATCCGTGACCCATTCTCAGCCTCTTTAATAAAGACTTTAACAGCAATTGAAGGCAAAAGAGATTCGATCAACTCCGGCCATTCGATAAAACAATAACAATTACTATAAAAATAATCTTCGTAGCCAAAGTCATAAGCCTCACTAAGGTTATTGATGCGGTAAAAGTCGAAATGAAATATCGTGCCTTTGTTCTCCGTTTGATATTCATTGATCAGAGAAAATGTGGGAGATGTGACATAGTCCAATACTTGCATCTCTTCACAAAGTGCCTTGATAAAGGTCGTTTTTCCAGCACCCATTGCACCGTAAAACGCAAATATCCGGTCGGCCGGATGCGCCATAAGGAACATGGATGCAATACGATTGATTTCAGAAAGTGAATTTATCTCTGCTCTAAACATTTCTACCGATAATTTACACCCCAATAATAACGAAAATCTCCCTTTAATAAAAATGATCCATGGAAAATTCCGCCATAATGGATAAAAGCAATTGCTGTCCGGAATCTAAACAAGACTTCTGGCAACAGGCTAAACATGTCACTGATTTAGAAATCAACCTCATATTTCATTGCTACCGATTCCCAAAAAATTTGTCTGATTTTGATATTACGGATCCGAATTTTGCTGCAATAGGCCTCAAAACCTACTTTGGTACATTTTTGATTATCGATTGGATTTGGATCCATGGCTTCGAGCAACAGCTTTCCGTCAGCTAAAATGAAACAATGCCCGTTAATACTTCCAGCCTGGATTTTATAGATTTTACCAGGTTCAAAATTAAACAAGGCAGTCCCACACATGAATTTATAGTCATTCGATTTCTCAATTCCCACTTTGCCTGTCCACCATCCTTGCAGCCCTGCAACATAAGCAGTCCCTCGCTGATCGGTTGAAGTAAGCCATTCACCGTTCCACATCACATTGATATCATGAGAAGAGGGACGTATGGTTTGAGCTTCAAATTCGACCAGTACATTTCCCGGAAAATCTTGTTTGAGTACCGCCATTCCCGGCCAGTTTCCGTGATTTTCACCTTGCAGCCAACCCTCTTTAATTTCCCATTTACTATGGTATACATCCCACGAGCTGGAGAAATCATCTGGATTAAGTGGTTTATCGTACAATACTTTCGATGAATCCAGCAGGATTCTTTTTTTCATCAGCTCAATTGTATTCATTTTTTGAAAGTTTAATTCCGTTTTAGGGCAATTCACCTGAATTGGTTCACCCACAGCCAGATTTCCGAAGAGTAATAGTGTAATTAACAAATTTATGCTATTCATAGTAATAAAATTGTAGATTAATTGCATTAGCAAATTCAAAATGTGATGATTGTATTTCTAAAACTATTCCCAATCAAAGGATTCCCGTTTTAAAATTGATCGGTCATTTTAAACTCAACAATTCCTCCGTTCAGCAGATCAAAATGGGAGAATTTAAAATTATCAATCCTGCGGCCGTTAAAATGGATGGATTTGATGTAACAGTTCTTCACCGAAGTTCCGGGAGCAGATAGTATAAGTATTTTGCCATTGCCCAGTTTGATGGTCACTTTTTCGAAAACCGGACCGGAAACAGCATACTCGGGAAGAGAAGGGCAAACCGGATAAAAGCCAATTGCCCCAAAAATATACCAGGCAGACATTTGTCCCGAATCGTCATTGCCACTCAATCCCCCCGGACCGGTACTATATTCGGTTTTAAGTATTTCACGGACTACTTTTGCCGATTTCCAGGGTTGCCCCGAATAGGTATACAAAAACGGAATTTGTTGCCCGGGCTCATTTCCATGCCAGTACTGCCCCTCTTCAAAGAAATCATCAAGTACGTGATTGAATCTATCCCTTCCTCCCATCAACCGGATCAGCCCTTCCACATCTTGCGGAACATACCAGTTGTATTGCCAGGGAGTACCTTCCGTGACATAAAACATTTTTTTATTTTTATCATAATCAGTGGTGAATTTTCCATTGGTAAAACGTCCGTTCATGTTATTTACAGAAGGATCAAACACATTTCGATAGTTTCGGGACCGCTTCATGAAGTAATGGTAATCCTTGCTTTTACCCATTTTTTTTGCAACCTGGGCCAACGCATAATCGTCGTAGGCATATTCCAGGGTTCGTGAAACTTGTTCATTTTTATGAAATGCTTCCTTAACTGAATCTTCCAGCGGGATGTAGCCATACTTCAGGTATGATGGCAGCGCCCTCCTCCCTTTTCCACTGGCATACTCTTCAAAATCTAAGGGCGTTTCGGTTGCATTGTGTCTCATCAACCGGTAATCAGCTTCAGACAGGTTGACGACCTTCTTAATATAGGCTTCAGCAATAATCGAAATGGCATGGTCGCCAATCATCGCAGAGGTGTAACTGTTCCATTGGGGAAAAATGGGAAGCCAACCTCTGACTTTCCCCATAGTCAGCAGCGATCTGACCATGTCGGCATTGTATTCTGGGGCAATCAGGTTATACAATGGATGTAGTGCACGAAAGGTATCCCAGGCAGAATAATCCCCATAGTAGTTTCCGCCACAAATGGTATCTGTTTGATCATTGCCATCAAAACGAGGATAACATCCATCGATATCGTTGTAGGTACGCGGTTGTTGAAAAGAATGGTACATAGCCGTGTAAAATTTCACCAATTCATCAGTTTGATTGCTTTCCACTTCAATTCGCGAGAGTATTTCGTTCCATTTGTTTTTGAGTTGCTGTTGAATGCCTTCAAAATCGAAATCAGGAATTTCGGCATCGAGGGTTTTTTGCGCCTGACTGATACTTACAAATGAGGTTCCGATTTTCACCCTTACCTGTTCCCCTTTTTTGACCTTAAATGACAGGAAGGCTCCTAAGTTTTGCTTATTATTCAGCTGAAGTTTCCCATGGTAGATCTGATCCCCGGAGAAAACGCCATATGAGTCAGCACCCTTCTCCAGCCTCATGACGAAATATCCCGAAAATCCTGCAGGTTTTCCCCACCCCTGGTAAATCCGGCGGATGGGGTTATAGCCAATAATTTCATTCCTTTCAGGAATTATCTGCACAAAACCTTCACCTTTATCATTGTTCGGATTTATAACAATATGCGCATCACCTTCTTTATTAAACGTAAAACATAAGATCCCACACCGGATGGTCGCTGTCATCTCTGCAGTAATGTGATAGGTGTTGAGTTCAACTTTGTAACAGTATGGAGTTGACAGCTCTGAGGAATGGGAATAAAGGGAACCTCGTTTCGATGGATTACATACCAATTGACCTGAAACAGGCATAATGGCCACTGATCCGTATTCCTGGGTGCACGAGCCACTTAACCAATGTGAGCCGCGGAACCCCGTGATCAGAGAATCCTTGTAATAATAGGACGAAACACACTTTTTTTCAGTATTGGTTGTTTGCGGGGTCCAGTTTGTCATAGCAAAGGGCATCGTTACCGAGGGTTGCACCATTGCATTTTGCTCTGATCCCTCACCGTGTTTTAACCCGGAGATCGTGGTTGTTGGAGCTGTACCAATAATCGGATTTACAAATTGGGTGAAGTCCTTTAGTGGTTGTGAATTCTGAGATATACAATCCCCGTAATGAACGAAGTGTACCAAAAATAGCAGGAATATTCTCTTAATCATTGTTTTACAATTCACATATTTCAAATCAAGGTTAAAACTGAATAGCAATTTTGTTGCTTTTCTGATGTCTAATTTTAAGGATTCCTCCGATTTTTAAAGGTTTCCATTCCCAATCTTCTTCTTGTTTTGAAATATCAGATTCAGGTAATTTAACCTCATCACCTCTGATTTCTTTAGGTTTGACCTTGAGTCTCAGCAACTCAACCGAATTCTGATCAAATGTTTCATAAAGAATATTCACCTCGTTATAAGTAATCCTTTTAATTACAGAAGAGGAGGATATCAAATGATTCTGATTGGCAGGGGCAATTTCAGGAAACGCGGCCATTCCCCTTAAATAGTGCCTCACATAATCCCCATATCCGTCGGTCATCCAGGTCTCGCCATTGGGGTAAGTGCTCTCGCCATCGTCATTAACCATATAGGTAGCCCAGTTTAACTGAAGTATTCCCCTTTCCATTGCTTTTAAATCCCCCGTTTTGGCTGCGTACAATAATTCAGTAGCCCCTTGTCTCGAAGTATGACTATTCCCCGGGACCCGGTATGAAGTTTGTTCATTTACGACGGAAACACCGTATTTTTCCCATTTGGGATTCCCAAGTTCATGGTAAACCCAGTCCAGAATATGCCTGGCCGAGCCAATGCCATCATTGAACTGGTCAGGATTCTCAAGGATATACCGGGCAAAGGTTACCGCATTAATTTGGGTATCCGAATAGACTCCTACATCTTCGAAAAAAGGTCCCCATTTGTTTGTTTTCAAGGGATACTGCTTCATCCAGGAGAGGAGTATCTCAAATGATTTATGGAAGTTGGCCGTATTACCTTTCCCCAAAGCGATCAATCGCTGGAAAAGACTCATAGTCCCGGTCCAGTTTGTAGTGTAGGCATAGGTTATTTCTGAGGCTGTCCCTTCGTTTAGGACTCCAATCTTCCCGGTTGAAGCATTCACCCTGAATGGAAGTGGTGAGTGACCACCATCGCCGGCAACCATATGTTCCGACAAGGAATTGGCAATGTTAACCGCTGCTTCAAGATAAATCTCTTTTCCCGTCTGTTTATAAATGTTGACCAGTTCAGATCCAAAGGAACCAGCTTTGTCGGGCTGAGTATAACCTTTCCCCAATATCATATCTCCGTCATAATTGCCGGAATAGATAAGCGTATTATAGGGATAGGGAATATTCTTCCATTTACAGTCTCCCCCTGAAAAGGAATGGGAAATATAATAATCGGCAATAAATTGTATATTATCCAGAACTTTTTCATCGCCGGAATAATCATATAACATCCTCCATGAGGATATCGCCATAGAGAACTGGTCACCTCCAATTCCCCGGAAATCGTTATGATCTCTTTTCCAGACCTGATGATTCATATAGTAGGGTAATCCGTTTAGATCAGTTCTCATGGTATCCCAGAACTTCCATACCATATTAACAATGTGATCATACGATATGCCCGGATCATCATTATACCAGGGAATCAGATCTCCCTGGCTATCAGTTTTAATTACATGATAGCTTATTTTTTCAGTATCTGTCTGGGCATAAGCCAAATATGAACAGAAGAAAAGGATAAACAAAACAATTTTTCTCATCTTATTAAGGATTAAAAGAGACTTTACTATTGGTTTTAAAAATATCTCAAATATCATTTGGCAAGTTTCCCTAATATCCAATGGTTAGTTTGACATCGGTTTAAAGATATAAATTTTGATTACACAATTGAGATTTCAAAATCGGTTTGACACATGAAAGCCAAAATTACTATTTGTTTATTTGTGCTGCCTTTCGTGCAATCATTGTCAGTGCTGCCCGGTCGCTCCATTCCTGGCAATGGCCTGCCATAGGGGTGAAATTGATCTGTGCATCAGATTTTGGATTTTCGGTTTTGTCGAGAAACATCTTCAGAAACCGTGTTGCCACATTCGAATACAGACCATCCATATCGCCTGTCCAGATCCAAAGCTTACCCTGGAGTTTTGGACCCAGGGAACTCCAGTTTTTCTCAAGGATTTTTTTCAGATCATATTTCTCCCATTGGGCAGCAATTGTATGATCAATTTTACCTGTAACCGGATCAAACATCCGGGAGGGCAATCCGTCCTTTCCTCTGGGTCCGAAAACTGCATTGTATGCTCCAAACTGTCCACCGGAAACCAGGTAGTTGTCGCTACGGCTTACCACATTTTCACTCATAATCCAATCTTTCATGGAATAGGTCGGTTCATCATAAATAGTCCGACTGCCAGGTTGCAAATAACCAAACTGATTATAAAAAACAGTTTCATCCTGATAAATATTGATCAGGCCATAATGTTCAAAATCAACCGGATCTGGACTATATGACCATGCTCCGCTGAAGAAATCGGGGTAGAATATCTGCAATCCAAGGGCTACCCATCCTCCGGTTGAATAACCGACAAGAAAACGCCTTGGGGATATAGTGTCAACCCGAACTTGTCTCTCTATTTCAGGGATTAACTCTTCAGTCAAGGCTTTACCGCATGGACCGTTATTCGCCGAATCAACCTGATAGGTGTCGCCATATGGCCCTTGCGAATCAAGAAGCACATAAATGATTTGGGGTGCCTGGTCTGTAAACCACCAATCCGAAAATCTGTGATCGACAATAAAGTCCCGGATATAATAGGCGCGTCCGTTTAATCCTGGAGCTCTGTAACAAATCGGGTAGACCTTATCCGGATGGTCAAAATACCCGGACGGGAGTAAAACTGCAGCTTTCAGATAGCGATCTCTTCCCGAAAAATCGGAAAGAAATTTACTTTTGATTACCACCGATTTCACGAATTTATGATTAATGATTTCAAAAGGAGGGATTAGCCTGTCCAGATTCAGGTTGATTTTAATATTGGGTGATAGAATGGTGGAATCAACCTTGCTGTAAAGGTTTCCAGGAACATTTTCCTGCCCGTCATTGATATTCTGTTTGTAAACAACCTGGCAATAATAGCGATCTGAAGAGTTCGACGAGAGCTTTTCCAGACCAACACTTTTCACATCCTTGTCGTTTATATTGATCACCAGTGGTTTGTCCGGATTCCAGTTCAGGGTAGTTTTGCCGATAGTTATTTCAGATCCATTCCGGGGTTCTTTACCCGTCTTTTTTGTAAGATGCAAAATCAATCTTCCGCTGGTTTGAAATGATTGTTTTAATTCAGGAGAAACAGAAATTTCTGCCTTAAGACAAGGCGAATCCTGCGCTTTTGAGAGCCATATTGTAGCGTAAAACAAGAAAGTCAGAATAGTACAAATCTGTTTCATCTGTAATTAATTTGTTTTTTTTAATGGCCCGATGGAATCGAAGATCAGCGAAGTTAATAGCCACGATTAAACGTGATTATCAATTCCGTTAGTTAAGATTGGAATCGGGACCAGCAATAATAGCAAAAAAATTAGCGCAGTTCAAATGCTGATTTACAAATGAACTGCGCCAGTAAGATCCAGGTATTATTTATTCGTCGAATAAGCCTGATTAAGTTGCTGCTCAGCGAGTGGAACCTGCCAGTACATATTAGAATATGGAGGCAGAATCGGCGAGAATTTGGATGCATCGCGATCCCCTATCCCAATAGGCAATCTCTGGCCAATCAGATAGTAAGTTCTGTCGCCATGTTCTCCGGACAGCTCCCTGATTCGTTCGTTATTGATCTCCAGCGCTGTTACATTCGCAGCCGGAATATCGGCAAGCCCTGCTCTTTCTCTGACTGCATTGAGGTCAGCCGCAGCACCCGATAAATTATTCTGATTAAAAAGTAGGAGCGCACGGGTTAACAGGAACTCAGACAAACGGAGCATTGGAATGTTCGACCTGCGCCCATCAGCTGCACGAAAATGCTTATCATTCCATACTTGCGGAGTTGTGATACTTGATATAGCAGTTTCATAGGTATTTTGAAAACGGAGGGAAGAATCTGCGGAAATTCCGGAAGGAATATCCCGATATCCCTCAAGTCTGCAATAATTTTCAGTATATCTTTTATCCTGTAACGCTCCGGCGAGCTTAGTGTAATCGCCATTCACTCCATCAGCCATCCACCCAATCTGTTTTAAAGTGTTATAGCCAAAAGTAAGGTTTGCCCAGGTACATCGACTGTAAGAGGCACCACCGGCGCCCCTCCCGCCATTTCTTGCATTGTAGTTACACTTGGAAAAAATAGTAGGGACTCGGTCGAATCTGGCAGAACCTGAATAGAAGGAAACTTCCCAGATGACTTCATTACTGGGGGCTGTTGTATTTAAGTTAAAAGGGGTGAACGGATCTGCATCCAACTGATATGGGCCTCCTATGATATAATCACATTCTGTTTTCGCCTTTGCAAATTGTCCGGTAATAAAGTACACCCTCGAGAGCATTGCAGATGCCGCAAATTTATTGGCACGTCCTTTGGGAGCAGGCTCGGTGGTGACATAATCTTCCGGTAATAGGTTCTTGGCCTGTTCAAAGTCGCTCTGGATTGAGGCCCAAACCTGGGCAACCGTTCCCAGATTCGGATCTTTAAGTGCCGAAGCGCTATTGGTGTATGTTGTGTCAAGCACAAAACATTTTTTATCATTAACTCCACTGGGATCAAAGGGTGGAGCAAACATTCTGGCCAGATACCAAAAGGCCACCCCTCTCATAAATAGCAATTCACCTTTATACCTGGGTAATAAAGCGCGGTCAGAAGCGGTCATCGCAGGAAAAGGATCTTTGCCATTTGCAGCCGCATCTGCAAGTAATTGCAAGGGTGCGTTACAAGAGGTAACCATATCATACAAATAAGGAAAGCACCACATGATTTCATCATCTGAAACCGTACTAAACAACCGGTTGTAATAAGCGATAGATAAATTAGCTCCTGTGATACCCGGTAAGAGTTGAGAGATATCCGATTCAGCATAATCGATCAAGCCCAATGTACCCACGGGACTACCCCATGCTGACCCCATCATCAGGACATATGGTTCACGAACTGCATTTTCAAATTCAGAAACTGATGTCCAGGGGGCTTGTACCGGCCGCTCCAACTGAAAGAAAGCATTCTGATTGCAGGATCCTCCAATGATCAGGAGAAGGATCAGAAGTGATATATATTTAAAGTTTTTCATGGTTAATTACTTTGGATTAAAAGTTAACATTTATGCCCAACATAAAACTTCTGGACTGAGGCAGTGGATTAAAAAGTTGAAAGCCTCCTGCTTCCGGGTCATAACCTTTAAATTTTGTGATCGTCAATAGGTTATTTCCACTTACATAGATCCTTAGGCTTTGAAGGCTCACTTTGTTAATCACTCTGCCCGGGAATGTATAACCTAATTGCATATTCCTAAGTCTGAAATAATCCCCTTTTTCGAGGTACATGCTGGAAGGGGTAGTATTATCGGATCCATAAGGAACCGGGTCAGCCGAAGCATTACCCTGGTCATCATAAAAATATTCAACCTGGGATACCACCTGAGGCAGTTTTGCATGGTCTCCTGCCTTTTTCCAGCTGTTGGTCAAAAGCTCATTTGACACCTGAAGGACTCCCCTGTTTGGTGTCAATAAACTCTGACGTGTTGCATTGTAAATGTAACTTCCGAGTGAGAACGACCATACCAGGTTCAGATCAAAGTTTTTATAGGCCACATTCGTGTTAAAACCACCTACAACCTTTGGAAGCTGAGATTTTCCTCTTAAAATCATTTGGTTAGCATCGACATTATCCAGTGTCCCCGGAATGATCTTGCCAGTATGGGTAGTTGATCCGTCTGCGTTGGTCTTCACCTCATAGATCAAAGGGATCCCTTTTTGTACATCTACACCAGCAGATTCTGCCATATACCAGGTCTGGACACCGTACCCTGTTTTGGTGATTCTCCGGTTAACACCATCTGCGTCATAGATCAGGATTCCAACTCCATTGGCGTCGGATTGACGATCCAAAGCAAGCACTTTATTGTTATTGGTTGCAAAATTACCTCCAACCGTCCATTTAACAGCTTTATTGATTACAACTGCCTGAACATTAAATTCAAAACCCTTGTTTTCCATTTTCCCAACATTTTCCCAACTCACGGTCCCACCTTCAATACCGGCTGAGAGAGGCAATGCTGTGGCTAAAAGCAGATTGCTGATCCGTTGTTTATAGTAGGCTACAGATCCGTTAAACCGGTTTTTAAATAATCCGAAATCGAAACCACAATCGTAGGTACTTGTTGTTTCCCATTTGATATCAGAGTTTCCGATATTTTGTAACATTGTACTGGGTGTACCCTGCAGGGAATTAGAACCTCCTGGACGAATCGTATATTGGTCCTTGGTAATTCCATTCGGGACATTGGTATTTCCGGTTTGCCCGTAACTTCCTCTTAATTTTAACAGACTAATGGCATCAACCTTAAAGAATTTTTCATCCGAGATGACCCATCCCAAGGAACCGGAAGCAAAAGTTGCCCAACGATTTTTCGGTGCAAACTGGGAGATCCCGTCACGACGAATGCTTGCTCCGACCAAATACTTGTCAGAGAGTTTATAATTGACCCTGCCGAAATAACCTCTTAAATAGGATTCACCTCCCAGAAGTGAACTACCTGTAACCAGACCGGGAGTTCCGACTTCATGATAAATGCCGTTAAGCTGTGTTCCTTCGATTGACATGGTATGACTGATCGATCGTGTATTTTCTACACCAGCTACTACATTAATATCCTGGTTTTCAGCAATTTTACTGTCGTAATTCAGATAGGTATTGTAATTTAAGACTGAAGTATTATATTTGGATTCATCGGCTATCGATCCGTTGGTATCAATTGCGCTGCTCCTCCAGGAGAGTGCTTTATTGGCCATAATATTTCCTCCGATTAAACCTTGCAGGCTCAAACCCTTGATAGGCAATTTCCAGGTGGCATTCATACTCGAAATAAGATTAAGCGATTCCAGCGTACTTTCTGAGTTCAACGGAGAAATGCCGGCAAGAGCATTGGCTGAACAAAGCGGATTCCAAAATCCATTCACTCCGCTCGGATCATAAACCGGCATCCATGGCAATGCATTTGAGGTTATTTGTGCCCAGCCGCCTGCTCCGGCTTTACCGTCGCTTGATTTATCCCTGCGGTTATTGGTCAATGACCCATTTATTTTAAATCCAAAAGTGAATGACTTAGTTATGTAGTAGTTTAAATTAACGTTCGCAGAAAATGTGGTGAGGTTATTAAACTTCAGATTACCGTTCTCTTCCCGGTATCTGAGGGACAAATAGGAATTTCCTTTCTCTGTTCCCGTTTTCAAAGCAACACTTGCATCATAAAATGACCCTTTCCTGCTGATCACATCGGCCCAATTGGTATTGGTCGCAAGTCCCTGGTCCCTGGTCAGGGTTGCCACAACCCCATCAAGCTGATTCAGTGAACTCAGGGGAGTATACTGACCGGAAATATTACTGTTGGTTCGGGCAAGGTCCATGATTTGCATATACTGGCTGGAATTTGCCAGCCCGATATTTTGTTTTGCCCATTGACTCACCCCCGATTTTATATCCACACTAACTTTGGTCTCCCCTTTTTTACCTGACTTTGTCGTAACAATGATAACCCCATTTGATCCCCGTGAACCATAAATTGAGGTTGCTGCAGCATCTTTTAACACCTCAATATTTTCAATATCTGACGGATTGATCATGGAAAATACATTCTGGGCAGTTTCCCCATCGTAACTTGGACCAGTTGCACCATTAATTACAGGAATACCATCAACAACCCATAGTGGAGATCGTGACAACGATATTGAGCCAAGTCCCCGGATTACAACGGATACCGGAGCTCCCGGGACCCCCGATTCGGTATTGATCTGAACCCCTGCTGCCATGCCTTGTAAGGCAGAGTCAAAGGAAGGGGCTCCCGTCCTGATAATATCATCTGCGTTAACGGATGAAATAGATCCGATAACATCCTTTTTCTTTTGGGTCCCATAACCAATAGCAACCACCTCATCTATTCCAAATGACTCTACCAACAATACAATATTGAAACTCGTCTGGTTTTCAACCTTAATAACCTGTGATTTCATCCCCACAAACGAAAATTTCAATGTCGAATTATCAGGCACATTTGACAGGGTGAAGTTCCCGTTATTGTCCGTTGTAACACCTGTTGTAGTTCCCTGGATGACAACGCTTACCCCGGGTAAAGAGATTCCTTGACCGTCCTTGACTGTACCGGAAATTATTTTCTTATGGGGTTGTGGCGTTCCCTCCAGAACCCGTTCAACTGATAATCCTTTATTCTCTAACCGCTCCTGAGATTTTCCGATTGTAACCTGTCTATCCCGTATTATGTAAATATTTGCGGTTCCGGCAAAGATCTGATCGAGGATTTCGTTAACATTCTTATCTTCAACATCAAGATCAATTTTACGGTTTAAATCGATCTGCTGATCCTGGTAAAAGAAAATAAACTCACTCTGATCCTCTATTGCCTTCAATATATCCTTAACTGTGGCATTGTTCATGCGCAGCGAAAGTCTTGCATTTTGAGCGTAACTATTTGAACTAAAAGCAAAAGCAGAACTAATTAGGATAATAAATAGGGTTATACGCATTACCAATAAACTTTTCCGGAGATACTGAAAAATTTCTCCTTTATTAAATTTTAATTTCATAATTTTGAATGTTTTGGTTGAAATTGACTCATAGTCGATTAATTCACTTGAACCCGGGGTTTGTTTGGACGCATGCCCCGGTTTTTTTTGACTTAACTTTCATCTGGTTACCTGTTGTTTTATCATAGGCATTACTTTTTAATAATAAATGAACCATTCCTCGCCTGCACTTTGACCGCTGAAGCAAATGAAATATTTTCAAGAACATCTTCCAATTTATCTTTAAGATCAAGTTTCCCGGAAAAGGATATTTTCTCCAATCCCTCCTCCGCTTGAATATTCTTATTATAGTACCGTTCCAGTTTTTTATAAATTTCTGTAATCGGCTCATTTTCAAAGATAAGATAACCGCCTATCCAGGAGGCATAAAATTTGGTATCAACCTTGTCTTTTGTCAAACCCCGATTTTTCTTATTGTAAATCATACGTTCACCGGGCATCAATTCAACGGTTTTGGAAAATAGCTGATTTTTCCCGGCCGAAACTTTTCCCTTGAATAACACCGTTTGAGAGGTATTATCTTCTTCATAGGAGGAAACATTAAAACTTGTTCCCAGAACTTTGATCCTGATATCCCTGGTAATTACATAAAAAGGCTTTTCAGGATTGGGTTTGATGTCAAAAAACGCTTCACCCGAAAGATAGACCTCACGGGAATCGGATTTAAATTCTGTAGGATAAGATAACTGGCTTCCTGAATTCAGCCAAATATGAGTCCCGTCGGCAAGCATAATTTCAGATCGTTTACCATAGGGGATAATGACCTTGTTGATGGCCGAAGAGGTCTTATCCGATTTAATTTCAAGGGTATCATTGTTGATCGTAAGGTGACCCGAAGAACTTTGTTTAATTGAAGTTTTTTCGGTATCGAATTCACGTGTTGAACCATTGGCAAGGATTATTCGTCCCTTCATCCCTGTCATTGTGCCAGCTTCAATCTGAAAATTATTTTTCTTATTAACCGACAACCAGATTAAGCTGGCAATAGCCACCAAAACAACCAGAACCGCAGCATATTTGAGTCCCTGGTACCGGTTCGATAAAATCTTTTTCTCTGCAATTAATATTTTTTGAAGAATCAAATTCAGCCGGTATTCAGGGACTTCCGGTTCAAGGGGTTGAAAGGATTGGATTATAAGGGCAGCTTCCCTGACCAGATTTATTTTCTGCGGATACTTTTCTATAAACCCGTTCCAATACAGATTCCGCTCTTGGTTAGGATATAATACCCACGTATAGAAATCTTTATCTAAAATAAAATCTTCGGTTGAATCGTAGTTAAGGTATTTCTCCCTGTCAATTATTGCCATGAATTTTCAATCAGTTATAACAGACAAAGGCATCAATTATTAAAACATCATCAATCTTTTAATTTTTTTGAAAAAAATTAAAAGATTGATGCAAAAAAAAATATAAGCAATGATTTGTTTTCCCGAAGAGAATCTTTCAGAGATTTGACCGCCCGGTAAATTAGATTCCGGCTACCTTCAATACCCATCTCCATTATTTCTGCAATCTGTTCATATTCAAGATCCTGGGTAAATTTAAGATAAATAGCCTCTTTCTGTCTGGGAGTTAAATCATTTAATGCTTTACGCAGGAGACTTAAATTTTGATTGGAGCTTTCTTCAAGAATTATTGATTGTTCAATTGAATAGGTGATCCCAAAGGCGTAATCTTTGTTTTCAGACCCAGGATTATACCTCATCTCTTTTTGAAGTTCCCGTTGTAACCTCCGTTTAAAGGATTTAATAAGATAAAAATGAATATGGTCAGTATCTCCAAGATTTTTTCTATTTCTTACCAAGTCAGAAAAGAGATTCTGAATAGCATCCTCGACAATCGAATGATTTGAAGTGATTTTTATACCATAGCGATAAAGTTTAGGAGAATTATCAGAATAGATCCTTGAGAGAGCCTCATTATCCCCATTCCTGAATTTTGTCCATAATTCATTATCTTCCAATTTTAAAATCTTCATCATACATGAAAATTAATCTTATCCTATTTTTAATAATCATTAAGAATAGAACTTATGTTGATTAAACGACAAATCAATTTTAACTAACCAGAATTCGTTTTAAATAATAGTCATATTTTTGGAAATCGAAAGGACCTAGGATCACTATAGTTCAATGGTACAATAGTATAAAATTCTTTGTACTATATATGTTTGCGCCTTAAAAGTAGTAGATATTTTCCACTAATCAGCTATTTTTTGAAAAGAATTCAGGAAAACCATAGAGGTTATAAGAATCTGCAACAGGCTTTTGCAGGACAAAAGTAAAATTTGGAACAGTAGCCAACTTTGACTATTCCCTCGTTGAAAACTTTGGATCCGGCACTGGATATAGGGCGATCCCCAAGTTAAAAGCGAATCCCGGGGAGAGGTTGTTGACTCAGTTGCTTTTCAGAAGGTTCTTTTATTGCCTTTTACAACTTTCCACCTGAAGCTTAAGGCGAAAATAGCTTATGAATCGCCTTACAGGTTAACCGAAAAATGAAACCGGAAATTAAAAATACCGAAGGAACCATTTCAAGGTGAACATCAGTTGTTGCAACAGCAGATTTGATTCATTTTATTAACCGTATTATTTGTATTTTTGGATCCTGAATACACATTGAATCGATGAAATTCGGCGGTTCACGGAGGACATTTGTTCATATAATCGTATTTGAATATTGTAATTTATTAATAATCACCCTATAAAAACTCGGTCGATGAATATTCCATCAAATTTTAAATACACGAAAGACCATGAATGGATTCGTGTAGAAGGTGAATTCGCTTATATTGGAATTACAGATTTTGCTCAGGGCGAACTGGGCGATATCGTTTATCTTGAAATAGAAACAATCGGTGAAACCCTTGCAAAAGAGGAAGTCTTTGGCACCATCGAAGCTGTTAAAACAGTATCTGATTTGTTCATGCCTGTCTCCGGTGAAATCCTGGAGATGAATGAATTATTAGCTGACGCCGCAGAGCTGGTCAATAAAGATCCATTTGAAAAAGGATGGCTGATCAGAATCAAAATAGCAAATTCATCTGAACTTGATGACTTATTGTCTGCAGATCAGTACGAAGCGATGATCTCTGAATAGTTACTGCAGAACCTTTAATGCGTTGCCTACCTTTTTAAATGCAGCGATTGCCTGATCGAGATGTTCCTGCTGATGAGCAGCTGACAGTTGAACCCTGATTCGTGCCGCTCCCTGAGGTACGACAGGGTAGTAAAATCCGGTTACGTAAATCCCTTCCTGAAGTAATCGGGTGGCAAACTCCTGTGACATTTTTGCATCATAAAGCATTACCGCACAAATTGCTGATTGAGTGGGCTTAATATCAAAACCTGCCTCTTTGATTTTGGTTACAAAATACTCTGTATTTTGATGTAGACGGCTTTGAAGTTCTGAAGTCTCCGCCATCATTTCAAACATCCGGATTCCAGCCCCGACAACTGCCGGTGGAATTGCATTGGAGAAAAGATAGGGGCGCGAGCGTTGGCGCAACAGCTCGATAATCTCCTTTTTGCCGGTTGTAAATCCCCCAATGGCACCGCCAAACGCCTTCCCCAGGGTTCCTGTAATAATATCTACTTCACCACGGATATTGAATTTTTCGGTCACACCACGTCCGGTTTCCCCGACAACTCCGGCTGAATGACATTCATCCACCATGACCAGGGCATCGTATTTGCGGGCTAATCGTACAATCTCATCAACCGGTGCCACATTCCCATCCATTGAGAAGACACCATCTGTAACCACAATGCGGAATCTTGCATCCAGCGCCTTTTGCAACTGCACCTCCAGATCGGCCATATCGGCATTGTTATAACGGAACCGCCGGGCTTTGGACAATCTGACTCCATCAATGATTGACGCATGGTTTAGAGAATCCGAAATAATTGCATCTTCTTCAGAAAATAATGGTTCAAAGACACCTCCGTTGGCATCAAAACACGCAGCATATAAAATTGTATCTTCAGTTCCAAAAAAACCGGCAATCTGACATTCAAGTTCCTTGTGCAGATCGGTAGTCCCGCAAATAAACCTTACGGAGGACATTCCAAAACCATGAGAATCGAGCGCCGATTTCGCAGCCCGTATTAATTCGGGGTGATTGGAAAGACCCAGATAATTATTCGCACAAAAATTTAATACTACCTGACCAGAATCAAGCTTAATGACAGCATCCTGTGCAGAGGTAATGATCCGTTCATTTTTGTAAAGACCAGCTTCTCTGATCCCTGAGAGTTCATTTTGGAGGTGTTCCCTAATTTTTCCGTACATTGTCGATAATGATTAAAAAACAAAATATTAAAAGATAAAACTATTGAAAAGAGTTCACCTGAACAAGGATTTCCAGCATGGAGTTTAAAAAGTTTCCATAAACTTTTTTCGTCTCTGGTTGTTTGATTATCAACGGAAGAATAAAAAGAGGTTCCGTTAAGTAGGGTTATCCATAAAGTATTTTATCCGGTCATTTTAAACTAAAATTTATAACGATGAAAAATTTAATATCTTCTCCCTCAGCCGGGCAGAATTCACGTCGCGATTTCTTTAAAAAAGCTTCGCTTTCAGGTATCGCATTATTCGTTACCTCAAAATTTTCGTTTGCTGCCAGATCTGCTTCTGCCGGCAATCCTACACTGAATCAGGCTGTTCCCAAATTAGCTGAATATCACCTTACCGCGCAATCCAAACAACTTCCATTGCCCTATGCCTATAATGATTTGGAACCCTACGTAGATGCAAGAACCATGGAGATACACTATTCAAAGCATCATGCGGCCTATACGAAAAATATGAATGAAGCCTCGGCGACCACCGATTATATCACTAAACCACTCTTCCAGTTATTTTCCGAAATAGAAAAATACCCGGTTTTTCTAAAGAATAATGCAGGAGGATTTTATAACCACCTCTTATTCTGGACAATAATGTCTCACAGCACCGGACAGGAGCCTGAAGGCAATTTACTGAGTGCCATTAATGATTCATTTGGAAGTGTGGCTAAATTCAAGGAGGGATTCAGCAATGCCGGGAAGAAGCAATTTGGAAGTGGCTGGGCCTGGCTTTCAGTCAATGAACAAGGTAAATTAGTGATCAGCTCAACCCAGAACCAGGATAATCCGCTGATGAGCACCACTGAAGTGAAGGGTATTCCGGTGCTTGCCATGGATGTATGGGAACATGCCTATTACCTTCAATATCAGAACCGTCGTCCTGATTACGTAGACTCCTTCTGGAAAATTGTTAACTGGAAAGAGGTGAGCCGTCGTTATGACGAGGCTTTAAGTGCTTTAAAATAAATGCACTGACTCAACCACCTGCTGGCTTCTCAGTTATAAAATCCCCAATATTTTGAATAGTATCCAAAATATTGGGGATTTTAATAATTGTTTTAATGTTTCTACAGGCAATTAACTGATTCACCATTAATGTCCTAACAGACAATTCTTTCCAATGCTCTATTGCATTCCTCCAATCCAAATATTAACGCATCTTACCTATTATGAATCAATTCGTTCAATGCCGAATTGCTGAATTGTCAAATTAGTTTTTAATCTTCTCCAACGCCTTCAGGATACGTGAAACTGTTTCTGACTTCCCCAGAATTTCACAGATTTCGAAAATATCGGGGCCGAAACTACCCCCAACCAGGCAAAGACGCAACGAATTCATCACGGTACCGAAATTCCACCCCTTTGCTGTAACATATGCTGAAAAAGGGTCTTTGATTGCCAGGGCATTCCATGGTTCGATATCACCTAAAAATCGGGCAAGATCACTCATAATTTCAGGAACGTCATCCTTCCACCGCTTGCTCACTATTTTTTCATCATAGGTTGTTGGAGCCTGAAACAGGAAGTAACTCTGGTCCCAGATTTCTGAAACAAAATTGCACCGCTCCTTAACCATACCACAAACTTTAGTTGCCATTGGAAGTTCGACGGTGATTCCCCTTTCTTTTAAAAATGGAATTAGCAACTCTCCAAGTTCCGAATCCGATTTTTTAATAAAATACTGATGATTAAACCATTTGGTTTTTTCAGGATCGAAGCGGGCCCCCGATTTTCCAACCCGTTCCAATGAAAAGATCTGACAAAGCTCGTCCATAGAAAAGATCTCCTGCTCGGTCCCCGGATTCCAGCCCAGTAAGGCCAGCAGGTTGATAAAGGCATCGGAAAAATAGCCGTCTTCTCGATATCCCCGCGAAGGTTCTCCGGTTATTTTATCCTTCCAAAGGAGTGGGAATACCGGGAATCCCAGTTTGTCGCCATCCCGCTTGCTGAGCTTCCCCTTCCCTTCAGGTTTAAGAATCAGAGGAAGATGGGTAAACCTTGGCATAGTCTCCTCCCAACCAAAAGCACGATATAATAAAACATGCAAAGGCATCGAAGGGAGCCACTCCTCGCCTCTTATCACATGGGTGATCTCCATCAAATGATCGTCAACCACGTTGGCCAGGTGATAGGTTGGCATTCCGTCACTCTTAAACAATACTTTATCGTCGAGTAAGGATGTATTAAACGTTACGCTTCCACGGATCAGATCCACCTCTGTGACATCCAGGTTATCAGGCATTTTAAACCGAATTACATATTGGGTTGAGGCAGACTGCAATGCTTTCCATTCCTCCTCGGGAAGTGAAAGCGAATTTTTCATCTGACTTCTGGACAAGGCATTATAGGTAAAGGTTTCCCCTTCCCCTTCAGCCGTAGAGCGTGCCGAATCAAGCTCTTCGGGCGTATCGAATGCATAATAGGCATGTCCGCTTAAAAGTAATTGTTCAGCATATTGACGATAGAGCTCCTTCCGTTCACTCTGACGATATGGGGCAAACGGCCCTCCCTGCGCCGGTCCTTCATCAATGGTGATGCCACACCACTGTAATGCCTCCTGAATATACTCCTCTGCGCCCGGAACATAACGCGCCTGATCAGTATCTTCAATCCGAAGGATAAAATCCCCACCATGCTTTTTGGCAAACAAATAATTAAACAACGCGGTACGAACACCGCCGATATGAAGTGGTCCCGTGGGACTTGGGGCAAACCGGACCCTGACTTTTCTTTCGCTCATGACAATCTGTTTGGAAATCTCTTATTTTTTGCAAAGATAAGGATTTAGGCACCAAAGGCACAGCAACCGGTTTATTTGAAGAAAGTAAATTTCCAAATTGCTTAACGTGTTGCCGGGAGATGTGAATAATGGAAAATTCAATAGTATCAGAAAAACTATACTCTGAAAGATCAATGGAAAGAATATTCCAAAATACTTAATTCTTATCTCAACCAAAAAGTCGTAAGGTTTTTTTGTATTTTCACACACAAAGTCGTACGTGGGTGTGTTTATTTCCACATAAAGTCGTACGTGTTTGTCTAATTAATAAGATTGGGAGAAAGAAGTAAGGATGATCAAATGCGATCAACGACCTTTCACAATTTATTCCTGAGGTTCCGCATGAATATATATCTCGCTCCTTGAAATGAGTTCCCCTAATTCATTCTCGATTTTATCGCAAAGTTCATGGACCTGGCGGAGGCTCAAATCAGGTTCAAGATGTATATTGAATTTGATAAAGGTATCGGCACCGGCTGTACGAACCTTAAGATCATGAAATTGCTTCACCTCCGGATAATTTGATAAGGTTTGTTCAACTATGGCTACAGTATCCATTGGAGCTTTATCGAGTAACACATCGATTGCCCGCTTTCCAAGCTGATAAGATACGAAAAGGACGATTGAAGCGACACCTAAAGCTGCAACAGCATCGGCAAAGTACCATCCAAAATTAACGCAAACAAGGCCGAAAAGGACCACCGATGAACTCCAGATATCGGTTGAAAAGTGGATTGCATCTGCCTCAAGGGCCTGGCTGTTGTGCTTCTTTGCAACCCGAAAGAGCATTCGCGAACGATTATAATCAATTATAATTGAACTTATTACTACAATATAACTCCATTTGTTTACTTCAATATGGGTATTGCCCGATAAAAGCCGGCTAATTGCTTCATAAATAATCCAGACGCAGGTAATCAACAGGAGGAAGGTTTCGATCAACGCGGAAAGGTTCTCAATCTTTCCATGACCGTACCGGTGATCGCTGTCTGCCGGTTTGTCGGATAACCGGACCGAAAAGTAAGTAATAATAGCTGCGACAAGGTCAAGACCTGAATGGAGGGCTTCCGATAAAATTCCCAAACTGCCGGTCAGTATCCCGACAATAATCTTAAAAACTGTCAGGAAAACAGCCGCAAAAACAGATATCAAAGCCACCCTTTTTTTCTCCGCAGCCATTTCTAAGAAAATTTTCACTTTAATCCAAATACCCTTCAAAAACATGGTTTGCCGATCCGGTCATAAAAACAATGCCATCGACCCATTCAATAAGCAGATCGCCTAAAGCGAGATGAACGGTAACCGTTTTGCCGGTTTTGTCAATCAGGTTTGAGGCAACAGCTGCAGCGCAACTTCCGGTTCCGCATGCCAATGTACTTCCTGCTCCGCGTTCCCAGGTCCTTACCTTAATTTCCCGATCATTAATGACCTCTACAAAATTGACATTGGTTTTTTCGGGAAATGAAGGGTGTTTTTCGATTTCCCTACCAATGGCCACAATATCGGTTTGATCCAGATGGTCCACAAAAATCATGGTATGCGGGACCCCCATCAGCAAACTGGTAATTTTATAGGTATTGATTCCGGTCCGGAAATCTTCATTGACGACATTTCCAGTGGCGCCAATCATTGGTATTGCCGCCCGCTCCAAGACCGGAGCGCCCATATTTACTTTAACAAACAAAACGTTTTCATCTTCAATAATCAGTTCGGGGATCATGATCCCGGCGCCAGTTTCAATAGTGAATGTTTTGGCGCGGTTTATATGATTATCATATATATATTTAGCAAAACAGCGGATGCCATTTCCACACATATTCGCCTCGCTTCCATCCGAATTGATAATCCTCATTTTAACATCTGCTACCTCAGAGGGGAGGATTAAGATGATCCCGTCGGCGCCGATCCCCTGATGCCGATCACATAGCCGGATCGCCAAAGCGCTTAAATCAAATTTCATTGGATCCAGGTCATTGAATAAAATGAAATCATTCCCCAGTCCATGCATTTTTTGAAACTTCATCTTTACTGATTTTAGTTGATCTTAAAAGACAAAGGTACTAAAATCGATTCCGATAATGCAACGTGTCAGAATTCAAAATTTTCGTTTTCAAACAAGTTTAAATTGGCGGCCGACAGTTGGCATCCGGCTATCCGAAGTTTATTTATTATACCCAAAGCGGTCCTTATGCCCAGTTGAATTAAAATCATCCGGAAGCAGACAGCCAGCCGTAATTTGTGTATCTCTTTATTTTCTTGTAAGTTTGACACTCTTGAAAATCATAAGGAATGGAGAAAGAAAGGAAGCGGGATAAAATAAAAAAACTGTTTCAGAATCCCTACCGGATTGTCATTTTTAATGACAGCAATCTGCATATTATGAGGCAGGTTAGGTTTAATGCCAAAACTATGCTTGGTGCTCTGATCCTTGCAGTAATAGCTATTATCTTTGGTGTTACGATACTGATTGCTTTCACACCTTTACGCGAGTACATTCCCGGATATCCTACCGGAAAGATGAAACAGATGTTAATCAATAACGTATTGGTAGTCGATTCCCTCGAACAGGAGGCCCTACGCAGGGAGCTCTATTTTAAAAATTTCAGAGCGATGCTGGCCGGGGAAACACCTTCTGATACTGTAATTAAAAGGGGAGTCGCGGTTCGGCCCGATCAGGTTCAATTCAGGAAATATGATCATGACAGTCTATTTAAAGAAGAGATAGCCCAGGAGCAAATGAATCTTGGATTCAATTCAGCTCCCGGAAGTAAGACAGGTGTCGCAGGTCTGTTGTTTTTCCCGCCACTTAACGGAATGATTACCGGAAAGCACGATTTAAGTAACCGTCATTTTGGGGTTGATATTGTAGGGAAACTAAACTCGCGGATATCAGCAGCTTTGGATGGAACCGTAATCTTTGCGGGGTGGACCATCGACACCGGGTATGTCATCTATTTGCAACACGAACTAAATCTGGTTACCGTATACCGCCACAACGCCGAACTTCTGAAAATTCAGGGGGACAAAGTCAGGGCCGGAGAAGCCATAGCAATTATGGGTAACTCCGGTAAAGAGACTACGGGACCACATCTGCACTTCGAAATGTGGTTGAACGGAGTCTCTGTAAATCCCGAAGAATACATAAAGTTCTAAATATTTGGCATGAAATAGCCATGGTTGAGAAATCACAAACCAAAAATGAAAATTTCACCATGTCTATTCCATCTGGCCATTAAAAAACATATTTTTTCCAGATGAAAAATATTGCAATTCTTGGTTCAACAGGATCGATCGGACAACAAGCCCTTGAAGTGATTGCGAATAATCGGGATAGATTCTCTGTGGAAGTTTTAACCGCCAATAATAATTTTGAATTATTAATCAGCCAGGCTATAGAGTTTCATCCCAATGTGGTTGTGATTGGGAATGAGGAGAAATACGAAATTGTGAAGCAAGCTCTTGCCGCAGAAGGGATAAAAGTATACGCCGGTTCTGACGCTTTAAGCCAGGTGGTGGAAATGGGAACAATCGATCTTGTATTAACCGCGATGGTCGGCTTTTCGGGGTTAATCCCAACCATTCGGGCCATTAAGTCAGGAAAACAGATTGCACTTGCCAATAAAGAGACACTTGTAGTTGCCGGAGAGTTGGTCCAACGACTGGCTGTCGAAAACAAAGTGGATATTTTACCGGTCGATTCGGAACATTCAGCAATTTTTCAGTGCCTGGCCGGCGAAACTATGAATCCGGTAGATAAGGTTATCCTAACCTGTTCCGGCGGACCCTTTCATGGAACAGATGAAAAATTGATTGCATCGGTGACACCGGAGCAGGCCCTGAAACATCCCCGTTGGGATATGGGGGCAAAAATAACCATCGATTCGGCCACCTTTATGAATAAAGGATTTGAGGTTATTGAAGCCAAATGGCTCTTCGGACTTAAGCCGGAACAAATTGAGGTGGTGATTCACCCTCAAAGTATCATCCATTCGATGGTACAATTCTGCGATGGTTCAATAAAAGCACAGCTCGGTTTACCTGACATGCGGTTGCCTATCCAGTATGCATTTAGCTTCCCTGAAAGGATCTGCAACGATTTCCCGCGACTGAAATTTTCAGATTTCCCATCGTTAACATTTTCAGCCCCTAAACCAAATATTTTTCGTAATCTTGCACTCGCTTACGAAGCGCTGTTAAAAGGGGGAAACCTGGCTTGTATTTTGAATGCTGCCAATGAAATTGCAGTAGAGGCCTTTTTGAAAAAAAGAATCTCTTTCCCGCAAATCTGGCACATCAATGAACGGATGATGGAGAAATCGGTGTTTGTACAACAGCCCACCCTGGATGATTTTTTGGCTACAGATCGTAATGCCCGCACTTACGCGCTGGAAATGGTGAGTGCACTACAGTTAAAACATTGATATAGTTATAAATATGGTTATTCTTATAAAAGCTGCCCAGTTAATTCTTAGCCTCTCAATACTAGTTATTATCCACGAGTTTGGTCATTTCATTTTTTCCAAAGCATTTAAATGCCGTGTCGAAAAATTTTATCTCTTCTTCGATCCCTGGTTCTCATTGTTTAAATTTAAAAAAGGGGAAACCGAATACGGAGTAGGCTGGCTTCCGTTGGGCGGTTATGTGAAGATTTCCGGGATGATCGACGAGTCAATGGATAAAGAACAAATGAAATTACCTCCTGAACCCTGGGAATTTCGTTCCAAACCTTCATGGCAACGGCTAATTATCATGATCGGAGGAGTCCTTTTCAATCTCATCCTCGCTATTGTCCTCTATTCTGCAGTCCTTTTTACCTGGGGTGATCAGTATCTTCCTACTAAAAATGTAAAATTCGGAATCGCAGTCAACGAAACCGGAAAAGAGATGGGGCTTCGTAACGGAGACCAGATTATTTCTGTGGACAAAAATGAGATAGAAGATTTCAATAAAATTATCCCATACATCGTACTTAATGGTGCTAAAACCATTGAAGTTCAACGAAATCAGGAAACTCTTACATTACCTGTTAATGAATCGATAATCCCTAAACTACTAAAGGATAAGTACATCCTGGGATTAAGAGTTCCTTATGCCTGCAAAATTGTTGGATTCGCTAAAGACTCCCCTGCCCGTGATGCAGGACTTCAGATAGGCGATGAAATCGTGAATATCAATTCAACCAATTTTAAATTCTACGATCAGTTTACCGACACACTGGCCCAATCAAAAGGGAAAACCATTAAATTACTGATTAAACATGGTGGAGTTGAGAAAACTGTGCCGGTGACGATCGGGAAAAGCGGCTTGCTCGGAATTCAGCATGAACAAAATATCGCTGGTATATTTGAGTTTAAGACAATTACCTATGGATTCCTGGAATCGATTCCTGCCGGAGTTATCAAAGGGTATAAAGCGGTCGGAAATTATTTGAAACAATTCAAACTTCTCTTTGCCCCCGAAACAAAAGCTTATGAATCATTGGGTGGATTCATCGCCATCGGGAATATTTTCCCGAGTGTTTGGGATTGGGAATCGTTCTGGAACCTGACTGCCTTTCTATCTATTATTCTGGCCGTTATGAATATTCTCCCCATTCCTGCCCTTGATGGTGGACATGTCCTGTTTCTTCTTTTCGAAATGATTACCGGACGGAAACCAAGTGACAAATTCCTGGAATATGCTCAGATTGTAGGAATGGTCATCCTTTTCTCACTGCTTATTTACGCGAACGGAAATGATTTTTGGAAATGGTATCAGGGGAAGTTCTGAAAATCAAATTATTTTGCTTACGCCGAATAATTTGTCAATAGAAATGCTATTTTTGCACTTAAACAAATTAAAAACTTGAAATAATGATATTACTGGCACTTTCAGGAGGACACATTCTAATTTTAGTAATATTCCTCGTTCTTCTGTTCGGCGGCAAAAAAATCCCTGAACTCATGAGCGGTCTTGGGAAAGGGATGAAGGACTTTAAAAAAGCGATCAAGGATGATGACGAACCATCTTCAACGGAGCCTCCTAAAGCAGCCCCGAAAACAGAAAATAAAAAAGAGCCGCTGAAAGAGTAACTCAGTCAGTTTACCCTTTTTTGAAAGCCCCGACCATAAACATGTTCGGGGCTTTCCGGTTTTGATGGATGAGAGTCCCGCTTGATTAGTGACTGCCTGACTTGAAATCAGCCTCTCACTATACAATATTCACTAAATCTGTAACCTAACTAAATGGTTTAACGTCTAATACTAAATTGCCGTTATGTACAGTTAATAACTTAATCGTATTTATTATGAACAAAAGATTTATCTCAGTTTTATTTGCTTTTCTGTTAGTTGGACTACTTTTTAATTCGTGCCTGTATGGGATTAAGGGGAGTGGAAAAGTTGTCAGAAATGAACGACAAGTAGGCCCTTTTGGAGCCATTTCGGTGAGTGCAGGGCTCGAAGTGATCCTAACACAGGACTCAGTGGTAAAAGTGATCGTAGAGGCCGATGACAACCTTCAGAAAATTATTAAAACCGAAGTTTCCAATGGAGAATTGAAAATCTATCCTAAAGAAAGAATCAGTTCATGCGAGGCGAAGAAAATTTTTGTCACGTTTAAGACTATCCACTCCCTGGAGGCGAGTTCCGGTTCTGACGTAACCTCAAAAATGGAACTTAAAATGCCCTCGCTCCAGCTTTCTGTGTCCAGCGGCGCAAATATAGACCTGGCCCTGGCGGTAAAGAACCTGAACGCCGATGGGAGTAGTGGAGGAAATGTACGACTCACCGGATCAGCCGAAAGTTTTGAAATTGAAGGATCGAGCGGCGCAAATATGAAAGCTAAAGATCTGCAGACCAAAACATGTAACGCCGGTGCCTCAAGCGGAGCAAATCTCAAGGTGAATGTAACTGATAAAATCAGCGCCCAGGCCAGTAGCGGCGGAAATATAGAAGTGAAGGGGAATCCAAAAGAGCGAAATGTACAGAAATCAAGTGGTGGAAATGTTGATTTTTAAATTTCATTCTCTTTTCATGATCCCATAGCAAATAATCTTAACGATAGAATCGACACTCTTTCCCAGATCCGTTGAACGGTATGGCCCGGCAGAAAGGGGCATTTCCAGTCCACGAATGGCGGTGGTAATTCCGATTGCCACAAGGGTAAAATCCTTGACAATAAACTTACGCTGACGGGCACCTTCAAGCAGGATACGTTTCATCATCCGAATCTCTTCCTGATAATATTGTGATTTGATTTTGTCGATGAATTCGACCGCAGCCGTATCGTTTTCAATGGCATTGTAAAAGTTGGCTAATTGACGATAGGTGGTGATTTTGGTCATTACATAGTCCCTTAATTTCTCAGCCGGGTCAATATCCTTCTGAAGTACTTTCGACAATTCCTCCCGAAGTATGTCAGCCTCCTTTTGAATCACCTCCTGAAAAAGATCTTCCTTGCTGCTAAAATAATAATAAAGAGAACTTTTCCCCTTTCTTACAGCATTAGCAATATCATCAAGAGTGGTTTTTTTATATCCGAACTTGCTGAAAATCTCTTGCGCGATTTTAAGAATATTCTCCCGTACTGCATCCCTCTTCGTACTGCTATTATCAATGCTCATATCACCATGTTAAAACGTGTGGGTCAAATATAAACATTTTACTAAAAAGAAGTAATACGGTAACCCACATATTGTAAAGTTAATCAATCTCAGAGATTTATTATCGATTATCTAAGAATTTATTACAGAAATATCAGGATGATTTTTGGATGTAGGGCTCTGGCAGAAGAATTTATTCTGCCAGAGTTTTTTGAGTATATATAAATGATTAGGGTTCACATGGTGGTTTAGCGCTTAAAATACCGGTTAAAGGCTATAAAACCCATGCAAATCTCTATAATAAATGGAAGATTAATACCAGTTCAGAAATATTTTTGCAACTGATTTGGCAGATGTGCCAATTCTCATAACAAGTGTAGTGATTAATCGAATAAGCGTAAAATCATGCGTTCTTAAGGAATTCAATAAAGGACATGTATTTTCGTTCAGAGATTTTAAGTTTAGTTCTCCCGGAAACCGAGCTATGATTTAATACGCATAATCTCTTTTGGTAGATAATATGATCTATAAAATTAATATTGACAATATACCCGTCGTGAATTCTAAAAAAGTTTTTCTCCGGAAGTACTCCCCCCAGCTTTTTCAGGTGCATTGTAACTACTTTGAATTCATTAATATTCCCTGAGAGATAAACTTTGGAGTATGCACCATCAGCTTCACAATAGATAATTCTCTCCGGTAAAAGAAAGTGGAGCTCATCGTTACTTTTAATTAGAATTTTACCGCTTTTTTGAACCGTAAAAGATTCTGAAAGTGTAGAAAGATGTTCTTTCGCCAGATTATCTATGGCCTTATTTACCGCATGTACCAATTCTTCCGCTTGTATAGGTTTAAGAAGGTAATCAGTAGCATCCAGCTTGAAAGCATGAAGTGCATATTCGTCGTGAGCGGTAATAAAAATGATTTGCTTTTGATTGATTTGCAACTGTTCAAAAAGGGAGAAGGCATCCATATCGCCTAGTTGAATATCAGAAAAGATGAGGTCATAGTTTAGAACCGGGATAATATCCAACGCCATTTTCCCGGAACTGATCAATGCCAAAATCTTGATTTCGGGACAATACTCCTCGATCATCATCGCAAGGTGCTTACCTAACAATGGATCATCTTCAATGATTACTGCGTTAATCATGTCTGGTCGGTTTAGCTTTCGTTTAAGCGCTCCTAAATACGCCAATAATTTATGTTAGCGTATCAAACTTGCAATTAAATTCACAATGTAGTCAGCGATTTTACAAAGATAAAAAATCTTTCCTAACTGATAAAAAATAAGTGTTTAATGAGGGAGGTAAATAATTGCAACAGTATATTGTTCCGACTCCTAAAAACAGCCTGACTCTCAAAAAAGAACTTAAGAGAAGTGTTTCCACTTCATCTTAAGTTCTTCAAATCTTTAGTACTACTTCTCTGTGATCAATTTTCAGAGAATCTCACTTCAAATACCTGGCAAAAGCCCCATTTATTTAGTGATAAGCATTTTACGGATTATTCTAAATGTTGGGTTTGTGAATTCAACAAAATAGAGACCATTTGCAAGATATTCCAAATTGATTACTTTCGAATAGGCTCCACCGACGGTTTTAGCATCCGTAACCTCCATTACCTTATTCCCTAAATGATCGTAAATATTGATCGTAAAGGTCTCCTCCTGCGGGAAGGTCATCGCGGCGGTGAAGATACCATTGTTTGGAACCGGGTAGATTTTGAACGCTTTCGTTGGAACTGATATTTCGAACGGAGCTGAAGCTACACCATTACCGCATATATTGGACCCATAAACAGTAATGCTGCCTGTCTGTGCGGTGGCACTGAAAGATACAGTGATACTATTGGTATTTGTTCCAGTTACAATTGAAGCTCCTGATGGGAATGTCCAGTTATAATCGGTGGCATTATCAATTGGCGCTACAAAATAAGCTTCGCCAGTACTTCCTTCAGTAAAGGTATTTTCCCCAATGATCGCACCTGCAGCACCCGGTTTAAGGGTAACCACAATCGGGAAATTAGATGCCTTACCGGATGCACAATCGTTTAACCCATAAACCGAAACCGCATCAGAAACTGTAGTATTGTCAAAATCTACCGTAATGCTATTGGTTCCCTGCCCGGATACAATGACTCCACCAGCAGGAACTGTCCAGACATACGATGTAGCATTGGCAATCGTTGGAACTGAATAGGTCAAATTATTGGACGGTGTACAAACTTTGGTGGTTCCGGTGATGACCCCTGCATCGGCAGGATGTGCATTAACAGAAAGTGTCTGCGTTGCAGGAGTTCCGGCAGGGCAATTGTTCCCATTCGAATAAGTAACCGAAACAGATTGATTGCCTACTGTATTCCAGGTGATTGTAGCCGAAGAATCGGCAGCTGTACCACCCGCGGTGACTAATCCGCCCGAAGTAATATTCCAGATATACCCGCTCCTGTGACCTTCAGTCTTA
>CAIXZH010000057.1 GCA_903923905.1 uncultured Bacteroidia bacterium
GTAAGCATCCGGTCAAGTACATATTGACCGTCTAATTTTTTCCAACCATTTTGCACGATTGTTGGAATTCTGTTGGAATAAACCAGGTTCTTTGAAATTGATTGGAAAAAGTTGAAATTGATTGGATCTGCCAAAGGAATTTCAGATAGTTTCCAGTTCTTTTGGAAATTTCTGGAATTTATTGGACACTTTCCAGTTATGAGGGAGCAGTTCAGCAAGATCCCTGCTGTAATCCTGATTGTATTGCGGTATCCGGGTCAGCACATCTGTCAGCCATTCCCGCGGGTTCACATCGGCTGCTTTGCAACAGCCAAAGAGCGAGTACATGACTGCCATATTTTCGGCTGCATCGTGGTTGCCACAAAACAGGTAGTTCTTTCTTCCCAATGCTAATGGCCTTATATCATTCTCGATGACATTGTTATCTATCCTGTAACGACCATCAAGGTGATATCTTGTCAGTCTGTGGAACAAAGAGTAAGTATATCGAAGTGCTTTGTACATTCTTCCGCCGGGTATTGCTTTGGGGAAGTAGCCAAAAATCCATTTTTCAAACGCACACATGATGGGATAGGCCAGTCGGCTGCGAAGTTCTGCACGCTGCTCAGGATCGAGGCACTGTTCATCTGCCATGGTCTCGACACGATAGATCAGGCCGATCTGTTCAAGTGCATATTCTGCCCCGGTTTTGTCCTCTTTCAAAGCCTCGGTGAATTTGCGCCTTGCATGTGCCCAGCAACCTAGCAGCAATACTCCTTTCTTTTTTTCGTAAATCGAATAAGCTTCATAACCATCAGTCTGAACCGCCCCCTGGAAATCCTTCAGCAGGTCGATCACCACTTTCTGGGCCCGTGAACCTTGGTCGTAATGGAAAAACATCAGTTTGTCCGTTACTGAACGAACGACCCAAAGATATGCCTTAACCGCTCTGTGCTTCTCATCATTGATTACCGGCACCGTACTCTCATCAACCTGAATGTAGTCCGATTGCAAAACCAGTTCCCGAAGACGGTAATACAATGCCCTGAGCAGGTCACTACCTCCGGCGAACCAATCATTTACTGTTGATGTCGGTATGGAGACCCCGGAGAGTTTAAAAATACTGATTTGCCGGTGAAAAGGCATGTGGTAAAAGTATTTGCCCATCAACAGTTCTGCCAACAAGCTTGGGGCGGCATAACTGCGAGGAATAGGTAAAAAAGGCATCTGTGCTATCTTTACCACCTTCTGCTGTGGCTCCTTCTGGTTTGTCTCCTGTAATTTCTGTAGTTCCTTCCTCAATACATACTTCGGACGGATGATACGGCGAACAAACAGCTCACCAGGCAAAAATGCAAGTTTTTCTGCAATCTCTTCCCCGATGCGGATCCAGTTTTCATCGATCCCCTCTGGTTCAATCACTTCATCCTCACGGCGAAGATGTTCAGGAAGGGGTATACGAACAGGTTGATTTTTAATCTTTTCCGGTTTCTTTCGCTCATAGGTGATGATCTCTTTTGCAGCCTGGGTTACGATCTCTTCTTCCGGCAACGCATCAAGACCGTCAAAATCGATCTTTCTCTGGGCCGGATCCTGTGGAATGAACTTCTCGCTGGTCGGTTTCCAGAACTTGCGCCGGTACCAGGAAAGCTGATCGGTAAGCTTTTTGATCAGATCGTCTTTCTCCCTGATCCGATCGTCTTTCTCTTTGATAACACCTTCATAGTGGGTATTCTTATTCTCTGCACGTTCAAGGGCACCATTGTCAATCTGCCGGAGCCTGGATACTTCCTGGTAGAGAAGATCGCGCTCCTGAAGTAATGCCTCGATTAAATTATCTTTTTGGTTTGTCTTATTATCCACAGTTGGTGTCCCTTTTCACGGTTTGAAGATAATAAAAAGAGTTGGAACTGCAAAGAAAATAGTTGGTTAATTATCAGATTGATTGAATTTTATTGATATTTTTTAAGTTTTTTCTGTCTTGGTTTTACGCTTTGGACCATCACCATCAGATCTTCCCATCGAAGGGTGAGCGAGACGGTATTTTCGTCAAAACCGGGCAATCTGAACCGGCCTGAATCGAGTTTTTTATGGTAGATCACCAATCCGGCGTATTCCATGTGCAGAATCTTCATAATGGTCTGGTTGCGGTTTACAAATATAAAAACCCCGCCACCAAGGACATTCTGATTCATTGACGATGTCACAATACCGCTGAGGGTATAAAAACTTTTTCGCATATCCACCGCAAGAGGATACAGATAATATTTATGCGAACCGTTCAGGTGGAACATGACCTTAACCAAAAAGTGTGACAAGGTTACGGATATGTTCAAGATCGTGAACATTTTTTATCCTGAGCCTTGTGCCGTTGGGATAGATCAGTTCCAGGAGAAAATCATCGTCGGATCCGGCTTGATTGTTTTGCTCCCTGGGGAAGTTCTTTGGTCGCTCTTTGACCGGTGCTGGAGCAGGTTTAACCAGTAACGGGATAAAATTTACAGTCTTTTCCTTCTTGATCTTTTTGCGCCAATAATAAAAGCTGGACTTTGGAATACCTTCATTGGCGCAGAAGTCAGTAATAGTAAGACCTGTCTCTTCTTGTCTTTGGATGAGATCCCGGATTTTTGCATCATTAATCATTTGTCAGTGTTTTGGCCGAAAATTAATCATACCAGTCAACTGAAAAAAGATGTATCAGACCGGATGCTTACCCTTGCGACATCCCTTTGGAATAATTATACCGGGCAAACATGTCCATCTTGCCGCCGTTAATTTGCATCTGCTCCTGGTAATAACTATGAGCTAAATCGGGTGTTGGCATATCCGATGGGATATACTGGTCAATGTTAAAAGGAGCATTTGGCAGATTGGCCGGGAATTTATCTGTCCCGGGTATAACCGGTAAATGGATGTAAGGGACACCTGTTAATGAATCCTGGATTGTCGTTGCCGGTGTGGCGTCAGAGATGCCATGAGCACCGCTAAACTGACCATACAAATTATCAAAACTATGGTTTTCAAGGTAGATAACCACCACGTGATTAATGCTGTTGATACTGCTTGTAGCAGGTGTTGAAGAGGTGCTGCTTTTTTTGCATCCGGTACATGACAGGCAGAAAAGGCCGAATAACAAAATTCTGCAATGCAGAAGACTTAATTTCATAGGACAAGGTTTAGTTTTGTGTAAGGTTCTATCAATCCTTTGGCTAACCTGCTTCTTGTGATAACTATTAATTCGTTTGTAAAACTGTTTACTTTTTGCTTCATAATCCTGTTTTTAGTTTACTTTTTCTGTAAACCTATTTCAGGACTAGACATACTTGTCGCTATAATCATGTTACCCTTTCAGGGTTTTGATCATCATCCTGAAGGACATTACTTCATTTTAAAATTGGCACTTTAGCAAATTGGCACATTATCAAATTCTCCCCATCTCTCTTTCATCTCTACAGCCCTTTCCCCTTCAGCATCACCCTTATCCCTTTGCCAATAATTGAGAGATCGAGCAGCAACAAGCTAAAGATTGAGGCATGGATATACCGGTTTACATATTCGTATTCATAGACGGGATCTCCAAATTCGGGTGTCCCCTTTCGGATATGACCGAAACCCAGCAGTCCGCCCCTGATCAGCGAACGGGGAACATTCCCTTGTGCCAGGTCTCTCTCATAATGGTGGATGGCTATGGGACGGGGACCGACAATTGACATGTCTCCCTTTAAAACATTGTAAAACTGAGGGATCTCATCAAGATAAAACTTTTTGACAATCTTTCCCAGATATGTTCTCGATTCGGGCATCCACTCATTTTTATAGGCATGCCAGTCCCCTTTTGCCTGAAGCGCCTTGTCGATATATTTTACCTTGATTAGCCGGATCTTATATTTTTTAAAGATTTTTCCGGCGCTAACTGCATTATAATAGAAAAACAGTGGACCCCTGTTCTCCCTGATGATCAGACCTTCAATCAGGTTAGCCAGTAAGAGCAATAGAATTACAGGCAGGCAGCAGAGTAAAATCAGGAAAGCTGTGATTTTATCGAAGATCAATTTGGTTACAGGAACCTTAAGCGGACCATTAATTTCGAAGATCTCCTTAAATTGGGTCCTTATAGCTTCGGTTGGGGGTTTATAGGGAAAGGCCTCTTTGGGCTCGGTAAGGGTTGACATAATGGCTTTATTGATTGATAATAATTTATTCTCAGATTTTCTAAACTGGGTTGATGGTTTTCAGCAGGATGATATGCTTAGGTGGTACTTTGTTGGAGGAATGATCCGTTCCGTCCGGAACAAAAGGCGGACTTTTGCGATGATTTGATCGTGGACGGTCTTCCCTGTTTATCATTTTACCCCAGGTGGCATTCTCCGTCATACGACGGATCATTTACCCGGGGTTATTCATATTTGGCCCCGTTGGGGCATTGAATAGTTATGGGATAAAACAATATTTTCGTTTCAGATCACCCACGAGCGTTAGATCTTTGCAGGATGTTGTTGAAAATTAAAAGGTCACACATTTTCTGCACATCTCTTTAATGTGAGGTGTCAGCGTTCCGTCCGAAAGATCCGAGGTTCTTTTGAGAGGTTCCCATCGCGGACGGTGTTCGTGCGTGATCGTTATCCCGGGGTGGCGCAATGCCCGAAGGTAAATTGAGATATTGGAGTTAATATCCGGCATTGCTTACCCCGGGCTACAAATATTACGCCCCGCCGGGGCTGTCCGGGAATGCGATTTTAGTTGTTCGATGGCAATGGAATTAGACTCTGACTCGTCATGATTTTACTTTGCTTTTTCTGTAGACCTATTTCAGGACCAGACAACCAGTCGTCCATGTCGTTCCTTTGTACCGTCGCCCATTCGTCGTTTCGACTCCGCTCAACGACCTTAGTCGTCCAGTTGCCCCCATCGTACTTACCCTACCACGACTTGGTAATCTTTACAAAACCTCCGACTGAATTATTCAGCAGTTTTCCCTGATCGGCAGCCAAAGCAAAGCCAAGCGCATATCCATTTTTTAAAGGACGGTTGGCCTCGAAATAGCCGGAGAGCTGGTTTACCTGTTGAAAATAGGGTGGATCATTGTGATAGATAACCCCTCCCGGACCACTGGTTTCAGGTGCGGTTTGCCATGATCCGTAGTTGGTTGAGAATGTGACCATGGTTTTGCAATTCCAACCGGTATATACAAATTCTGCGCCGGCATGAATTGCTGTAATGCGATTATTGGGATAGTATTGGTATGCCTTCGATGGCAGCCCTTTTTGTATATATTTGGTTGAGGTAAAGAGTGGATTACCTATGTTTTCTCCCATGTAGCTCCACCCATAGTGATAAAGGTAGTTGTTGTAATAGTCCTCAGCCGGAGATGCGCGTGGTACCGAATTGGGTTCCCCACCCTGACTTTTGGAGAGTATAAACTCTACTAGGAATTTCTTCCAGACAAAAAGGTTTTTACTTTCAACATAGTTCTTGAGACTTATCCCCCAGATCCCATCCTTTGCATTGGCCAGTGAAGCTAATGCACCCACATCATAAAAAAACTGGTGGTATCCGGTCAGAACCATTTTTTCGATGCTGATCTCAATACCCTGATCAATGGAACCAAGATGGTTCCCTATTTTAGAACTGAGGATATGGGGTGTCCCATATTTCTTGCCGGTGACGACATAAAAAAAGTCTTGCAGTTTTGATAAGCCAAAATCGGGAAATATTTGCGATTCATTTCCCCAGATCACCTGGTGGTTAAGACCTCCATACCATTTGACGCTCCAATCGGGTTTTCCAAGTCGACCATACACCGACAGCTGGTGGAAGTAAGATTTGACATGATCGGTCATATAAGGATTTCCAGTGAAGGTTGATGGATTAAGCACCATGTCTCCCATCCAACCATGAGAAAAGTTTCCCTTAATGGCTACGAGTTTATGGGTATAAGGTAGTGGCCAATATTCAGGAATGCTAAGATCCAATTTAGGGATGCCCAACGCGTTTCCAGAGACTGCAAAGGCACCGGATGAGAGCGTAGAGTCAACCAATCCAACAAAATCTTTTGAACGACCGACTTTAAACTGGAATATACTTAACCTTGCCTTGACATAAGTCTCGACAAGGATAGCCTGCGTTGTATTCCCTCCGTTTAGACGCACCTCACCGGATCCTCCCCAATCGAGTAATTTATTGTTTCTGAGTGGGTCATACCCTTTTTGTATCCCTCCGATTATTGAACCTGAAAGACCGGATAACGGAGTACTGCCATATTGGCGGCTTCGAAGCCATAAGGGGATTGAATTGTTGGTTGTACCTATAAATCCGAGTGAAATGAAACTATGCAGTTGTTGACGCAGGGGAGTATTGTCCTGATTAATTTCAGCAATTGGCACTTCAATATCCTTAATGGGCTGCAGTGTAATTTCGGTTTCCTTTTCAGCTTTCCCGTTAAAGCGCATAGGCAGCCGACTGGTTTTATATTGTCGGTTTTTGCCCAAAGCGATCGTTAAACCAGCATAAAAGTCAAGCCGTTTTGAGGGGGTTAAAAGTGCGGAGAACAATGAGCCGGAACCGATGTAAAAACCTCCCATTCCCACTGCCAGACCTGCATTAAAGTGGGTATAATCCTGGATACTAAAGGGGACCAGTGCAGAAAACCTGTTTTTTTCGTAATGCGGGGTAAATGTAAAAGAGCTTGGGGCCCTCATGGTTGAAGTCGAATGTTGGGTAGTTAACCCAAGGGCTAAATCACCCCTGAATCCGTAGTTTTTGGTTACCTGGTAATCGCCAAATATTCTAAGCATTGTTGGGAGGGTAACGTGATATTTTTGACGGTTAACAGCAGTTCGGGTAAACGCATTGGGGTTGCGGTCGAATGCTGCAGTCATCTGGTTAAAGGGAGTCTTTAAATTCTCGGCGAAATATAGAACATCGGGAGATTTGATATTTACGTTATAAGCTTTACTAAATGCTGTGTCGGGTGAAAATGAGAGTTTGCCGATGTCTGTAACTGAGATTCCAAGTTTCAGAAAGTGGTGTTTTGTTTGGTCATCTGGGCGATCTTTGTAGATAAATCCGATGTCGTATGAAAAGCTCCCCCTTCCCTTAATAAGATTGCCCGGGGTGACTGAATTAAAGAGTGCCCCCGAAGACATTGCATTGATGGTGCCGGTTGCATCGGTTATGTAGCTCACAAAGGGAGGATAAAGTCCTACTGAGCCCCCATTAAGACGCACATCATACGAGGAGTGGGCGAGTGCAGTCAGATAGTGCACATTGATTCCACCTTTGAAGATATATTTTTCAGTTATAAGGAGGATTCGTGAAAATCCCAATCCTAATTCGGACCAGGCATTTGCATTTAGCATCATTTTTTGGCCAGGGGTAACTAAGTAGGGGTAGGTTTGTTTTACGCGTTCGGTCTCTTCAACCTCGGCGGTAAGACGTCCGTCGACATCCCAGTAGTTGGCAAAGACGCGTCCGCGCGTAGTCACCGAGAGGGTATTTTGATTTCCAAGCTGGAGGAATATGGAGGGGCCGGTGACTGCTAAATTGGCAAAGCCAGTAGAGCCTTCCCCTATACCGATTATTTTTTCGCGCACCATTTGCGTATTTGGTTTGAACAGGTCACTCAGGTGAAGGGAGGCCTTATCTCCACCTACGGACATCTGAACCAGCATAAAATTCAGGTAGGTCAGCGTATCGTTTGAAACATTTGCCGGATTGGAGAGGTAATTTACCAGGATCTGGTTACGGGATATAGAGTATTGTGCGCGGGCACAAAAGGGGAGGAGTATGATGAGGAGGAAGAAATATTTCATAGGCGATTGGATTTATAGGGAAAAAAGATAAAAGAAAACGATTTATTGTACTTCGGCAGTTTGGAAGGGTTCAATTAGCGGGGCTCAGCAACCAGATTTGGCATGCTTCGACAAGCTCAGCAAAAATCCAGGCGATTTTTGAAATGCCCAATTTATTACACGATAGATAAACCAATTAAGGATGGTTGTTTAACCTGCACCGTTTGGATTTGCAAAAAGTCGCAACCTTTTGGCGGGCATCTTATTTTAATTTGAATCTATTAGCTTAAAATAGTTTCTCTAGTTTAATATAGAATAGAATGACTATTGCACAATTTAATTATTGACTTCAACAAAAATAGGTGTTTGTTAATCTTTTCGGTTGTAGTTTTAAAACTAATTTTAAGCATGCATCAAATAATTGTGTTAAGTTTTAAAGCCTTTCACAATTGATTATCGGTAAATATAAATGTTTGAGGTCATACTTTTGAAGACTTTCAAACAGATTGGAGCGAAGCAATCTTTTCCTTTACAATGTAATAAATGAACTTGGTATTTCCAATTAAATATCTTTTCCACATCCGACCGGGTTCTTTGATTAGTCGGTAGAACCATTCAAGACCAATTTTAATCATCCATTTTGGTGCTCTTTTAACTGAGCCTGCATAAAAATCAAACACGGCTCCTATTGAACAGATATGCCCAGCATCCAATAGACTGTAATGCTGATAAGCCCATTTTTCTTGTTTTGGGGCAGTCATACCAATGAATAAAACATCTGGTTGGAAAGTATTGATTTTCTTGAGCATCGTTGAATTATCCTCTTTTGTGAATTCTAATTTATACGGAGGTGAGTAACTTTTAATTTTAATTTGAGGGTATTCATTTTCTATTCGCTTTGTTATTTTAGAAAGTATTAATTCTGTACTACCTAAAAAAAAACATTTACCTCCAATTTGTTGAATCCTATTCATTTCATAAAAAAATAAATCTGCTCCAGCAACTTTTTTAAGGTTGTAACCATAAAGCCATTTTAGTGCATAAATAATACTTATACCATCGGGTAACAATACATCACTTTTTAATAAAGCTTCCCTAAATAATAGATCGGATCCAGAAATATTATAACTATGAGCATTAATAGTATTAATTATTATTTTTTCATTTTTTAAATCACTTAGACTATTATTGTAAATATTAAATTTCGATAGATTAATAGACATAAGTTAATTTTAAATTATTTTTGTATGAATTCAAAAGCAGAACTATAAATTATATTTAATTTTTTAATGTATATATTTATATCAAATTGTTCTTTTATAGTCTTAACTGCATTTTTTGAAAGAGATTCATATAAATTAGGATTCTTTAGTATTAGTAAAAGTTTTTCATAAATATCATTAGAGTTTCTTTTCTCAACACGAATTCCATTATAATTATGTTGCACCACATATTTCATGGATGCGTCGTCAGTTACAATAGGTACAACGCCTGCAGCCATTGTTTCTAATAATGACATTGGTAATCCTTCACCATAGCGTGAGGGGAGTATAAAAAAATCTGCTTTCTTAATTATAATTGTCTTTGTTGATCCATAAACAATGCCAAGATATTCGAAATCTGAACCTAATAATTGTTCACATTCATTTGTAAAATGTGTTGTCGCTGGGCCTGTGCCGCATATAATAAACCGGAAAGAAATTTTTTCTTTTAATAAACGTAATGCATCAATAATATCGTCTATACCTTTGCTTTCATGAATTCTACCTAAAAATAAAATGTTTGGTTTATTCTTAGACAATCTTTTACCATCATTTTCATAATTTGCGACATTAATACTATTGCAAAGAACCTGTGCAGATTTAAAATTATAATTTTGTTTAAGTGAATCATTTTCTAATTCGCTTAGAATTAATACCTTACAGCTATGATTGAAAAGAGATTTTGTAATTTGTTTATAATATTTGTTTTTTATCCCATTCATCAAAAATATTCCACCATGTACATGAAGAATTACTGGTATTTTAAATAGGCGACACCAAAGATTTATAATATACTCTCTACTAACACCTTTTGGGTTTAATGGTAAATTTTGATGTACAAGTTGAATATTGTACCTTTTCAATGCGAATGGAAATATAAATAGTTGTTTTATTGATTTAAAAATCCAAATTAGATTATTCTGTTTTTTATCCGGACTTCCTAGTATATAATGAAAATATTTATGTTCATTATTATATTGCATTATAGTTTGTACAACGGTAGAGATACCACTGACATTTTGGAGCGGATTTAAGCTTGGAGAAGTGATTAGGATTTTCATTTAGGTTGAATTTTTAGATTAAAGGATATTTAGGATTTATTTCATATATGGAATAAATAAGGACCAGATTTCGGAGGTTGAAAGGTAGATCTTATTTAATTTTGCGTTCCTTCCTTTAATCTTTCTTAAAAATACTATTTGAAAAAGTTTATTTTAATTTTATATATTTTATAAAATGTGCAGGATTTCCTGCTACAATAACATTTTCCTGAACATTTTTAACAACCACAGAACCTGCTGCAATAACAGAATTTTTACCTATCGTAATATTTCCAATAATTACAGAATTTGCTCCGATCTCTACATTATCGTTGATAATTGGGCTGCCACCATTGGATTTTGCATTTCCAATAGTTGTATTTTGCCTTATTGTCACATTGTTGCCTATTATTGTTGATCTGTTAATTATTAGACCCTGACCATGGAAAACATTAAATCCATGCCCAATTTTAGTAGAATCATCAATGTCAATGCCAAGAATCCATTGAATAATTATTTTGTACAAAATTCTAACCGGAAACCCCAATAGTTTAACTATTATATTTTTAGTGAATATGTGGCTAGTCCGAAAGGCTAAAATGAAAAATATTCCTTTACTATTTCCTTTTAATGACCTTATCTCTTTTATTAAAGTGATCATTTTTATAATAGTTTTTAATATTGTCTAATAATACTAGATTTTTCTTGAGTTACAATTATAAATAAGAGTCAAGCTATTCCACTAGTGATTAGTTGACAGATTATTGTAAATTAATTAGATTTTTATAAATAGGTATTAATATACTGCTTATTTTATCCTCTGTATAGTTATTAACTATTTGTTTATTAACTTTTTTTGAGTAATATAACCATTTAGAATTTTGCCATATATTTCTAATTTTTTCTGCATAATCGTTTGGATCAAATGAATTGACAATCAGAAAATCATCGCCAACAATCTCTTTATTAAAACCTTTTGCGCTACATATTGGGACAAGGCCTAACATCATAGCTTCAGTTAATGAATTGGAGTGACCTTCACGAGGTTCATTAGTCGGAAAAATAAAAAAATGTTTTTTATATATTAAATTGAATAGCGTATTTCCAAATGCCGGAGGCTTTAAAAATACAAAATTCTGGATATTTTCTTTTTGAATTAATTTTTCAATATCTTTTATATATCCAATCTCTCCATCTCCAATTATCTCAAGGTCACATTCGAAATTAGAATTTATAAGGTTTTTCATAATTTCAATAATAATTTCAATATTTTTGGCTGGCGTTATACGTCCAAAATAGACAAGGTGACATTTTGTACTTATTTCTGAACGAACCGGCGAATTTGATTTAAATGTATTCGCAATAAAATTTGGATAATGATAAACTTGGCTTGAAGTTATAGATTTTAGAAATGGAATATATTTGCTTCCTTGCGATAATATGATATCAGCTTTAAGTATCGTTAATTTAAAGAAATATCGATAAATAAAATTGCTGTTTTTATAAGCTTTTATTAAACCACCACCTCTTAATTCATAGATACACTTTCGACCCAATAATTTAGAACTTAGAACCATAAGGTATTCAATATATATTAAGTGTATATAAAATCCGGAAATATGTACAATATCTGCTTTTCTATTCTTTAATAATTTAATAATGAAGTTAATAAATGTTAAAAATAATTTAAATGTATAATAAACATATCCGATTATACTTTTACTATGATATGGTTTATAAACTTTGATTACCTGATATCCAAAATTAGATAATATTTCAATTGTTTTATGATTTCCAGCCTCCCCACCTCCAACTATTCCTTTATTCTTTTCGCCCAATGCTCCGTAAAAAATTATTTTATTATTTTTTATCATTATAATGCTAATTTGCGTAGTTATTGGATATTTTTTTATTATTTATATTAATAGTTTTCAATATAGTTTTTTGCAGTTAATGATATATCAAAATTGTTTTTCACATGTTCATATGCCAATTCTATTTTATTTCTGATATCGTTAGGGGATGTATTCATTATTGAAATTATTTTGCTAGCGATTTCTTCAGCATTTCCTGAACTAAAAGAATATCCATATTTGCCATTATCAATTATTTCCATCGGGCCATCTACATTAGATACTAATACTGATATTTTTGCAGCCATGCCCTCAGCAACAGTAAGTCCAAAACCTTCAAAAAGGGAAGGTTGAACCAACAGATCGTAATCTTTTAAATGTGCGTAGATATAATCACGATCTTTAAGACCTAAAAAGCTTACCTGTTCATTTAATCCGTATTTTGTGGTTAATTCCTTTAAATACGACTCCGATTCACCTGTTCCAATCAGATCAAGCTGTATATTATTAACACCGGTTTTTTTTAAAATATGCAAGGCTTCGATTGCCAAATGTTGACCTTTTATCAAATGAGACAATCTGCCGACACAAATAATTTTAAATATTGAGTTGATTAACCAGTTCTCTTTTGCAGTAATGCCTTCAGTGTATATGCCATTATAAATAACTGTAGAATCTTTTTTTGCTCTATCTTTTATATCTTTTTTTACAGATTCAGATATTGCAAATAATTGAGAGTATTTATTTAAATATTTTGCCGGTATTCCCATACAATGTAGTGTTAGCATAGTTTTTTTTCTAAAACCCGGTAATAGCAATGGAATAATATTATGATTGTGGCAATGCAACACATTTGATCGCAATTTTAAAAGCAATAAGTTTATTCTGATAATTGAATAGGGATTTTTACTGCCTTCATCTCTATTAATAAAAAATAGTTTTACTCTTCTATCTATTTTATCTATTAATGTTTTGTTATAAGATTTATTTATAATAATAATACTTACTTTAGCAAAATTTACTTGTACATTGACTATATCAACTAACATAGTTTGCGCACCTCCTGTTTTAAAAGAAAATATTAAGTGTGTGATATTCATTTTTAGAATCCAATTAGTTTTTTAATAAATTCTTTAAATTCATAATATAAAATTCTAATAATATTGGGTGAGAGTTTTTTTGCTCCATTATGTAGTAATGTTTTGCGAATCTCCTTCAAAAATTTATAGCTTCCGTTGTTTGTTTTAGTATCTGCCCAAATACGAAATCCACTTGACGGACCTGCATCACAGCAATAAATGGATCCATGTTTTAAAAGGCGCAACCACAAATCTAAATCCATACAATAATAAATAGACTCATCTAAGTAGTTAATTTTTTTAACAATGTCTATTCTGTAAAACGAGGCTTGTTGGATTACATCGTAGTTTTTGTTTAATAGATAGTTTCTATTTGGAATTATTTTCTTATATGTCACAATTTTATTACTGTCTTTATCAATTCTGTCGTTGAAACAGTTATAAAATACAACTCCTTCCGGTTTATTCTTATATACTTTAACTATTTTTTCCACACATTCCATATACAAAATATCATCCGAATTAATCCAACCGACTAACTCACCTTTTGCTAATTTAAATCCTTTATTAATTGCATCGGTCTGTCCTTTATCTTTTTCATGGATTATAATATCAATTTTATCTCGATATTTATTTACTACTTCCATGGTGTTATCCGTTGAACCACCATCTACAACAATATATTGAATATTCTTGTAAGTTTGATTTAATACACTTAAAATTGTTTCTTCGATAAACTGCCCTTGGTTGTACGAAGGAGTAACAATAGTAATTAAAGGTTGATTATTCATCTATTTGTTTTTTTGGAGGAAGGATTTTTAATTACTGCTTTACTATGTAATCAGCAATTAATTTCTTTGACAAATCAATGCTTTGTTTAATACAAACATCCATATTATAATATTGCCATTCTCCAAAACGACCTATACTATTTATTCCGATCTCATTTAGATAATTTTTAACCGACTCAGTACAATCCTTGTAGTTTTCATCAAAAACTACATAAGCATGTTCTGAAGTATTATGATCTAAGAGATTTTTAAGAAATGGATCATTTTCTCCATCTTTTGATATTTCAGAAATGGTATGATCACCAATTGTTTCAGTTATTGTATATCCTTTCTGTGGGTCAAAAAAGCTACCAATATGAATATATCTATGAAATAGGTTTTCTTTTTCAGGCAAATAAGTCCAAGTTTTATTAGTCATTTCAGATTCCCATAAACCATTTGAAACTCGATTATATTTCAATTTCGATGCTGAATTTAAAATATTTTCGGGGATATTTTTAAGTAGAGTTGGCAATATGTTTAGCGGCAAGGTGCTTATAATTAAATCATACTTATACTGATTGTTTATAATCCATTTGTCACTTTTAATTATAGTTTCAATTTTTGTATTGTAAATAATATTTAATCCATTTGCTAGAGCATCTATAAATGTATTTTGGTTATTACTTTTGGGATAATAAAATTCGGCATGAGGCATGTTGTCTTTTGAGTTGCCAATTAAGCCTTCAAAGAAAGATACTTTATCAGGGGTAGGTAATGTATCTTTAACCCATGAAGGATCCATATTCTTAGGATGTTTGTTCCAAATTTTTGTGTTGTAAGGTATAAAATATTCGTTCGAAAGCGTAAGTCCGAATTTTTTTATAAACCATTCTTCAAGATTGTCATATTTTTGATCATCAATACTGTTTAAGAAGTCTGCAGTTATGTTTATTGCCAATTGTTTGTCAAACTGAAATATTTCTTTTAAAGAATATTCAATTGGATAGCCTATTTCATTTCCTTTAAACAATATTGAGGAGTTACGATTTATTTTATTCCAATTTTCTTTTGGCAAAATTTGATTAAAGACAAAATCTAGTACATCCTGATGTTTTGAATTAAAGCAGTGCCCTCCAACAACATGATATGCTATACCATTAACATTTTTCGTTCTTGCAATACCTCCAGGTACGAGCTTTTCTTCCAATACATCTACTTCAAATTTGTCTTTAAGTAGTTGAGCTAAGCTCAAACCTGTAATACCCCCACCAAGTATCCCAATTCTCATGGTTATTTAATTATATTGTTGATAATATTTTGTTTAAGAGGTCTATTCTCTTTGATGTTAAATGTTTTTCTAATATGAATTTACCCATACCATTTGGTAGGCTATCTTTTAAATATTCAGATAATACTTTCCTGAATTGTTCGTAGCTATCAATGTTTGGACAAACTTTATTTAATTCGTAATAATCAGTCTCTCTATTTTTGGGATAACGAGCAATAATTTTAACGTCAGCTGCCAGTAATTCTAAATATTTGGGAGTCACTTGATTAAATCCATTTGTTCTATTCTCTTCATCATCAATTCCAGGAGTAGTATAAAAGAATATTTTAGACATTTTTAATAATCCAATAAAATCTGCTCTTCCACTGAAATTTCCGATTTCTCCAGACTTATTTGATAGATATAAAAATTTTTCTTTTTCTGATTCATAGACGAACTCCGTTTTCGGAAATTCAACAATATATTTAATTAAGTATTCTTTCAATAACCTATTTTGACGTCCCGCTAATAAAATCTGATGTTTTTTTTCGCATCTATCAAGATTATATTGATCTGGTAAACTTAACGGAAAATGAAAGTATGGTATAGGGCATTGGTTTTGTGTTAAAAAGTCATAAACTTCAAGACTGGAAATTAGTAAACATTTACAATACTTAAACCGATCATAAAATAAACTAAGATCATCCTTCTTTAAAAAGAAATCAATAATAATTGGTATCACATTATTATTATGCGACAACATATAAGGATTAGATGCTGTCATTACATGATAAAGGTAATAACCTTCCGGTTTTCTAAGTTTATTTGATATTGTAAAGTATGTTTGTTGTATATTTAATTTCTTTATTAGTTTATATAGTATTCTTTTAGTAGTCCCAATTTTTTTGATTGGAATATTTAATTTTTCGCTGATAATATCTTCCCACTCATAGACTAGATGATAACTTGGCCAAGTTATGTATTCTCTTTCACTGTATATACCTTTTAATTTCATCTTTTTAAAATTTAAATTAAATGCTTAATAGAAAACACATTGCTTGTTTTTTAAAGGCAATAGCTTACGGTTTACATAGAGCGTTTTGATGTAGAAATAGCGAAATGCGTTGAAGAACTGAGTGAATTTTATAAATGATGTTTGATAATAATGAATTAATTTACAGACAAGTTTTCGCTCTTAAATAAACGGCCTAACGCTACTACCAGCACAAACGGGAAAAAGATAAACGGATCGCCCCAACGATAACCACCCATAATGAAGCTGGATAAGGTTGAAGAAAGAATAGTAACAAATAAAGTTAGCGAAATGGGATTAAAAGAATGTTTGATTTGCGACCATGTTTTAAACAAAAAATGAAATCCAAGATAATAATATATTATAATCCCAATAAGGCCGGTATAAAGCAATAGGAATGGTATCGTTGAATCAGCAGTCCACGCCCCAACTGTGTCCATTTCAGCTTCATTTTGTTTATTTAAACCAGCACCGGTTAATAAAACATTGTTCCTGCTTACAATATCGTATGCTTTCACGTGGTAGGCTATTCGTATTAATGCATTGCCTTCATTCACGCCCTCTGTTTTGGCCGAATTTACACGTTCTGTATAATAACCTAATTCGTTGGTAAATTTAGATTGAACAATTCCAAAGAGGATTAACCCTGCTAGACCCAATGCGATAGTCGATTTATTGAAGATCCGGCCTGGATTTCTGTAAGCAATAAAAGCAATTATTAATACACATTCTATAATTGTAGCTGCTAACAACGACCGTGTAAACGTGTAAAGCAAAACAATTGGATAAGTGCACAATACCAATAAAACTGCTTTTGGGTTAAAGATTTTGGATTTTAATAGGGTAACAGTAAAAGCCAAAATAAAAATAAAAAGACTGAAATATGGAATCGTTGAAAAGTCACGGAAAAAACTATCCTGGCCAAAATCAACTTCCTGATACAAATTTTCCTGATAGAATAAAGGCATAATCTTAGAAGAGTTGAGCACATAAAAAATGGAAAGAATGCCTGTAGCCCATAGCAAAAGGTTAAAAAACACGATAAATTGTCTTGAATTTGCTGTAGAAAATATAGTTAGCATCAGGAAAAATCCCAGAACCATATAAAGGAACAATCGCATTAAATTAATGGCATCATAATTTGTACCGGTTGTACTCAATGTTAAGACGATTAATAATAGAAGATAAACACTATACAATAAAACAGGCGATTTAATGATAATCGGTACTTTATAACGATACTTTAAATACAAGGCTACCAGAAACAAATAAAGAATAATAACATCCTTATACATATTTTTTCCAATAGTGAAAATGTCTGCTCCAAATAAAACAGTACGTGGATCGATAAATGCACCTGGCCCGGAAACCATAGCTATCGGAAAAATCAAATAGAATAGCGGATTTTTGCGACCAAAGTATAATGAGAGTATGAGATAGAGGAATTGCATTCTAATTTTTTATTATCTTTCTTATAAACTTTGCAGGATTTCCTGCCCAAATTTCATCTGCGGGAATATCTTTTGATACAACGCTTCCTGCACCAATAATTGACCTATCGCCAATAGTTACACCTTTTAATATTATTGAGTTTGCACCAACAAAAACATCATCGCCGATGACAATTGGTACAGATTTTATTTTAGAGACATCATGTATCCTTCTGGCCTGATATTCTAATGGATGAAAATCACTGTCCCAGATGGCGGTATTACCACCAAAGTTGCAATATTTTCCAATAATAATACTATTTATAACATGGATAGAAGTACCTGAAAAGCCTGAATTATCCCCTATATTTAGTATACCTTTTTCAGACACTGAAATCGATACAGGCTTGTATATCCCCACAAGATTAGATTTAGTATTGGACCTAAATATTACATTTTTGCCAATATTTACAACGGAATCTTTACGAACTGATATTATCAATTTGCCAAATAGCTGAAACGAATGTTCAATTTTAAACTTAGGATACCTAATCTTTATATTTAATCTTAATATTAATACCCTTATCTTACGCTCTGTTTTATAAAAGAAACCCAACATATTTCAGGATATAGATTTATGGTGATTAATAATTAGCATTTTGATATTATAGTAAGCAAAAAATATAAAACCTCTAAGTGAAAGGATAGAATAATAACCAGTCCAATAACGATAAAATAGCTGTCGACTTTTTATACAAGGTTGTATAGCTAATAGCTCATTAGCAATATTTCTCCTACCATTTAATGAAAACAATTTTCGTATTTTCAATATTTCACTTCGACTCAGGTCGGCATCAATGAGTTGAATATTAATAAAATTGATGTATGCATAAATTCTTGAGTACGATGCATTATCAGGTTCATAATTCGTTAAACTATCTGATGAAAGCCTCCAGGTCGAATTGGCTTTACAAAGTGAAAAAATAGATGGAATTAATTGAGTAATACAAGTATGTGCGTGATATGGAGCCAACCCTATAAATGTGTTTACTTTATCTAAATTGATTACATTATTTGACATAAATACAAATTGACCATACCCTGCCTTAAATTCAGGAGTAATAAAAGCATCCAGAACCTCTCCAAATCTATTACAATATTTATCCGGCAGCTTATCGAAGTCTTTTATTGAATATTTTATATGCGCAACATCTTTAAATCTCTCAATATCACTCAGCACAATTGATAGTGAATTAGGTAACGCTTTATCATCATCTGACATCAACCACATCCATTTAGTTTTACAAAGTTGAAAGGTAAAAGATATATTAATATCTCCGCCAACATTGTACGGGCGGTTATAAATCGTAATAATTTCAAGGAAATTTTTACTTAAATTTAATTCAAGCCATTCATTCACATTGTAGTCTGAACAGTTATTTGAAATAATTAACTCATATTGATCAAAACTACCCTGAATTTCAAAGCTTTTTAATGCAGTTATTAATGATTCTTTACGATTATATGTTGTAATTACAACAGTCAAAAATTTGTCAGACATGCCATTCCTTTCTTTTTTTATTAAAAACTAGAAAAACCCAAATAAATCCTACGGTTATTTGTATAGATAAAAATCCAGTGATTAGTCCGTATAATCCGAAAAATTTCCCCAGTAGTAATACAGAAATAGAACTTAAAATTCCTCCGATTATTGAGTTTACCAACAATGGTTCTTCTTTATGACATCTCAAATATACTGCCCAGCTATAGATTGGGACCTGTAACCATAACGCAAAAGAAAATATTGATAATGGCAAAATTGGTAGGAACCTGTTTCCTATGTGTGAACCCAATATTGAAGTATTAAAATATTGAAGAATAAATATTGTTGTGATAAAAAATAGTATCCCGGTTATGGAGATTAAAATAAGTTGTTTAAAGGTTTTAAAAAACAAATTATCCAACGAATGATACTCTTTTTTTGCAATATAACCGGATAAAGTTGGGACTTTTGTGTTTATCCAACTGTATGACATTGCTAATAGGGCATTTAGCGCATTAATGGATAGCCCCATTTGTCCTGCGACAACAGCTCCTTCGGAAGCGAATAGAACCGGATTAAATAATTGAAATATAAAGTAGCCACTGATCCAGCTGAGTGCTATTTTCCACTGATAAGGAAATATTTCGTTTCTATAAGAGATCTTATCTCCTATTTTTTCGTCCCAGATTGTTCTGAGATATTTGTATAAGGAAGTTCTGTAAATAATGTAAATAAATATTATTACTGTTGAAAACACCATAAAGGATGAAACAAATAATTTTGCCCCGAATGCTAAACCGCTACAATATAGTAAAGGCGAAACTATTTGTTGAATAAATCTTACTTTGGCAATTTCTTTAACTTTTCCGAGTCCTTCCAAAATAGAAGAGATTGGGGCAATCATAAAATTTAAACAGGTGCCGATTGCAAGTAATATCCATGGTAATTTCCAGGTAATTTCATAATGTACGGAATTAAATTTCTTGAAAAAGACAATCCCAGCTAATATTAATAGGGTTAATAGAAAGAATGCAATTCGAGTATACCATTTCACACAAAAATGGATCAATGATGACAATCTGGATTTATATTTATCATCACCAATTAACTCGTGATTTTCACCCCATTTCAAATGGGAGGCTTCATGGGCTACAAATTGTGTAATTATGCCGGTAAAACCCAATTCAAAGAAGACCTGAAGGGCGATAATACTCGAGAATGTATAATAAAAGCCCTGCTCTTCCGGCGTTAAAAACCGGGTTGTAAAATATACGGTAAATAGCGCTGAAAATAATTGAATACCCCTGGTCGATATCGTGTATACTATTGCTTTATCAATGCCAATTTTTTCTTTTAGAAAGTTTATAAGTTTATTCTTCATTCAGTCAATTCTTTTTCCATCTTCGTTATTTGATTACCTAACATCATTTTTGGGAATACGTTGGTATGAATATCCAACGAGACATCAAGAAGAAAAGGTTGGCTTGGATTATCCCAAAGTCTTGCCAAGCCTGTTTCAATTTCATCTTTGCTATAAACAAATACCTTAATTTGATTGTCATCTACAATCGCATTTTGCATGTGGTATAGTTCGATTTCGATAATGTTTGGATACCTGACTTCAGAGGAATAAGTGGTTAGATCACTACAATGCAAAATTATTTTTTCAAAATCGGTATCGTAATTTTTGCACGCTTCACAAAGAACAACCAGATCATGCGTTCATTATAATTTTCCATTTTTTGAAGCAATGTAACCTTTCAACATTTTTTCGGCACATTGCTGACAATACTAACAAACAATTTTAAGCTAAGGCTTTGCCTGAAAAGATAGGATTTGTGCTGCTTCAAAGTCATTTTCGGCAGATTCCATCCATTTTAATTCCTCTTTATTATCTATAAATTGAAAGTTTTAATATAGCGATGATCAGGTCAACTTTTTCTGCCCCTTGTTTGAGCGTTAGCGGTAACAACCTGTCCCGGTGAATATCGGGAATTGGGTTTTGGTTTAGCGTTTTTAACGCAATGATGAATGATAAATAGCAATGGCATTTATGCCGTTGAAAAATGGGCTATTTGATTGTTGTTATTTTCCCCAGCCTAAAAGCATGGGACTATTGAAAAGGTACATTCGTTTCACCCTTTGTGTTGAGTCTTCCCAAAGGTTAGCTAAGCCAGTTTTGATTTCTTCCGGTTAAGTGATTTATCCATTTCCGTTCTACCAGAAAATCATTGCAACAAGTAATGTTTTCTGATAATTGCTGGGTCAGTTCGATTACTTCTGGTACAAGGTCACGGATTACTTCTGGTATATACTCATGGGCAATTTGGTTTCGCATGTCTCTAATTCCGATCATTTGATCAGAAGAACTGAGTATATTGATTTTTTCGCCAATGTTCATCATATCAATGAACGGGACAAAAGCTTCGTGCAGCAACATCCAGGTAGTACGGATTATTTTTTGCGTAAAAAGGTCCGAAGTCCTGTTAAATTTTGAAGTAAGCGAATCGAAAGATTCTTGTTCTTCGAAAGAATATTCAGGTTTTATTCCGATTGCTTTGCATTTTACGACTGATTGAATGAGTGTTTGTAACGATGCCTGAAGTAATTGCCATTCAGATTGAAGCATTTGGACGAGCAGTTGATCAGTTTGTTTTGTCATAATTCAACGGCATTGGTATTTATCAGTTGTCTGAATACAGATTGGTCATCAAAAGTAAAATTGATAAGATCAATTTTTTGCCATCCAAATTTTTTGTAGAATTCAATACGTATGGATCTGAAGAATCTCTTATCGATATGGTTTTGAGTAAGTACCATTATATCAATATCTCCGCCGGCAGCATCGTCATTTGTCCGTGATCCAAACAGATAAATTTTTGCTCCCGGAATTTCTTTTTCGATAGCCAGTTTAATGAAATTGATGATGGAATTGTTTAACCTCATTTTTTATTTTAAAGATAATGTATTCATTCGGGTTGCAACAGCACGTCAATTTATTCGTGCAAGTTGTGATTTTGGTCTTTTATTTCAGGTTCCATCTTCGTTATTGGGCTTCCAAACATCATTTTTGGGAAAACATTGGTATGAATATCAATAGAGACGTTCAATAAGAATGGTTGCGTGGGGTCTTCCCAAAGTTTTTCTAAACCGGCTTCAACCTCTTCTGGTTTACTAATCGAAAAGGATTCAATACCATAGGCCATCGCAACCTTCGTAAAATCTGGCGTATTATAGCCCCATACAGTAGATTGATAGCAACTATCAAAGTAACTATCCTGAAACTGACGTATCATACCGAGACAATGATTGTTAAGGATGACTATTTTTATTGGCAGATTATTTCTTCGGATGGTTTGTAGCTCCTGTATGTTAATCTGAAATCCACCATCTCCGGCTATTGAGACAACCGGAGCATTTCCACTTGAAATACATGCCCCTATTGCCGCTGGTAGTGAATATCCCATAGCTCCCATACCTCCCGAAGAAAGTAAAAGTTGATTTTTGTTAATTTCATAAGACTGACAGGTCCACATCTGATTATTACCAACATCGGTGGTAATAACTTTGGCTAATGCTGATTTTTGTGACAATTGATGAATAAAGATATTCGGGTTTATTCCATCGATGTTTTTTAATTCGTTAATGTCTTTCTTCTCCAGATATTTTTTATCGATTTCAATTCTCCAATTTGTCAGATCCAGTCTGAAAAAATCGGTTTTATTTAGTTCATTAAAGAATTGTTTAAGGTCAGTATGTAAGGTTTGGCATCCTTTTATTCTGTTATTTAATTCAGATTCTTCTATATCCACATGAAAAATTTCCTTGTTCGCAATGAATGAAACTACATCTGCGCCGGTTTGCCGGTTATCTAAACGGCTTCCCAATACAATTAATAAATCACATGAACCTAAAGCATAGTTTGCCCATCTATTGCCATAAGTTCCTATAAAGCCAACTCTATTAGCGTGATTGTAGGGTATTACATCGTAACCTAATAGGGAGGTAACAACTGGTAAATTTGTTTTCTCAATAAAATTGATCAGTTGCTCGGTAAGCCCGGCCCCCCTTATTCCTCTTCCTGCCAATACCAACGGCTTCTTAGCGCTTTTTAATTTGGAGAATAAATGCGCTATAAAATAAGTTATTTTATTTTCCTTATTTTCATTTTTCTGTAGTTTGGATAAATCAGGGCTGAATTCAATTTCTAAATTTTGAATATTCATCGGGATATCTATAACCACCGGACCAGGCCGACCTTGCATTGCAATCTGATAAGCTTCCTCAAAAACACACGGAATTTCTTGCTCACTCTTAATGGCATAAGCAGCTTTTGTAATATGCTTTACGATGGAAACAATATCGGTCTCCTGGAATCCGATTTGTCGGGTATTGCTTTCTCCTTTTTGTTCATTAAGATTCACCTGCCCGGTAATGAAAATTGCCGGAACAGAATCAAAATAGCAACTTCCAATGCCAGTAATCAAATTTGTTGCACCTGGACCGCTGGTCGCCAATGCTATTCCTGGTTTATTGGTAACCCTTGCGTAAGCATCGGCAGCAAATGCAGCTGCCTGCTCATGGTGCATACTTACGATATTTATCCCCCCTTCATGATGAAGCGCATCTATAATACGGGTAATCATGCCACCTTGCAATTCAAATACCGTATCAATTCCTTTTTCTTTCAGAAATTGTGCTATATAAGTTGTAACTTTCATTTATTAGTAATAGCTTAAGATAGTTCGATAAAAACCTGTTTGGATATCTGATGTTGGATTCCAACCTAGAGCTTGTATCTTAGTTATATCGGGCAGGAATCTATTTATAGTTGATGGGATATATTCCGCTGAAGAATAAGCTGGATTCAGTTCTAGTCTAAGTGATTTTTCAGGAAATAATTCAATTAAAGTAGTCGCAAGGTCTTTAACGTTATATTCCTGAAAAGGATTTCCAACGTTATAAACCTCACCAAAAGTTCCTTTAAAAAGAATATAGAAATAACCTAGTATCGCATCTTTCAAATAACAATAGGCCCTAAGGGCGCTACCATCGCTTTTAATTTCTATATTTTGATTATTAACTATATTAAAAACAAAATCGGCAAATACCCTTCCATCATCCTGTTTCATACCTGGTCCATAAGTATGGAATGGTCTGATAATTTTTATTGGAATATTATATTGTAAATACCAGGAATTACAAATAGTTTCACCCATCCTTTTACTTTCGGCATAGCACGAACGAACATTCATTTGGTCAATATTTCCAAAATCAGTTTCCTTAATTGGACTATCGATGGATATATTTCCATAAACTTCGGCCGAGCTAAAGTAAATGAAGTTCTCAACATTCTTATATTTTGCTAGTTTTAAAAGGTTTGAAGTTCCTATGATATTAGGGTTTATGGTTCCTACTGGATCTATCCCATAATATTTCGGACTGGCTTGACTTGCAGCATGAATTATGATATCAATTTTGTTAATAATATGAATGGGTTCACAAACATCTTGAATAATAAATCGCAGACAATCCTCTTTAAGATAACTTTCAAATCTAAGTTTAGCCTTTTCCTCATTTCTAACTAAAGCAAAAATACAAGTACCAGTAACTTTCCCAATTTTTATTAGAAATAATATTGCTTCAATGAAATAGGATGCAAGTATGCCATTTGCACCAGTTATCAATATATTTTTATTTGAAAGCTTAGACCAATCAAGGTTTTCCTGACTAATTTGAAATAGGTCTTCCTGTACAATATTATTCATAGTTGATTTATTATATTCAATTAACTTAATATTCTCAGTCATCTATAAATACTAATTACAGTTAAATACGAATTACACGAATTAGGACGAATTTCTCGAATTCTATTCCCAATCATCGGAAAATACGAATTTCACGAAGTAATACGAATGACACTAAGTTTATTCCCAGTCGTCGGTCAATACATTTCCCGCAGGAACTCCTTTTTGAATAAGAGACTGCTTGAACAATTTGATCATAACCGGTGGGCCGGAGATAAAATAATTGGAATCAACTCCGTTTTGATCAAAGATTTTTTCAATGTCAATAACACCATCGGTATCTTCAATAAACAATTTCACGAATTGAGACGAATTTGACGAACGCTCCAGTTCGGGTTGGTATATATTATGGTCTTTAGTACGGAAACCAGGGTAGATCTTTGTATTAATATATTTGTTGAATGATTTATACGGGAATAATTTGATTTTAAGTGGCCGTATAGAATAGCCATTAAAAGATATTATTCACTTAAATTATTTGGCTTTCATGGCTATTCCGTGAGTAAAGCGTAAGATCAATGAATACTACACCAGTATTATTTGTGCCTGTACATCAATCCGGAAACCATAGGTTTTGAAAAACCGAAGATTGAATTCATAATTAGAGTTCCTCTTCGATTTCCAGCAATGAATCAAACAACTGATTCCCTTCTCTCAACATGTTATTGAGATAATTTTTATCTGAAGGAATTCCTTCGGCGAGACTTAGTTGGTGTAAGCTTCCATCTGATTCATTTAATTGATAAATTACAACATCATTACCATTAATAAGAGATTTGTCATAAATTATCGATTTTAACCTGGTAAGTAATTTATCCTTTTTATCAGAAACTTCAATCTTATTTTTCAAATATTCACCCTGAATAGCAATACTCAGAAAATTGATGATATATGGACTATGGGTGGTCATGATCAGCCTGTTGTTGGGATTCATGTTATTGAATTCAAGTAAGCTTTGAAGCATCTGCCATTGAGAAGAAGGAAACAAGTTTTGTTCTGGTTCTTCTACAATATTTACGAATGAAGTTTTATTGAATTTGGATGAAAGAACTGATAGCGCAACTCCTTTTTGTTCATCTGTTAAACTTTCATTACTCCAGATTTCTTCTACCCATTTTTTAAATCTTTTCCGCTCCTCGCTACTCATCGGTTCTTTGTTTACCTCACTCTGCTTTTTCACGGAGTTTGCCAAATAACCAGATACTAAAAATAAAGGAACAAGTGATTGAAATCCACTGGAGGCTTCAGTTAATTTAACTTTATAACCATCGCCTCTCAGATTTAAGGTGTCATTTAATCTGTCAAATTCAACATCAATATTATTGATAGGTAATTTGACCAATCCTTTCATTTCGTTTTTCGCATTATCAAACTCTGTAAGAAATTCTTTAAGCGATTCGGAAGCAAGCTTTAATTCCTTTGGTTTTTTTACATAAGTTATAAAATTCCTTTCTGCCGGTACATACATAATCTGTGGCAGTGAATAGGCGCTATGTGAGGTTTCCTGTATTGTTAATGATCCGTTTTCGTATTTAATTGAAAAAGCATCTCCCTGATATTCTATTATGGCTTTATCAGTTCCGTTAGTTTTGAAATAATTCTCAATGCGATGATAATTAAGATATTGATTCCTGAGTTTGTTTTTTCGTTCAAACCACTTTTTATTGTAGTCGCCTCTTACTAATGCTTTCTCTATCCATGTAAAGGTGGAAATCAATTTTGCTATTGTGCTTTTGCCAGAACCCTGATTACCGATAAATACAGTCACCTTTTTCACATCAATCCAACCATCATTTGCTGGATTACCTTCTTTGATGGATCCGAAATATTTAATTCTAATTCTGCTCATTTTTTTCAGTAATATCCTTTCAAAGCTACAACTAATTAATTGAATTACGAATTTCACGAATTAGAACGAATTTCACGAAGTAGTTGAATTGTAGAATAAGATTTTTTTATTGTAATGATCTTAAACATCAAATCTTAATATTTCAGGCTGATCAGTTATTGTTTTAAGTCCAGCATAAGTATCTGTTTGAGGTACCCAATTCAACAAGTCTTTAGCTTTTTGGATATTAGCCATCGTATATTCCATATCAGCACTATGAACAGGCTGATATAAGATTTGTGCTTTTTTACCAGTAAGTTCTTCTATCCATTCGATAAACTGATTAATAGTTACAGGATTATTACCTCCACCAAGATTTATGATTTCATAACCAAGAGGTTTTTCTGCCAGTAACGTGCCATGTGCGATATCATCCACAAAAGTAAAGTCCCGGGATTGGCTTCCATCACCGTATAGTGTAATAGGCGTACCTTCAAGGATCCATTTAACAAATCGATAGGGAGCCATATCAGGTCGTCCTCCGGGACCAAATACTGTAAAATATCGTAGAACTGTAACATCTATACCATATTGTTTATGGTAGGTATAGGCAAATGCTTCTGCCGCCTGCTTACTTGCAGCATAGGGTGAGGTGGGTGTATTTACTGATAAGTCTTCAGTAAAGGGCATAGGAAGTCCGGCATATAAACTCGAGGTTGAGGCTTGTATAAACTTTTTTACACCAAAATCTCTCATTAATTCCAGAAGATTCAAAACTCCTTCAGCGTTGGTTCGTAAATATATCCATGGATTTATCATACTATATCGAACTCCTGCCCTGGCTGCCAAATTAAATACAGAACGAAATTGATGGTTTTGGAAAATAGGTCTCAATTCATCTAAAAGTTCTATGTCCGCTTTGTAAAAGGTAAAATTGGGATATTTTAAAAGTTTATCAAGTCGGTATTCTTTTAGTCTGACATCATAATAGTCATTCATATTGTCCAAGCCAACTACCTGTTCTCCATTGTCAAGGAGCATCTCACATACGCGTGAGGCTATAAATCCGGCAGCACCTGTAACTAATACTTGATTTGAAATATGTTTTGTATTTTGCATTTCTAATTTTTAATAATACGAATTTCACGAATTTAAATAATACTAATTACACGAATTATTTTACCACGGATAGCACAGATTATCACAGATTAATCCGTGTTAATCTGAGTAATCTGTGGTGATGATTGTAAATACGAATTTCAATTAAATACGAATTACATTAAAATACGAATGACACGAATTAATACGAATTACACAAATCGGAGATCAGCGTTATCTAATTTAGACAAATTGCTTATGAATAGCCATTTCTATAGGCGTTTGATTTATTCCCAGCGAATTGGTTTTGCCAAGCAAGAAGTCATCTGCAATTTGATTTAGTATTTTCCGGGTTTTATCAATATCAACTGGATTATTCAACCAATTTACATTTTCGAGCCATTCAACAGGAAAAGAGATCAATCGTTGTTCAACATCCAATTCGTTAATTACTGCTTTTTGTTTCGCATGATAAAAAATAGAAGGCCAGCTAAATGAGTAGTTGCATGAAAGATGTATAATGTCGAAAATATCTTTTGGCTCATCTCGTCCTACAATAGCAGTAAGTTTATTGGACAGAATGTTTATGGGTGTATCAATCTCCCCAAACGGATATTGAGACGGTACCCCTATGTAATAACCAACATCGTTTACCATTTCAATTTTCAAAGAAACATCATCTTCTGTGATAAAAAAACGGGTAAAATCGTCGGCAAACAGCGATTGTTGAATATTCACCGAAAACTGGGATTTTATTTTAGTTTTCAACTCCTCGATGTAGTTTTTATACAGCAAATTGTCGTTTGTAAAAAAATCCAAGTCTTCACTATACCTATGATTAAGATAAAAACGACCAAGCGCAGTACCTCCTGTAAGGTAAAATGGAAGACCTAATGCTGACCACCAAGAGAGGAATTTATCCTGTAACTGGTATAATTTGATGTAATCTTTTTTGGACGAATTCATATTTTTTACGCAAAGACGGAGACCGAAGTTTTCTGATAAGCTGGTCGGTTAATAATAGCTGTATTTCGTTTGGAGAAATGATTTGAATAATGGTGAACCATGGATAGGTCTCAATTATTTTCTGAAAAATCATTTCTCGTGTATAGTGGCCGGCTAGTTTCTTTTTGCCAGACAATACTTCATCAACATCCTCGGGGCGTATATTATAATCCCAGAGAATTTGCTTTATTAGCTTGTTTTTTTCTGTGGTTTCCATACTTTGTTTTGGAAATATTAGAAAACAAATATAGTGTAAAATACGAATTAGACGAATTAGTACGAATTTCTCGAATGCTACTCCCAGTCATCGGTCAATACATTTCCCGCAGGAACTCCTTTTTGAATAAGAGACTGCTTGAACAATTTGATCATAACCGGTGGGCCAGAGATAAAATAATTGGAATCAACTCCGTTTTGATCAAAGATTTTTTCAATGTCAATAACACCATCGGTATCCTGATTATATGATTTCACGAATCCGTCAGCTGACGGACGAATGTCGCGAATTGCCATCATTCGGCTCAGTTCTTCTTCATAGATATTATGCCCTTCGGTACGGAAACCGAGGTAGATCTTTGGATTAATATATTCCTTGAAGGATTCGTGGGTAAAAAGTGAGAGGAAAGGGGTAATGCCCGTGCCCCCGGCTATAAAGACTGTGTTTGTTTTGTTGTGAAAATATGAATTTCACGAATTTAGACGAATTGCACGAATCCGCCAATAGGCGGACACGTTCCACCAGAAGGCGGACGAATTACGCGAAGGTAAATTGTTAGTATTATAGCTTTAATAATGGTATTTGCAGGATCTAATTTCAATTGCATTTTCAGTAACAGAATAAACCAGACGATGTTCGTGATTAATTCTTCTCGACCAAAAGCCGCTTAATTCGTGCTTCAATAATTCTGGTTTCCCAATTCCTTTACCTGGGTCTCTGGATGCTTCCTGAATAAGATCAGTAATTTTTAGGAATATTTTTCGATCTGTTTCAAGCCAATTTATATATTCAGCATAAGCGTCAGGAGTAAAGGTTATCTTTCTCATTCAACTTTAGTTATTTTGATTGCTTCAGGAGATCATCAACATGTTTCTTGAATTCAACAGAGGTGAAACTTATTGTTGGTTCTTGTGCCATGCTTTCCAGTAAATGCTTCTTATTAGCAGGATACGCGGTTAAGTATTCAGTCTCATCAGGTTCGGTAGTTATGGTGATGGTGATTTCTTTGCCGCCAAATAATTTTTTAATGGTTTCCATGAGATTGGGATTTATCTCGTTGGCTTTTAGTTTATAAATTGCTTCCATGACATTAAGTTGTAAATATTATAAACCAAATATAATGACAAATAATGCAAATTACAATTAAATACGAATTACACGAATTAGAACGAATTTCTCGAATTCTATTCCCAATCGTCTGTCAATACATTTCCTGCCGGAACTCCTTTTTGAATAAGAGACTGCTTGAACAATTTGATCATAACCGGTGGGCCAGAGATAAAATAATTGGAATCATGGCCGTTATCGTTAAAGATGCTTTGAATGTCAATTAGGCCGTCATTCTTTTCGAGAAACAATTTCACGAATTTATTCGAATTGCACGAAAGTCCTAGTTCAGAATCGTAGATATTATGATCCTTTGTACGGAATCCGAGATAGATCTTCGGGTTGATGTATTCGTTGAAGGATTCGTGGGTAAAGAGCGAGAGAAAAGGGGTGATGCCTGTGCCTCCTGCTATAAAGACGGTATTTGTTTTGTTGTGTGGCTGGGTGAAGAGGTCGCCATACGGGAGCTTGAGCCACACTTCTGACCCGACTTTGAGTTGCTCTTCCATCTGTCTGGTAAAAACTCCTTTTACTGCATAAGTGATCTTAATCGTTTCCTCATTGGGGTTGCTCTGCATCGAAAAACAACGGGAGTCGGGCCATTGACTGGTACCATCAAAATCAGGATCTATGGCGATATGTAAGAATTGTCCTGGATGATACTTATATTTTCCATTTAATGACTGAAATTCCAATGTGTAAATTCCTTCAAATGGATTTATAATCGATTTTATTTCGGAGTGGTATTTCTTAGCTAACATGCGAATTTCACGAATTTTTACGAATTACACTAAATGCGATTTTTACGAATTTAGTCGAATTGACGCTAATTCAAACTAATTACTTTAACTTATAATCGATGAAGTGATGCTTATTACGAACTATAAAATTTAGTTTATTAATTCTGGCGGTCAATATTTTCCCTAATTCTTGTGAAGTGAATAGAAAGCTTTAATAGGAATACGTAAAATCCAAAATTACTAAGGGAAAATAATCTATTGTGAGTAATTTCTTTTCTTTCAATATAATTATTGGGAATGTTTAATACTCGATCAAAGAAAACAATTGATTCATCTATAGTTTCATTTATCTTTGGCTAGTAAAATAATTGTGTGATTTTTTGCTCTTTAATAGAATTAATATGAGCTTCTAGCTGTTCAGAGGTTTTATTACCCGCGACAATTAACATCTGCCTATATTTTTCTAAATTAAATATGGGGGCATAAACTATTTGAGAAGTAAAAAATCTGAGATTTTCAAAATCAATATCGCAAGTATTGGAAAATACCATGCAATTTGTCGTTTTCACTTTTGTATCCGGCAAATTTATAACAAGCATATTCTTAATGCCATCACCTTGATATATTACATCTTCCTGGGAAAATTTGCTTGCATAAAATCTTGAATTAATGTTAGTAGGAAAATCTTTAAGTCCCTCAAATAATTCCTTTTCTGATTCTGCAGAAAGAAACTTAGGTAAGTAAATCCTCAATTCTTCAAGATTCATAATAAGTTCCAAAAATTTTCATTTACAAGATCAATGATTTCGCTTTCCAAGTCAACAGATGTTGTCAATAAGTTTTTTGTAAAATGAAGCATTATATCGATTTTCTCTGTTTCTTCATCTAGTATTGTATATTGACCTGATGTATTAAACGCCATATCTTTCCAGTCAAACATACTCGCTTGAAGATGATACCCTGAAATATTTTTTTGTGGAAATAAATTATTTGACAGATAGTCGCTATTTATTAAACTACTACTACTTAATGACGCAATTATTAAAAAGTTGGATAGAGTTGTATTTGTTCCCATTTTAATACTCAGGTTTTAAATTTTCAATAAAGCTATCTTTCAAAATACTGAAGAATAATTGTTTCTCAATCTGATGGCCTTGATTAATAATTAATTCTTTTTCTGAAAAAAAGTTATCCAAGTTTAATGAAAATACGGTATCAATATCAATAATTGAACCATACCTTTCTTCATGGCTAACATTATTAGCTACCTGTAATGTCGAAGTGAACCTTTCTTTATTAAATTCAGTTCGAATTACAGTACTTTGGTAATTGATTGTTTCATTATTAATCTCAATATTTAAATTAATATTTTTGAAAATATCAAGTTCAAAAAAATTTATATATCGTATTCCAAGTCTTAATACATTCTTAATTACACCAGTTTTTTCAATTTTATTCAGAATATTAAATATTCTTTCTGAGAATTTTTCCCATCCATTATACTTAGGGAATGAGGCGATTGATATAACATCTGGGCCTATTTGAAGGGCATAATTTTCATCAAATATTTTATAGTGTGGCTTAAATCTCAAGTTAGGATCAATATTCCGAATTTGTTCAGGTATTTGCAGAATAGGTAGATTTTCAACATTTGGGAATTCGTTGTGAAGTGCTTGATAAAGCAATCCAAATACAGCATTAACATGAATCGCTGGAGTAAACCTAATTTCAATTAATGCGTCTATTATCGGATTTGGATATATCTTTTTGGGTAAGGTCATCTTTCTTTTTTACTGTAAAATTAAATTAAAATAGAATACGAACTTTTAGAAACATTAATTAATTGACAATGCGTTTATATGTAAGCGAAGAAGTACCAAAATTAACTAATAAACCCAGTTTGAATTTCGTAGCTCTAACATTATTTAGTGTTTGCTTTCGATCAGCATCAACTAAAAACTTTGATGCTTTAATTTCAAGGATTATCGAATCATAACATACGTAGTCTGCACGGAAATATTTAGTCATTTTATGATCTTCATAATATACTGGTAGTTTCTTTTCTTTTTCGTATGGAATGCCAGCAGTTTTGAATTCAATTTCTAATGCTTCCGAATATACGCTTTCTAAAAATCCTGATCCCAGTTTCTTGTGTACTTCCATACAGGCACCTATGATTTTGTAGCTTTCTTCGCGAAATACAATCTCAGTCATGGTAGCCTTTGTGAAATTCGTTATTAATTCGTGAAATCTTGAACAAACGAATCTAAAACTTCCTCGCAATAATTGAACATCTCCTTAGTCAAACCTGGATAGGTTCCAAGGAAAAAAGTGTTGTTCATGATGTAATCAGTATTATTTAAATGCTCCGCAATTCTCCAGTTCTTTCCGATAAACCCGGGCTGCTTCGTGATATTGCCTGCAAAGAGATTACGGGTTTCGATGAGTTTGGAATTCAGATGTGCTGTGATCTCATCACGCTTAAATGGTGCGGATTCTTTTAACGTTACTATAAATGCAAACCAGGATGGATCGGAGCCTTCAGTCGCTTCAGGCAAAATAAAATAATCGGGATATTTCGCGAAAATTCGTATCCATTCGTGAAAATTCGCCTTCCTGCGCTCGCAGAAATAAGGAAGCTTTTCGATCTGCGCTGCACCAATTGCTGCCTGGATATCTGTCATCTTGAGATTATACCCAATCTCTGAATAGACATATTTATGATCAAACCCATACGGAAGATTACCAAATAACTGGGAGAAACGCTTACCACAGGTGTTATTCTCTCCGCCTGAACAATAGCAGTCACGACCCCAGTCGCGGAAGGCACGAACCAATTGAGCTAATAAAGGATCATTAGTACAGATGGCGCCACCTTCACCTGTTGTGATATGATGAGCAGGGTAGAAAGAGATCGTGGAAAGATGGGCAAAGGAGCCGGTTTTCTTGCCCCGGTATTCACTTCCAAAGGCATCACAGTTGTCTTCGATCACCCAAAGATCATGTTCTTTGGCTAACTGCATCATCGCGTCAATATCGAATGTGTTTCCGAGTGTATGGGCAATAAAGATACATCTGGTCTTTGGAGTGACCGCCTTACGCATCATCTCCACATCGATATTATAGGTTGGAATATCTACATCGACAAACACTGGAACTAATCCATACTGAATAATCGGGGTAACGGTGGCAGGAAATCCAGCAGCAACTGAGATCACTTCATCACCTGGTTTCAAACGTTTGTCACCTAACTTCTCTGAGGTGAGCGCTGAGAAGGCTAAAAGATTGGCGGACGAGCCGGAATTGGTCAGCAGGATATGTTCCACGCCAAGAAATTCAGCAATCTTTTCGGAGAATTCTTCGGAGAACCTTCCTTCGGTGAGCCAGAAATCGAGTGAGGCATTAACAGCGTTGCAGATCTCTTTTTCGTCGAACACACGACCGGCGTAGTTAACACGTGATTTGCCGGGGATAAATGGTGTTGGAGCAAACCGGGCGTGATGGTATTCAATCGTTTTTGCGATTATTTCGGAGCGGAGTTCTTTATGGTTCATAACGAATTACACGAATTTAGACGAATTACAATAAAATACGAATTACACGAATTTATACGAATTACACGGATGGGTTACACAGAGTTTCACAGTGGATGCATACCTGTCTGCGGTAGTCAGGGATTCACATAGATTGTCTTTTTCTGTGTTTATCAGTGTAATCTGTGGTGAGTTATTTTAGTGAGAGATATTTTTTAATTTGATTTTCTGTTACTATTCGCATGTTTATCCCAGAAAGATAGGCTTTGTTCCAATCAACAATACTTTTTAGTGTCGTTTCGATGTTCCATTTTGGATACCATCCCAATTCAGCTTTAGCTTTGGAACAATCGAGCTTCAAATAGTTGGCTTCATGCGGCTGAGGATTGGTGTCGATGCTGAAAGATGCCCCTTCACCCCAGAGTTCACAAATGGTGTTGGTGATCCATTCCACATTTCTTGCATCACGGTCATCAGGACCAAAGTTCCATCCCTGCGCATATGGGGCGCCCTCCGTAAATAGTTTGGCAGCCAGGGTCAGGTAACCGGTTAATGGTTCGAGCACATGTTGCCATGGACGAATGGCAAAAGGACTGCGGATCTGTACCTCTTCACCATGAGTTATTGCACGGATAAAGTCAGGAATCAGCCGGTCGTCTGCCCAGTCACCCCCGCCAATTACATTTCCTGCACGTGCAGAAGCCACGGCAACGCCATGATCTGCATATTTTGCAGGATTGAAATAGGAGTTACGATAGGATGATGTCACAAGTTCGGAACACCCCTTACTGTTTGAATAGGGATCATATCCTCCCATCGGTTCATTTTCGCGGTAACCCCAGTGCCACTCCTTGTTTTCGTAACACTTATCAGTAGTCACATTAACAATGGCTTTTACACTTTTGGTATTCCGGCATGCCTCGAGCAGGTGAACAGTCCCCATTACATTGATAGCATAGGTCTCAACGGGTATTTTATACGATTCCCTTACCAGCGGCTGTGCTGCCATATGGATCACAATTTCGGGCTGAACCTGTTGCATCACCTTCAATAAATGGTCATAATCGCGGATATCGCCAATAAAGGAGGTCATCAGTTCACCGATTCTGGCCTCTTCGAAAAGACTGGGACTGGTAGGTGGGTCCAGGGCATAACCATATACATCTGCACCTAATTTATGTAATAACAAACAAAGCCATGAACCCTTGAAGCCAGTGTGGCCTGTTATTAGGACGCGGCGGTTGGTATATATGTTGAAGTTTTGTGGTATCATTAATTCTGGCTTTTCAATTTAGAAGATTTCACGAATTTAGACGAATTTCACGAAAAGGAATCAATTGACGATGCGCTTATAGGTTAATGATGGAGTGCTAAGGTTAATTAATTTCTGCCACAGCTTTTATTCCTAAAGGTAGCGGCAGAGCCGCAAAATATTTGTAGCAAAAAACCGATTGAAAGCGAGGAAAGGTGCAGCGCACCGAAATAGTTATTCCCAGCTCACATCATCAAAAAATTCAAATACATATTCATCTTTGAAATCAATTTCATTTGTATGTGTTTGCCATGATGAAAAATATTACGGTGCGCTGCACCTATTGTTCTTACTACATTTTCTATTCTACAAATATTAACGGTGCGCTGCACCTTTTTCTGCCATATCACCTTCGTGTAATTCGTCTTGATTCGTGTAATTCGCTTAAATTCGTGTAATTCGTTATCGCTACCAGCGAATCCACGGCGCTTTACCCGTCTCAATCAAATCTTCCAGCTGTGTTTTATCCCGCTGTGTGTCCATGGGTTTCCAAAAACCTTCGTGTTTAAACGCATGAAGCTGTCCTGCAGTAGCAAGTCCTTCCAATGGTTCCCTTTCGAAGATCACCTGATCTCCATCGGGGATATAATCAAATACTTCAGGCTGACAGACAAAATAACCCGCATTAATCCAGGCGCCGTCTCCCTTTGGTTTCTCCTGGAAAGAGGTTACCTGTTCGTTTGCATTTAAAATCAGTGAACCGTAACGTCCTTCTGGTTGAACGGAGGTCATGGTAATTGCTTTCCCATGAGTCTTGTGGTATTTAACCAGTGCATGGATATCGATATCTCCAACTCCGTCGCCATAGGTCAGCATAAAAGGTTCATTACCCACATAATCTTTTACTTTTTTGATCCGACGGCCGGTCATGGAATCGAGTCCTGTATCGACCAGGGTTACCTTCCATGGCTCTGCATGGTTGGCATGATGAGTAATTGTATTATTGGTCATGTCGACAGTCATATCGGACATGTGGCTGTAATAATTTGAAAAATATTCCTTGATCATATAACCCTTATAGCCACAAAGGATAATAAATTCATTGAATCCATAATGGGAATAGATCTTCATGATGTGCCAAAGGATTGGGCGACCGCCTATCTCGACCATTGGCTTAGGCTTGAGGGTGGTCTCTTCGGATAAGCGGGAGCCAAGGCCGCCGGCAAGGATTAGTACTTTCATTTTTTACGAATTACAATTAAATGCGAATTACACGAATTTAGACGAATTGCACGAATTATTCACCACAGATAACACGGATTAACACAGATTAAGGTTCAGAACAGATTTAGCTTGGCTGATTCGTCAGCTGACGAATTCACGGATAAGGTATTCGTTTATCTTATTTTTTTTCAAAAAAGTCGTTAACAGA
>CAIXZH010000058.1 GCA_903923905.1 uncultured Bacteroidia bacterium
AACGCTTTACTATTGTCGAGATTTTTCTGCCTGTTCGCCATTAACCCGAACTCAATCAAAAATCATCAGCATGTCAAGGAACTATTGAATTTCGGCACTATAGCCGCTTAAATATATCTACTTTTTGAACGAACCATTGTTATTAAGCATTGATTAAATAAATTATTAATGAAGTGGATTATCCAAATTTACTAAATGGTAAAGATACGGGATTAATCTTTTGGATTATCATGCTTTTAAAAAGGAGAGAATAGAAAGGGGAGGTTTTCATCGGTTAAATTTCAGGATTTAGGTGTTACAAACCTACTAAACATAGTTGTGATTACCAAAATAATTGGAGGAATTGCAAGAGGGTATTTTATTGAATTCCAAAATATATGATAAATCTTAAAGGGGCAGACAAATGCTTAAAGTGAGCGGGTGACTGTTCAAAACCTGAACAGTCACCCGTTCACTAAAAATATATTTTATCTTTGAAATCAAATTCAGGCAACAACGTTTATCTGAACCATTATCAACTTGGCACTTATTAATTTAATGTACAATGAAGACTTACGCATCTGTTTTACTCTTTTTCATGATTTGCGGCAATTTACTGGCGGGTCAGCTTCCGGACCCAAAATATTCGCTGGTAAAGGCTGAAAGTTACGTCCAATCCAAAAACTATTACCTGCTGACCCTGCTTGAGCGGCTGCCGGATGTCAGCAAACTGTTGTCGAACGATCCGGAGCTCTCAAAAATTGCCGCTGCAAAACGGGACTTTCTCACTTTAACCCTGAAAAATTGCGGAAATAAGGTCAGTTGTTACTTTGAAAGCATCAAATTCACCAATTCAGAAATTCAAAGTATAGGTGACCGGCTGGTTGCTTTATATGCTTCAAACCCTGAAATCAAAGGATTGGTCCAAAAGCATTTAATTCCTTCGGGATGTTATTATTTGTTTTCAAATTCCGAACCGCGGGAAATGCTCCGGAAAGCGTGGGAACAGGATGCCAAAGCGGTTAATTTTGCTATTGACGTTTATGGTGCCCAGAACCGGAAACCCAATTATCCAAGTATCGACTCCATCAGCTTTGACATTCATTCAAAAGATTATCCCATTGTTGTTTATGACTGTTCCAATACCGTTCTCGAAGATGTAAAAAACAGCCGGTTGTTTTTTATGCCAACCATGGATTATGCAATCAGGGAGATCGAAATCAATGACCGCAACCGTGCTGCCGACTATGAACCGATGGAGAAAAAATGCAACAAGCTGGCTTTCGACAAGGTTAAAACTACCCACTGGGCCGATTGGAAATATTCCCTGATCCTGGTGCCCGGTGAGGGTCCCGAACTACGCGAAGAACCTTTGAGCCCCATCGGAATGATGCGTTGCAGGGTGGCAGCCTATTGCTGGAAGGGAAAAATGGCTCCGTTTATCATGGTCTCCGGGGGTAAGGCCCATCCTTATAAAACAAAATTTTGTGAAGCTGAGGAGATGAAAAAATACCTGATTGAAACAATGCATGTTCCGGAAAACGTCATTTTTATGGAGCCGCACGCGAGGCATACCACCACCAATATGCGCAATTGCGTAAGGCTGATGTTCCGCTACGGTTTCCCGATGGACAAACCATGCATCACTTCAACCGATAAAGACCAAAGTTATTACATCACCGATAAGGAGATGCAGGACCGTTGTGTTGAAGAATTGGGTTATTCACCCTACAAAAACGGGAAAAGATTGTCGGAAACGGCTGCTGAGTTCTATCCCCAGATTTCTGCCTTGCAAATAGACCTGGATGAACCGATGGATCCATAAATATCTTTAAAATCCAAACAAAAAATGCCGGGCAAATGATTACATTCAGAAAAGTGACCGGGTCAATATCCAAATCCTGAACATTGACCCGGTCACTATTTTATTTGTCTATTCATTATTTCTGATTTTTTATCTTTTCTCCAATTCGTTGTCTGACCAATTCGTTTAGTTCGTCGGGATTTAAGCCGGCGGGATAGATAGCCGGAAGAAACTCGACTACAATCCGGGTCCTCTTTATCCGTAATCGGTCTTTCGGATCGCCGTAATAGGCTCCTGAAATGGCAACCGGAACAATTGGAATGTTCAACTCTGAACTGATCAGGGCATAGGTTTTCTTAAAAGTCCCTATTTCACCACTCAGCGTACGTGTCCCTTCCGGAAAAATCAGTACTTTTTTTCCCAGCTTGACAACCTCTGCTAATTTTTGGATAGACTCTTTTAACTCACTTGCAAGATCCATAACAATCACGTTTGTCCGGTGAGCCAGGTATTTGCGCACAGAGCCCTGGACGTGATCTTTTTTTGCATAGGCATAAGTAGCTTTCAGTGTTTTTTTATCGAGGTATGAGAGGATCAGGAACGGATCGAGTTTACTTTGATGGTTTGGGGTTAAAAAACAAGCTCCGTCAGGGATATTTTCAACTCCTCTGCATTCTGTCGAAATAAACAGGTTTGCGACAGATCTTACCGATTTCACAATAGATCCCAGCAGGAAAGTATATTTCGGCAAATCGACCTGGATGTCCTCTTTGAGATGGTTTGTCCAGGAGCTCTCCTCATGCTGATGAAACAGCTTGTGTTTGCCGATATATTCAGATATAGTTTGGATGGAAGGGAATTTGAGTAGTTGTTCTTCACTGATCTTAATGCCAAATGTATTTTCGATGTAATGGATCAGACCTATCTTTCCCAAGGAATCAAGTGAAATATCAAAGGTTAGGTTATCTTCCGGAGAAATATCCAAGTCTACCTGAGATTCGATATATGATTTAACTGCGCGATATTCTTCCGTATCCGGATCCTTTGATTTAGCTTTTTTGCTTTCAGTTTGATGAATCAGTTCTTCAAATTTGAATCGCTGAAGTTTGGACAATCGGGTTCGTGGAAGTTCATTATTTACCAGTGTAAACTGCATGATCCGCTTATAGGAACTCATCCCTACATTGAAAGGCGATAGTACCGATTCCCTGAAATATGCCGGAATATCTTTTATATTGTTGTCCAACAGGAAATTGGAATCAGGGAAAATGAGTGCATGAAGCATCTCCTTGTATAAAAATACCCCCACTTCCTTAATTGCGGGGAAAAGATCCTCGAGTTTCATTTCCAGCTCGACCGGATTAATATTCTTGCCATTGGGTAATACGATGATCTCCTTCTTCCTTCCGGTAATATACAAAAAACCATCCTTATCTATCCGGCCGAGATCGCCCGTATACAACCAGCCATCTTTGATCACTTCTGCAGTCTCTTCAGGGTGCCTGTAATATCCTTTCATGATATTCGGTCCCTTGGCGACAATTTCTCCGTCCCTTATTTCAACCTGTGATCCAGGTAGTGATTGCCCTGTTGACCCGATTTTGATATGGCCCGGCCTAGGAAAGGTGATCATCGGAGCGGCCTCGGTCATGCCAAATCCTTCAAGAATTTCAAATCCGAGTGCATAGAAGAACTTTCCGACCTCGGTGTTTAATGCAGCCCCGCCCGCAATCATAAACTTCAAATGACCACCTAATCCGTCATGCACCTTCTTAAACAGCACTTTCCCCAGTTTTCGGCTGTGTGTCATATAAACCAGCTTTAAGAAAGTCCTGGCAAGGAAGCTTTTATTTATTTTGGCCATTAAGCCCCGGTAAATCAACTCGTAAAGTCTGGGAACTCCCAATAGCAGATTGACCTGATTGTCGGCAAGTGTTTTCATTAAATCTGCTGTTTGCATCGACGGGCAGACCACAACAGTTCCGCCAGCGTAGATGGGAAGCATCAATGACCCTACCAATGGAAACACATGATGTAACGGGAGTAACATGAGCACCTGACTATTGGCACTGAAGATGCCGGGCTCAACTACTGCCTTCATGTTGAAAATGATATTGGTAAATGAGAGCATCACCCCTTTGGGACTTCCTGTTGTTCCTGAAGTATAAATAATTACAGCAGTAGTATCATTATTTTCCGATCCGAACCAGCTACTCTCAGGCGTATTTATGTCAGGCGGGTAATCTTCAAACCGGATGATTTTGGGATGATAATGGCTTTTTTCTTTTACCTTCAGCCAGGACTCCTCCATGGCAGAACTGATAAATAGCAACTCAGGCTGACAATCTTCAATAATGTAGGCTACATCAGTATCAGAAGCCATGTAATCAATAGGAACGGCAATGCAATTACTCTGAAGTGCGGCATAGTACGTATAGATCCATTCGACCCTGTTCTCAGCATAAATTCCAACTTTTGTATAGCCAAAGTTATTGATCAGAAGCGAATACTGTTGAACGAACTTTAGAAATTCTCTTCCGGTAATATGCTGATTTTGAGTAATCACATATTCCTTGTCAAGGTTCTGTCTATTAATAATTGAGTCATTCATAAGCTAATATTGAGCCTTGTTAAATTTTTCAGTAATAAATAATTGTAATTTTTCAGAACTCAGATGCCCGATTGATAGCCTTGAAAACATCCCTTTTACCAAATCAATACGTTAGGTTAGTGGGTACAAAGTAATAGATTATTGCTCAGAAACCAAATACCTATTTAAAGATGTTGGTTTAGGTTCGATTCATTTACTAAATTTGTGGCTTTAGTAAACTTTACAATATGTCAGGACACAGTAAATGGTCAAAGATTAAGAGGAAGAAAGGGGCGCTTGATGCCAAAAGATCAAATATCTTTTCCAGATTGGCAAAAGAAATCACAGTCGCGGTTAAAGAAGGAGGCATCAGTGATCCGGCAATGAATGCACGATTAAGGATTGCAGTTTTGAATGCCAAGGGACAGAATATGCCGAAAGATAACATCGACAGGGCGATAAGTCGTGGAGAAAAAGATGGCAACGACCTTGCGGAGATATTTCTGGAAGGGTATGGGGCAGGCCGGGTTGCTGTATTTGTGGAATGCCTGAGCGACAATAATAACAGAACGGTTGCAGACATTCGTCATATTTTCACAAAGCGTGGAGGGACCCTGGCCACCAAAGGTTCCCTGAGTTTTATATTTGACAGGAAGGGTGTTTTTACTATTCCTGTGAGAGAAGGAGTTAACCTGGACGACCAGGAACTTGAATTTATTGAAGCCGGAGCAGAGGATATTGAAATTGAAGAGGATATGGTCACCGTAACCACTGCTCTTGAAGATTTTGGGAATTTCAACAAAAAGTTGGAGGAATTAAAAATTGAACCACAAAAAGCAGAACTTCAACGTGTTCCACGAGTGGATAAACGACTGCCGGTATCAGAAGCCCGCGTTGTTCTTCGGATGATCGAGGACCTGGAGGATAATGAAGATGTGCAAAACGTCTACCATAACCTAGAGATGACTGATGAACTCGAGCAGGCGTTGGAGGAGGAGTGATTAATTAGGCTGTTAGACTTTTAGGCTATTAGAATATTAGGCTATTAGACTTTTAGGCTATTAGACAATTCGGTAATTGAAAAAACTAGTATTCAGCCTCTTTGCGGCTTGGCGACTTTGCGTGATATTTTAATGAAGAACCTTGCTTTTACATTAAACGAAACCAGGAATGACAAAAGTAAACTCATTTTTATATCATTTAAAATGAGGTTAATAAGAAATTAAAACTGGTTGAAAGATTAAAGAATCAGAAATTTTAGTTCAATTCGGCTATCCCTTAAAATTCTTCTGTTATGATAAATCGTAAATATCTCATCCCGTTACTGATCGTTGTGGCAGTGATTGTTATTGGGATTTCACAATATCCGAAGCTATATATCGCCACCGGATATGGTGCGAAAACAATGGCCACCGCCGTTTTTGTTTCGGGAAGAGATCCTCAGATTGTCCAATTGATCGATTTGAATTACTCAATTGTCAAATATACCCGTAGTAAGGTGGACTTTAATAATAAAACCGTCACCACCTCCTTCTGGGGATTGGCCAAACAGACGGCTGTCTATCGTGAGGGTTTTGGCTGCTGCCTTGCGGGTACCAGTCCGGTTGATTCATTACAAAAGTCAAATTTCACCTTGCCTGTGGTCAAACGCAACGGTGTTTGGCGAATTCCCTGGCCGGATGGTGATCAATTGAAAGATACCCTATTTCCGGAAATTGATACCACACAACTTAAGAAGGTAGTAAATGGTGCATTTGGACCCTCTTCGGAAGACAAGCGATGGACTGCTGCGGTTGTCGTGTTATATAAAGGGGAGCTGGTCGCGGAAAAATATGCTTCGGAATTTGGGGTGACACCCGATACCCGCATCTGGGGGTGGTCGATGACCAAAAGCATTATGAATGCAATGGCCGGAGTTTTAACCCGACAGGGAAAACTGAATATCAACGCCACTGCCCCTGTTTCCCAATGGTTACAGGATCGTCGCAGAGATATCACTATCAATGATCTGATGCAAATGAGCAGCGGTTTGAAATGGGATGAAGAATATGGCGATGTCTCACCTGTAACCAATATGCTTTACCAATCGGGTGATTCTTACAGGTCAGCTATTGAGGTCCCTTACAAGGAAAAGCCCGGGACTGAATGGAAATACTCTTCCGGCACAACCAATATCCTTTCGGGTATTTTTCGTACGTTGATTGGAAATGATCAGAAATACCATGAATTCCCATACCTGGAAATATTCAATAAAATAGGGATCTCATCGATGATTCTGGAAACCGATGCGGCAGGCAATTTCGTGGGATCTTCATACAGCAATGCCACTGCACGCGATTGGGCCAGATTTGGATTGCTCTACTTTAATGATGGTGTCTGGAAAGGAGATACTATTCTGGCTAAAGGGTGGGTTAACTATACCGGCACACCAGCTGCAGCTTCAAAGGGTGAGTATGGCGCACAGTTTTGGCTGAACCGTTCGAAAACGCTTCCTGATGTTCCCGAAGATCTCTTTTTCTGCGATGGCCATCGTGGTCAGCGGATTTTTATTATCCCTTCACGAAACCTGGTGGTGGTTCGCCTTGGGTATTCGGGCGAAGGATTCGATTTTAATGATTTTCTCAAAGGAATACTGAAAGCTATAAAGAATTAATGACTAATAATCAAGATGTTGTTGGATCTGGATCTTTCGATAAGTTGATTTTCGGAGTGTTCTTTGGATTTCTGTTTCTGGCATTTTTCTTTTTGGCTGCTTTTATCCTCTGGTTTTATTTTTTTCAATTAGTGAAGCCATTGTACCTTGTTTTACCTGGATTATTTACCGGACTACTGGTTGACCTGCTGATTTTAAAGAAACTGGTTAGGGGGAGAATTGAACTGCCTTTCTGGTTTTTAATCGGCACCTATTTATTCTGCAACGTAATCATTTTTGGAGTTTTTATGGGGTTTCCGGTTGCTAATCTGTTCATGGGAATAATTGCTGGCTATTATTTTGGTAAAAGAGTACGGTATAATAACATATCTTTATCCACAAGCAAACCTGTAATCAGACAGGTTTCATCTTTTACAGCATCGATAATGTTGCTGATATGTATTGGTTCAGGATTCATAGCAACGGTGGGAAAGGGTGTTGGCAGTGATTTGCAACATATGTTCCGGTTGAATTTTGTAATTACCAAAGCAATGATTTGGGAAATTATCTGGATTGGGGGTATAACCCTGATAATTGCAGAATTCTGGCTGACAAAGTTTACAATGATCCAGACAATAAAGAGAATATTATAATGACCAGTAAAAAAATAGTATTTCCGGCAGAATGGGCTGATCAAAGTGGCGTGATGCTCACCTGGCCGCACGAAAAGACCGATTGGGCAGACATGCTTGAGAAGGTCGAAGTCTGTTTCATTTCAATAGCAAAGGCCATTGCAGAAAAGGAAAAGGTACTGATTGTGTGTTCGGATCCTATGCTATTAAGCAATAAATTGAAAGACTGCAGTGTTGAAAACCTGATTTTTACCAAACTGGCTTCAAACGATACCTGGGCTCGAGACCATGGTGCCATCACTGTAACGATAGATGGCAAACTTACACTCTACGATTTCACCTTCAATGGCTGGGGAATGAAGTTTGCTTCAAACTTTGATAATCAGATTACCAGTTCATTATATCAGCAAGGTATCTTTCGGGATGCAGTATTCTATAAAAACAAACAGAACCTGATTTTAGAAGGGGGGAGTCTTGAATCTGACGGTAAAGCGACAATTCTTACGACCAGGGACTGTCTTTTATCTGTAAACCGGAATCAACATTTATCGGAAGAAGAAATTGAGCTCAAATTAAAGGAATTGTTTGGCGCAGAGCAAATACTCTGGTTATCTTCAGGATACCTGTCCGGGGATGACACTGACAGCCATGTCGATACACTGGCAAGATTTTGTGATCCCAAAACCATTGCCTATGTGAAATGTGAGGATGTGAATGATGAGCATTATGAGGCGTTGAAAAATATGGAGCTTGAGTTGATGTCTTTCAGAACCTTATATGATCAACCCTACAAACTCATTCCTCTTCCAATGGCTGAGGCCATTTATGACGGAGAATTCAGATTACCGGCAACCTATGCTAATTTTCTGATTATCAATGGGGCTGTTTTGATGCCGTTCTATGGTTCACCTAAGGATAGATTAGCAGAGATTCAACTGCAAAGGGCTTTTCCGGATCGGGAGATTATCGGCATCGACTGCCGCCCTTTAATCATGCAGCATGGATCGCTTCATTGTGTAACCATGCAGTTTCCAAAAGGGGTTTTGTAACAGGATCGATGGATTATTTGTTTATTTTTGTGTTAACAGTTTAGATCATCCGTTGATAAAAATATAAAAGTTTGTAATATGCTGATAGCAGGTTTAATACAACAGATTAACAGTTCTGACAAGGAAGCCAACATGTCAAAATTAGCTTCCAGTATAGCCTGGTGTGCGGCACAGGGTGCTAAACTGATTATTTTGCAGGAGCTTCATAATTCACTCTATTTTTGTCAGACAGAGAATCCTGCTTTTTTCGATTTTGCTGAGCCCATTCCCGGAGATTCAACAGATTTCTATAGCCAGCTAGCTCTAAAATATGAAGTGGTATTAGTCACTTCCCTTTTTGAAAAGCGGTCAGCAGGGCTTTATCACAATACTGCTGTGATTTTTGAAAAGGACGGTTCAATAGCCGGGAAATATCGCAAAATGCACATTCCTGATGATCCGGCCTATTACGAAAAGTTTTATTTTACGCCTGGAGACCTAGGTTTTAAACCAATTACGACCTCCGTTGGAAAACTTGGAGTGCTAATTTGCTGGGATCAGTGGTATCCTGAGGCTGCCCGGCTGATGGCGCTCGCAGGTGCTGAAGTCTTGATCTATCCTACTGCAATCGGCTATGAATCAACCGATCTGATCGATGAGAAAAAACGCCAGCTCGATGCATGGATGATATCACAACGCGGACATGCTGTGGTCAACGGACTTCCTGTGATCTCCGTTAACCGCACAGGTTATGAGCCGGATCCTTCCGGTCTGACCAACGGAATAACTTTTTGGGGAAACAGCATGGTGGTTGGACCCCAGGGAGAACTCCTGGCAGTAGCCCCAGAATCAGAAGAGGCCAATCTTATTGTAGGAATCGATCTTGAAAGATCAGAATCGGTTAAGCGTTGGTGGCCATTTTTGCGCGATCGTAGGATTGATGCATATGATGATTTGAATAAAAGATTCATTGACTGATGGTTAAATAGGAATTTAGACTATTCGGGTATTAGACTTTTCAAGTGACAAATTTTATTGTATGAATTCCGATGAGTCGGATTCTTACCATTTATTTCTCTGCAATTACTTTTCCCAGGATTACGGATAGTAACAGGCAGCATTTGGAGGTATCAAATGGCTGATCGGTGAGGTGTACAATATTTGCATCTTATAATTTCTATATGAAGTTGTCTTGCATCCAGATATCTTGCTTCATTGGCAGAAATATTTCTGTCTTCCAGCTTAGTACAAAATAATTTTCAATTCGGGGGAAAATCAGCAATCGCTTTGAAAAATATGGTTATTTTGCAAAAGATTTAATTGTTTAATCCTATTCATTAAGATCATTCGATGGGAAAAGTATTACTTATTGGTGCAGGTGGAGTTGGGACTGTCGTCGCACATAAAATGGCCGGATTACCGGAAGTTTTCACAGAGATTATGCTGGCCAGCCGGACAAAATCCAAATGTGATGCCATTGCGGCACGGATTGGCGGAAACAGGATTAAGACTGCTCAGCTTGATGCTGATGAGGTTCCGCAACTGGTTGCATTGATCCGCTCTTTTCAGCCTGATTTAGTTGTTAATGTGGCCCTTCCATACCAGGATCTGACAATAATGGATGCTTGTCTGGAGACAGGTGTTTCATATCTTGATACAGCCAATTATGAACCTAAAGATGAGGCCAAATTTGAGTATAAATGGCAATGGGCCTATCAGGAGAGGTTTAAAAAAGCCGGATTAACTGCAATTCTCGGTTGTGGTTTTGACCCGGGAGTAACTAGTATTTTTACTGCCTGGGCAGCAAAATATGTCTTTGATGAGATTCAATATCTTGACATTGTTGATTGTAATGCGGGCGATCATGGCAAACCCTTTGCGACCAATTTTAACCCTGAGATTAATATCAGAGAGGTGACTCAGAATGGTAAGTACTGGGAAAATGGTGAATGGGTGGTCACTGAACCTCACCAAATCCATAAACCGCTTACCTATCCCCATATCGGAGAAAGGGAATCATATGTTATTTATCATGAAGAGCTGGAGTCGTTGGTAAAAAACTTCCCAACCCTAAAAAAAGCCAGGTTCTGGATGACTTTTGGTCAGGAATATCTTACACATCTACGTGTTATTCAGAATATTGGAATGGCATCAATTAAACCTGTCCTATATGAAGGAAAGGAGATTGTTCCAATCCAGTTTTTAAAGGCTGTACTTCCAGCCCCTGAAGAACTGGGAGCTAACTACGTCGGAGAGACATCAATCGGATGCCGGATCAAGGGGATCAAAGACAAGAAGAAAAAGACCTATTACATCTATAACAATTGCAGTCATGAGGCTGCTTACGCTGAAACCGGAACGCAGGCGGTCAGTTATACTACCGGAGTGCCGGCGATGATCGGTGCAATGATGTTCCTTCAGGGGGAATGGAAAAAACCAGGTGTCTTTAATGTTGAAGAATTTAATCCGGATCCATTTATGGAACAGCTTAATCTGCATGGACTTCCATGGTGGGAATTGCACGATGTCAGACTTGAAATGGATTAAGACTAACTTGGAAGAGATAATCTGGATGACAGATTATCTCTTCTTTTTTTGTTGCCACGACTCTTCAGGACAAATTTTAAAATATATTTCACCCCATCCAAGCATGCCTCCGATATTCCGGTCATCGATATACAAATCGGCATTAATCTTCCTGCTGATCGATTCGTCATACTTCTCTTCCGGATAACTTTTATTTACCGCATAAAATTCGACTCCGCCTTTTCTGCAAAATTCAACAGCCTCATCCAGTTTTTTTCCTGCTCTGAAAGTCCACAGGATAATCTGATGTTGCTTTTTCTGAAGAGCTTTGATGGTTTCCAATGCAAATGGAAGTTCCTTCCCAATAGCCGGATAGCGGTGCTCAACGATAGTTCCGTCAAAATCAATTGCAATAATCATATTTACTCTCTATATTTCTAATTTATTGAATTTTAGTTAATCATGTTTGCAAACAACTTCAAAATAATTATTAGAGTCTTGCATGAATCAAATTACGCGGTAAAATACCCTTTACATCAAATATGATTGACCCTTTGTCTTTGTAGGCTTTCAGATCAATCTCCATAAATTGGTGATGAGCAACAGCCAATATAACCGCTCCATAATTTGCCGATTTATCAAGCTGACTTGCAATGTGAATATCATATTCATGCAATACTTCCCCTGCGGATGCCCACGGATCATATACATCCACACCAATTCCGTAACTGCTTAACTCATGGTATATATCAATAGCCTTTGTGTTCCGGATGTCAGGACAGTTTTCCTTAAAGGTAATTCCAAGCATTAGAATTCTTGAACTTTTAACCGGAATCTCATTCCGGATCATCAATTTAACTACCTCTGTGGCAATATATTTCCCCATACTATCATTAAGTCTGCGACCAGCCAGGATAATTTCAGGATGATAACCTGCTTCCTGAGCTTTTTGTGCCAGGTAGTAAGGATCGACACCGATGCAATGACCGCCTACTAGTCCTGGCTTGAATGAGAGAAAGTTCCATTTTGTCCCGGCAGCCTCAAGAACATCGTTAGTATCTATCTTCATTGCATTAAAGATTTTGGCCAGTTCATTTACAAATGCAATATTGATATCACGCTGACTATTTTCGATAACTTTTGCAGCTTCGGCAACTTTGATTGAGGACGCTTTAAAAGTCCCTGCCTGGATAACTTCGCGATATGTTGAATCCACAATATCAGCGATCTCAGGGGTTGAACCTGAAGTGACTTTACGTATTTTTTCAACGGTATGTTCTTTGTCTCCAGGGTTTATTCTTTCCGGACTATAACCTGCAAAGAAATCAATATTATATTTGAGTCCCGATATCTTTTCAATCACAGGAAGACAATCATCTTCGGTGGCGCCGGGATATACTGTAGACTCAAACACCACGATATCTCCCTTTGAGATGACCCGACCTACCGTTTCTGAAGCTTTTAACAGCGGAGTAAGGTCTGGCCGGTTATTTTTGTCTACAGGTGTTGGAACTGTAACAATATAAAAATTGCAATCTTTTATATCGACCGGAAGATAGGAGCAATAGAGACCATTTGTATCTGAATTTGCCGGATTTTCAGAAACCAAGACTGCCTGCAGAATATTTTTTTCTACCTCGAGGGTATGGTCATTACCAAGATTTAATTCATTGATCCTGTTCTTATTAAGATCAAATCCAACTACGGGAAATTTAGTAGCAAAAAGCCTGGCCAATGGAAGGCCGACGTAACCAAGACCAATGATCGCAATACGGATAGGACGCATGATTTTATTTTAAAATTAACCAGGTTAAGCAAAAAAACCTGAAATCATTAATGTGCTTATAAGCCAATTGAATATCTATGAATTAGGTTCTTTGCCTAAATTTTAGGAAGATAAAGATATACAAATTTGTCGTTTACCAAGGAAACTACAAAAATGTATTCCAATTTATAGTCATTTTGAATTTCATCGATAGGTGAAACGTTTTTATATTCTTCTGCTTAAAAATCCTTTTTGAATGTTTAAATCCAATCAATTGGAAAATGCAAAGAATTGTACATTTTCAAACATAAGATTTGATTAAGAATAAATAATTTCCTGATTTCAGTAATTTATAATGATTTACAATTTTAACTGAAGTGTATTGTATTCTTGATAATTAAGAATTTATTATTTAGAATCAATCAAGATAATTTGCAATGAAGAGCGTCAACTTTAGAATCACACTTGTTTTTTTAGTTAGTGTTTGATATCTTTGAAGTGTTGTTTGATAATTGAAAACCTTTGTTTGATAATTAATTTAGTAAATTCAACTATGACACAAATTCAATTTCAGAATTCTTTAACAAGCCTTCATAGTAAATTATATTACTTTGCATTAAGTCTTACCAGTGATTCTGACAAGGCACATGATCTTGTTCAGGAGACCTATCTGAAGGCATTGACTTATCGTGATAAGTTTTCAGCGGATACAAATCTGATGGCCTGGGTTTACACCATCATGAAAAATACATTTATAAATGATTACCGGAGAAATGTAAAAGCAAAAACAACGCTGGAAAGTTCATCCCACAAATTGCAGATCTCATTTTCCAAAGATGATTACTCACCTGCCGCTGATTCAATTCATGCCGAGAAGGAGATTTATAAAAAAATTGACATGCTGGAGGATGAGTTCAGGGAACCTTTTCAACTTTTTTTAAGCGGTTTTAAGTACAAGGAGATTGCCGAAAAGTTGGATTTGCCGCTCGGTACAGTAAAAAGCCGGATATTCTTTACACGTAAAAAGCTGGGGAAATGGCTAAGTGAATATATTAACTAAGATTGTCTTTTAAAATAGATGATATCGGGTGGGTTGAAATTTTAAATTTCTGATTTGATCAACCTGAAATTTTAAAATAAAAGCTCCCAATAAACTTTTTTTATAAGGAGCTTTAATTTTTCGTCAATTTTTCAAAGCACTTATTATATAGGCTTTATCTAGTGATTACTTGCTGTATTGATATCACACCCGAATTTGGATCATTTTGGTTTGCTGGGTCATATTTCGGCCAATATTCCTGTAATCATGGGGAAGGATGCCAGGAACATCTTAATCAAGGCTGCGCCTTTTCTAAGGGGTGAATGGTCGGTTTCTACAGTTGGATTGAATTTTACTTTTGAAGTATCCTTTGATCTCGGACCTTTTAAAATTACCCCACATCTGATTGATCATTCTGCGTAAGATGCCTATTCAATTCTCATTGAAGCTTATGGGAAACGACTGTTTTATAGCGGTGATTTCAGGATGCATGGCCGAATGGGCAAACTAAGCGAAACGCTCATGACAATCGGCCGGGATTTAATGTTGGAGGCTCTACCCTCTGAAGAGTTAGAAAAGAAGATACTTTTCCAAGTAAAACTGAAATGTAAGTGGTACTGGAAGAGATTTTTGACGATACACAAGGTCTACCTGGTTTCACACCTCCACCTAAAATATCGACCATTTTGTTGCTAATTTCAGGATTTGGAAGAGAATAGACAAGACCCCGATTATTGACCCTAATACGGCAGTCGTTCCTGAAGCGCTGAAATGTAAGCATAATTCCAATCAGACGGGCCTGAGATTACCTTGATACTTTTCCAAGTAAAACTGTTATGTCCTTGAAAAGCAGCGTGCAGATTAAGTAAAATCTAGGGTTGAATCCATTGAATAGGCATTTAAACAACCTGATTTTATTGAGGATCTATTAAAATAGAAATATCTTTCCCTTTGATCTGCTGGATTGCAAACCAGCTTGACAGATTTATCATACTTTCGAATTTTAATGATTATTTATTAAGAAGATACCTGACAATATAGAGAATTCAAAAAAGATATCATTATCATTAAAACAGTCTATAGAAATTTTAGAGATCGAGCGAAGGCAATAGAATCAGGATGTAACGATTTTGCCACAAAACCTATTAATATTAATGCTTTAAAAGAATTAATAAAAAGCATTTCGAATAATAGAGTTTTTACTGAAATTTAAAAATAATGAATAATGCCAAGGAGTTAATTGTTCAGGGAAAAGACAAAGTCTGTTTACAGGACTATCCTAATGCAATAATAAGTCTTAATAAAGCGATCCATATGGATTGTAATATATCAGATGCTTACTTTTGGAGGGGACTGGCAAAAAAAGGTATGCAGGATTTTAATGGGGCAATATCTGACATTTCAGAGGTCCTTAAAATTGACTGTAGTAATTCGAAAGCACTCTTGGAACGCGGATTGTTGAAAATAAACATAAAAGACTTCCTCGGTGCAAATGAAGACTTCAATAAAATTCTTAAACTTGATCCTAAAAATTCAAAGGTTTTAAATCTTCTTGCATTCACAAAATGCAGAATTAGGAATTATATTCGAATAATCGCTGAATATAACTCTGCAAGTGTGAAGGAGCTTAATGTTTTACAAAGATATTATTTCGGAGGCCGGTGCCAAAATTGAAAGTGATCAGGCTTAATATATCATGAATTAGCTTTATCGAATTTTCATTTTTATTTATTGTCAAGTGTTTCCAGGCTCAGAGTTGGTTTTTGGCAAATTTTTTCTGGATTTACGAATCAAGACTTTTATTAGAAGTAGCAAGCCTTATAGGTATTATTTTGCGTCCATCAAAAATATACCGTTGTAAATCAATTATTTACAACGGTATAAGTGACCCCGGAGGGGCTCGAACCCTCGACCCATTGATTAAGAGTCAATTGCTCTACCAGCTGAGCTACAGAGTCTTATTATTTTACTTCCTGAAAAGCTGTGCAAAGATAACCTCATTTTTCTTAACGACAAACTGATTTAATCAATTAGCTCATTTTATTTCCAGGTTAAAATCAATGGGCAAAAAATTAAGAGTATTGATTAAATTCATCCTTAAATTTAACTTGCTGATTTTACAATTATCGATTTCATGTAATAGATAATCAATTAAATAGACACGAAACTTAAACTATTCCTTGCTGTATGAAAATCTGCCGGTCAGTGGATTTAATGCGATTTCACAGGAGAATCAGGCTCTTTTGCCATATGGTTATAGGTCAATCGATCCAATAATGACGGGAAGAACTTCCCTAGAAATACCGATAGCTTCCCTTCAACAAAGGTAAGAATCAAAGTTCGCTTTCTTTTTTTGACTGCTTCAGCTATAGCATGAGCACATGTTTCAGCACTCATCATGGCTCCTTCATTACGTGGGGTCTCTCCCTGTGGCATGCCATCAGCCGTCAGTGCTGCTTTGCGTACTTCCGAAGCTGTAAATCCAGGTGCGGCCACTAAAACGTGCAGACCGCTGTGCAAATGTTCAATTCTGATGGTATCCAAAAATCCCCTAATGGCAAATTTTGAGGCAGAATAAGCTGTTCGACCAGGTAATCCAAGATAGCCGGCGATCGAAATGATACCTACTAATGATCCTTTTGAGACCAGTAAATGGGGAAGAGCATATTTCGTACAATAAACTGTGCCGTAGAAATTGACGTCCATTACACGATGCATCACCTCAAGGTCCATATCCTTAAATAGAGCACGCATTGAAATTCCTGCATTGTTAATTAGGACATCAATCTTTCCAAAACTATCTAAGGTCATATCAATCAATTTTTTGCAATCTGATTCTTGTGAGACATCAGTTTGTATGCACAATATTTCAGAATTTTTAAGCTCTGATTTTAAAATCTCAAGCTGATCAATCCGACGGGCACCCAAAGATAATTTGGCACCGCGGTGACTGAATTCTTTTGCTAAAGCCTTACCTATACCTGATGAGGCACCGGTAATTATGACAACTTTCCCAATCATGGATATTTTTTTCAGTAATGGATATTATTGTTTTCTAATAGGATATCATCAATCACGACAGCAAATCTACAAATAAAACCAACTCTTTATGCAAATTTCTGACAGAGGTGTTTGTATTAATTAAAAACAAGGTTATCTTTGCACCGCCTTTGAAAAACATAGGTATTCAAATGATGACTCAGTAGCTCAGCTGGTAGAGCACATCCCTTTTAAGGATGGGGTCCTGGGTCCGAATCCCAGCTGGGTCACCAAAAAGCCTGTTAATCCGTTGATTAACAGGCTTTTTTTATTTTTTGCTCACGTTTTTGCTCATGTTGAAAACTGAAAATGGTGACCCATTCAGGAATTTTTTAACACTTATTTTACGGATATATTTTATTCGGATAATAAAAAGGAGTAAAGCAAAATTAAATTTAATGAATTTTTTAAGTGAAGAATAATCCAAAAAGGACCCTTATTTCAGGGTCCTTTTAACTTTTAGATTGGAGTTGCTCAAGTTCTTCTTTTGCTTTTTTCTTTTTAAGAATTTTAGCTTTTGTTTCGGTAGTTTCTTCGACTTCCTCCTTGCGGGTTACATAACTGGTATATTCTCTAGCGAACTGATAAGGATTTTAAACTGGCATTTTCGGCAGTTAGAGCTGTTATCTGATCCGACAGTAATTTTTCTTTAACAGTCCTAATATAATCAAGATCTTTAATACGATCTTTAAGTGTTTCATTGTACTCTTCCAATGACTTTAACCTTATCGTTAATTGTTCCACAAGCACATTATTGACTTCAATTGATTTTTGCTGTTCCAAATCATGATTTATAGTCATGTTAGGAACGTAGTCTTCCTGCATTTCCCCTTGGCCCGTTAATAGCCATCGGGAATTTAAAAATGGATATAATTCAAGTAGGGCAATAATCCGGTTCAATGAAATCGGTTTATTGAGATGAATCCATGATGAGTATTCCATCCGGCTTGCCCCTATTCCTTTATAAAGATTTGCAGGGTTGATCTTGTTAAATTCTACGAATTCTTTAAGACGTTGGTTATAAGCGGCCATGATATTTGACTATTTATATGAAATATAAATTGATAAATGTATAGCGATATTACTATTGTAGTAATGCAAAAACAAATACATTTGAAGAAATATTAATACAAAGATACTGAAATAGAGAACAAGTATACAATAAATAGAGAACAAAAATACAATAATTTAATATTTATGGAAAATGTTGATTTAGCGAAATTGAGGATCTCATTACCCCAAGGGTGGAGAGGAGTAATTTCTAAAGAGATGAAAGTTACCCTGCGTTACATTGACCAGGTCATGCACGGAAAACGGTTCAATATTGAAATTTTGATGATGGCAGTTAATATGGCTTCAAAATATCAGGACGATTTGAATTACATCAGAGAAAAAGTTCAGGGATTAAATTAAAACTCAAAAAATGAAAAACACAGAATTACAAATGTTCGAGAAGACTATTCAAAATGATGAAAACTTCATTTTCATCAAACCTCTGTGCGATTTCTTCGGAATTAACCACGAAAGACAAGGTGATCGAATCAAAAATGATGTCATTTTAGCTCGATCTTCGACAAAAAAGTCGATGATGATGGCCAATGGACATACTTATCCCCGGATTTGTCTGGATAAAAAAGGGTTTATTCGGTGGATTCAGATCATAAATCCAAATATTGTTTCCGTAGAATTACGGGAAACTTTCATTAATTATCAGGAAATGGTTTTTGATTACCTGTATGGCGCAGCAGAAGAAAACAATTTAATTGGTAAGTTGAATAAAGAGATTCAGGAAATGAAGCAGAATTATTCTCAAATGGGTTCAGCAATCAGAAACCATCAGGTTCATCTTACTGATGCCTTAAATAAACGGTATCAATACCAGTTACCGTTTGAAGAAACTAATTAAATTGGATCGATGTTCCGAAAAAAAACCATGATACAAGAGGATTATCGTTCATTTCCGAGAATTTATTTGACCAAAAAAGTATTTGCCGGATTAGCTCAGTTGGTTAGAGCCTAGGGCCACAAGTTCGAATCTTGTATCCGGTACGGTAATAATTCCAATACTCCCGGGGCAGATGGTTAATCAGGCCATCCCCGGGAAACTGATGGAACACTTAATTACCTCACAGCGAGGCAAGGCTGTCGTTCTTTTACAAATGGACCCTTTAATGGTAGGAAAATTACCCCCGCCTTTTTATAGAAGGTGGGGGGTAAGAGAAAAGAACGGATTAATTGCACAAACAGTGTGTGTAAACCCTCAAACTATTTAACATGGAAATTGAATTTAACGTATTAAAAAGAATTTCAAGGAAATTTTGGATTCCAAGATTTACGATTTCAGAATATGAGCTTAGCCTGACCAGGGAAGGCTATAGCCATAGTATCGACATCATTAAATTTGATGATGGAGTCAGTCATTGTCCGTCTGAAGTTTCAGGGATTGTTTTTAAAAAAGACCTGGAGGCGATTGAGGTTAAATGGAATAAATATGGTGAATGTACCATAAAAGGGAAAAGGATTAAAAACTTTGATCTGGTCCGTGAAGGAATTGTGAGAAAAGTGATAAACGTACAGCGGATTTTGTTTTTTGGATGTTTAGGAATTTTTATAGTATTCATTTATAGGGTATTAAAATCATGATCATATCTGTTATTGCCGACTACGATTCGGAGGGTTACCAAGCTTTATACCAAAAAATTGTGATGCAGTTTACGGAGGATCAGGTGCTTGACCTCTCCAGACACCAGGGGAACAATTGGAAAAAAAAGGATGAAGCCAGGATAAGGGATATTGAAGATTCTCATTTGGTCATTGTCTGTAACAATTGGCAAAATAACGTCGATGTAAGGCATGACTTAGGAGAGGCATTAAAAAGAAAGAAGGATATTTTCATTGAATTTGATGGAAAATTAATTTCATTCAATACCTCCAACGCACGGATATGAAAAAGCAAATCATGATTTTTATTACTGGTTTTATTCAGGTATTGCTGGTTTCTGCGAATATTTATTTCATAAGTAGAACCAATTGGACAGGTATTGCCCTTTGTGGATTTGGCATTTCCTACGTTTGGACTGTGAACGTGAAAAAGATTGCCATAGGGAAAACTTTTGAACAAATCATTTATGCAACCGGAGCCGCCATGGGTGGGTTGGTCGGTGTTGCAATTGCCAAATTTATATGATTCAAAAATTAAAAAATTAAAAAATGCTAACAATAAATTTTGACGAACTGCGATTTACCAATTTGATCAGAAGCGTAGTGAAAGAAGAACTTGAGCAGATTCAGAATATCTCTAAATCAACACCAACAAGCGGGAGATTGCTTTATAATCTCGATGAGCTTGCCAAGTTTTTGAAATGCAGCAAGCCTACTGCCCAAAAGCTCAAGAATGAAGGGAAAATACCTTACAAAAAGATGGGTCATAAATTCATTTACGAATGTGATGAAATTATGAAGGCTACTGAATATGTGGGAAATAAGAATAAGAAAAAAGCTTAATTTAATGGATCATGGGAGTTAAAATTAATATTGAAATAGGTTTACTGAACGCTTTATACCTTGGCAATTTATTGAGCAAGGAAAAAAGCAAGTTCAAAGATAATCTGGTGATGAACCAGGCTATTGAAGAGTTCATTGAAGTTATACGAGTAAAAAGATTATCACGGTATTTACAGGTCCAATCTGATGTTAAAGCGGATAAAAAATGAGTACTGAAAAAATTAGTTGAATTGTAAAGCTTACTAAATCAGTGAAACGAAAATGATTCCAAAAGAGTTAGAGCAAGAGATTAAAGATGCTGTAAAAATTGAAGATATTATTAAAGGTTACAATATTTCACTTACCCGGGCCGGGGTAAATTTAAAAGGTAAATGCCCTTTCCATAATGAAGAAACAGCCAGTTTTACTGTTTCACCGGTTAAAGGTATTTACAAATGTTTTGGGTGTGGGGCTTTTGGTGATGCGTTTAAATTTGTGATGGAAAAAGATGTAATCAGTTATCCGGAGGCGCTTAAAAGAGTGGGGAAGATTTATAATATAACGGTTCCGGATAAGGAACTTACCCAGGAACAGGTTATTGCTTATAAAAAGCGGGAAGAGGAATTAAACGAGCTGGCCAGACAAAACAGGTTGTTTAAAAGTGGCTTGGAGAAAAATAGTAAAGCTATGGAGTGGCTTTGCGGTGAACGGGAGATTGATGGTGAAACGATCAAAAAATGGGGGTTAGGTTATGCGGAATCTGGTTTTTTTTTCGGCAGAATTACCTACCCGTTTCACAATTTCAGCGGGGAAATTGCAGGTTTCACAGGTCGAAGGTTAAACAAAGAGCTTGAACCAAAATTTAAGAATTCTGCAGATTCCAATTTATTCAAAAAAGCTGAACTGCTTTATGGTCTTCATCATGCCCGATTAAAAATTCATGCCAAAAACAAATGTTACCTTGTTGAAGGGCAGCATGATGTACTTATGATGCACCAGGCAGGATTTGAAAATACGGTTGCACCGTCCGGGACAGCATTAACAGTAAAACAGATCAGGTTAATAAAACCGTGGACTAAAAATATAGTCATGCTATTGGATGGTGATACCGCTGGACTTAAAGCGGTTATGCGATTAATCGCTGATCTTTTATCAGAACAGATTAATTTAAGAATTATACAACTTCCGGAAGGTCATGATCCGGACACTTTTTTAAGAAAAGACATACGGGCCAAGGGAAAAGAATTTATTGAGAATAACGAAATTGATTTTATTGAATTCAAAACCAATATATTAAAAGAACAACTTGATAATGATCCTTCTTTAACGGCTGAACTGATCAGCGAAATTACAGCTGATATTGGGCTTATCAATGATAAAAATGAACGGATGCTTCACAGCCGGAAATGTGCGGAAATATTTGGGATCAAGAACAATGAGTTAAATAAAGATATTGCCCGACTCAGGGAGAAGCTCAAGGGGAAAGCCGAAGATGGCAAATGGTTTGCCTTTGATTTTGAGGAAACCAAAAAAGCCATTGAAGAGGCAGAAGAAGTAAATATCCTATCCAATTTTGAAGATGTTGTAGATTACCATTTAAATAATCAGCAGAATTACATTGGAATGAATTGTTTTCCGATTTTGAAATCAGAGATTTTGAAATTGAAAAAGTTAACCAAAAAGGTTATTTATAATGAGTTGATTAAGGAATTTTATGATTCGCGAACCAATGAGGAATCTGCCACTGTTTTAAATTTAAAAAGGGTATTGTCCTATGGTATTGATGTACGGATACGGGAAGAACGGGTAACCAGAAGAAAAGTAAAAAGTGACAATCCGGATGAAGATCAATACGATGAATTTTTAGAGGTCTATTATTTGAATATGACCGATTGGTATATTCAGAAAGTCACTGGTTTATTAAACTTTGCCGATGATCTTTATACCGGTTGGGCCATTGAAAATATTGCAGAGTTGATTTCCTATCTGCCGGAAAGTTCACGGATGGTAAAACTCAACAATGTGCAGGCTGAGTTTAAGGCTGCAAAAGTGAAACTTATTGTTGGCGATTTTAAAAAGATTCTTGAAAAGTATCTTAAAAAAAACGCCAAGAGTTTTGAGCCTAATATCGCGGAGATTGATTTAAGCGACAATCCGATGAACCTTACCACGGCACAATTGACTGACCTGAATAGATACCAGCATTATTTTGATAAAAATTCCATCTGGCACGTAGCCAAAACAGGGCATATTGGAAGGATTTCAAATTTTACAATTACTCCAATTATTCACTCCAACACTTCCACCGGGCATTTCAAGCTTTTTGAAATGACCAATGAATATGGATTGAAAGTGAATATCTCGCTGGACACTAAAGACTTGAATGACCTTAAAAGATTTAAATGTTCAATCGAGGAAAAGGGGAATTTTATCTTCAAAGGGGACCAATTTCAGCTTGACAATATTAAGGAGCGGCTTTATTCGAACACAACTTATTCCGATGAAATAGAACAGCTGGGATGGCAAAGTGAGGGTTTCTGGGCCTGGGGTGATGGTGTTACAACGGTAGGAGGGGAGTTCTGTAAGACCGATGAAAACGGGCTTATTACCGTTGCTGACAAGAACTATCTGATTAAACCTTTTTCCAACCTATATGCCAAAGATAAGACAGCCTATATCAATGAAAAGAAGTTCGTTCACTTAACTTCAAAGGCTACCTTTGAAGATTGGAATTTCAGATATATCGATGTATTTGGTAACAATGCCATGATCTGCACCTGTGCACTGTTAACCGGCTTATTTTCGGATGCGATTTTTAAATTGGTTCATGGGGAATTGCCATTATTGAACTTTTTCGGACCGAAAGGGACCGGTAAAACTCAGCAGGCAGATTCAATTCTTGCTTTTTTCGGAGAGAAGCAGCCGGTTAACAACCTTTCCAAAGTCACCATTTACGGGCTATCACAAACGCTAAAGTCCTTTCACAATGCGTTTGTGCTGATTGATGAATACAAAAATAGTTTGGACATGAAGTTCATTGAAATGTTGAAATCTATTTTTAACCGGCAGGGAAAGATACAGGGTAATTTTGCCAGTGCGGGAACCAAGACCGAACATATACCGATTAACCAGATGGTTCTGTTATGTGGCCAGGATTTGCCTACCCTTGATGTGGCGCTACTGGAGCGGTGCATTTGCCTGACTGCCTATAAAAATGAATATACCGATGTTCAGAAGAACCGGTACAATGAGTTAAAGGATATGGAGGAAAAAGGGTTCGCGCATTTAACCGATGATTTTATTAAATACCGGGATTTGGTTATTGAGAAGTTTGGTGAAAGCAATATGGTGATACAGAAAGTAATTTCAGAGAAATGTACTGATGTATCTGTTCGGCTTCAAAAGAATTTATCGACTGTTTTAACCACTTTTTATATTCTGAAAGATAAATTCAAGTTTGCTTTTACCTATGATCAGGTGCTTGAATTTGGGATGCAGACCATCAGGGACCAGCAAAAATTCATTGAATCATCGGATGATTTGAAGAATTTCTGGACTATTTTTCTGACCCTTATTGAACAGGATAAATTAAAAGAAGGCAGGAATTATATGTTGCATCAGGTTAATAACATTCGGTACGTTGGTCAGGAGGAGGCTGTCATCTATGGAAAAGGTTTGAATTGTCTTTTCCTTCGGTGGGAAGGTTTATATCCGCTTTACGCCGAATATTCCAGAAGGAGCAATATGGTTGCGCTGGGTGAAAAGACCATACAGTTTTATCTTGAAAAGACTAAATATTATCAGGGCAAAATAAAGGCAAAACGTTTTAAGGATAAGTTTACACAGCAACAATGGATAAGCCAGGCCTATTGTTTTGATTACGATAGGATGGATATAAATCTGATTGAAAGTCAGGTCAATGAATATGATAATCCTGATTTAAAGATTACTTTAAATTATCCGGTTGCCGAGGCTACTGATCAGAGTTTGCCTTTTTAATTAGTAAGCCTTTTGGCGAATCCTGTTCTTTTTGCTTCTTTTACTTACAAGAAAAAGAAATATAATCCCTTTCTATTTCATTTTCTTTTGATGTTCTATTTTTTTAGGAATTGACATTAATGGGAAGAATATGCTTTTATGATGATAAAGGATTAAAAAATAAATTATTTCATCGCTCGCACGAGGTAAATGATCACAACATCCACAACAATGACAACATAGTATAAATCAATTAATTATATTTCATTTATGTTGTGAAACCTGTTGTCAATGTTGTGAAGTGTATAAATTGTTGTGAATGTTGTGGCTGTATGGCTAATTATGACCGGGTATATATAAAAAATAAAAAAAAAGTGAATACCATTGAAATGTGCAAAGAAATGCCGGAGTTGCCTGTATCGATTGAAAAGCTTTTATTGATTAATCAAATGTTGATTTTAGAAGATGAATTAAAGAAAGTGAATCAGATTTTTAATACTGGCAGGTACCTGGCAATCCTGGGAAGGTTGTCCGTGATTTATTGTCGGATAAGAAGAATGATTTGGAGTAGAAAAAAATATTATGAACTGAATTCGAACTAAGCTAACGGTTGAGTGTAGAAGTAGTAAGAGATTGCGGGCTACTTTCCTGTCCACCGACACCGAAGTTTGAGCGGGGAAGAATGCTTGAATTACCTCTGAAACCCTTATTGCAAATAGCCTTTGTTATAGCCATGTGCTTTATTTTCTGTCACTTAGTCGTCTGTTTACTTTTAATTATTTTTTGAAATACTTTTGTATTAATGCAAGCAATTCAGCTTTCCCAATTGGTTTTGCAATATAATCGTTGCAACCCGCTTCAATTGCTTTTTCTCTGTCGCCGATTAACCCATAGGCCGTTTGTGCAATTATTACCACGTTTTTGTCAAACTCCCTGATTTGTCGGGTAGCCTCATAGCCGCCCATTTCAGGCATCCTAATATCCATCAAAACCAAGTTGATATCCGGATTATTACGACAAGCTTCAACGGCTTCAACGCCTGTTCTGGCTTTTAAAATTTCTTTGCCAAACTCTTTAATGTTGATTGCAATCAACATTTCCGATACATCATCATCTTCGGCAATCAAAATTTTTAGCTTACTAACATTATCGATTTTTACTGAAGTTGCAAGTTGCTGATCAAGCGTTTCTTTCACCGGTTCAGTATTGTAAGGCAAGGTGAAATAAAATGTTGAACCAATGCCTTCTTCGCTTTCTACCCAAATTTCGCCACCCAACATTTCGACAAATGATTGTGAGATGGCTAAACCCAGACCTGCACCCTGTCTTGCTTGTACGTCAACGATATCAGCCTGAATAAATCGTTCAAAAATGGCGCCCTGCCTCTCTTTTGGAATCCCAATACCTGTATCTTTTACAAAAAATTCAATGTCTTTCCCCTTTCTTTCATACCCTAATTCTATTGCACCTTCTTTGCAGTATTTAATCGCATTTTTAACAAGGTTTGTAAGAATGGCATAAAGTTTTTCGCGGTCGGTTTTTATAATTGCTTCCTTTGCAGGTAAGGCGTTTCTAAACGATAGTTTCATCCCTTTGGTTTCCACCTCGGGTTTGAAGAAAGTATAAATGTATTCTATCTGCTCATTTATATTTGATTCCGTTACATTTAGGTTCATCAACCCGGCTTCTATTTTCGAAATGTCAACAATATCGTTGATGATATTGAGCATGCGATTGCCGCTTTTCTCGATGATTCTAATATATTCTTGTTGGTCTTCACCATTTAGGCCCGGTTCTTTTAAAAGTTCTGCAAAGCCAAGAATGCCGTTCATTGGTGTTCTGATTTCGTGGCTCATATTGCACAGAAAAGCTGATTTGAGGCGGTCGCATTCTTCGGCGTGTTCTTTGGCGGTGATCAATTCAATCTCTTTCTTCCTAATCTCTGTGATGTCATTTATAACGCCAACCAGAAACTTATTACCCTTAGGGTCGGTGTATAAGGCTTTCTGTGTAACAATATTCTGAATTTTTCCTGTTCCATCGGTAAGTTTTTCCTCATTAATATTTTCTTTGCCTGTTATAAATACTTCCTGGTCTTTTGCAATGAATACCTTCATTTGTTCTTCCGGGATATATTCATAACCGGTAGTGCCAATAAGTTTTTCAACCGGAAGGTTAAGAAGCGAACATAACGGATCGTTTACCAAACAAAAACGATGTTGAACGTCTTTGACGAAAATAGGAGAAGCTACAGAGTTAATAATCTTATCCAGAAAATCTTTTGATTCTTGCTCCGCTTCCTCTGCCCGCTTTCGCTCGCTTATATCAACCATTGTCACATTACACTGTTCTAAATTTTCGGTACTGATGCCGGTAAGTAAAACATGCGTTGGGCAGTCACCATTCGAAATGAGTTTAACCTCGCAGGTTTCCTTACTTTTGGTTTGAAACACTTTATCAAGAAAGAGATTAAAAATGGGTCTGGTATCCACAGAAATAAAAAGATCAAACCTACTGCCTGTTAATTGAGAACGTTCTTTGCCAAGAAATTGTGCTCCGCAGAGGTTTAAGTTCAGTATTTCACCTTCCATCGATAGTGTAAAATAACCCGAAGGGGCCAGATCGTACAATTCAGTGTATCTTTCAGCAAGTTCCTGAACACTGGATCTTGCCAGGATAAGTTCTTTGTTTTGCAGTTCAAGCTCAATCTGGTGCACCTCCAGCTCGTGAATGAGTTTGGCTGTTTCAATAGCCGAAAGAGATGAATCAGCATGTGATGGTTTCATTTTCTGCAACGCTTCTGCCTTTTGGCGAAGGTTTTGGGATTCTGAATCCATGGTGGCGCTTTTCATGCTTTGTAAAGTTTATTTTCCTTTAATATCTCAATCGCCTTGTCTAATTCTACTTGCAGTCCTTCCTTTTCTTTGGTTTGAAAAATAATTTCCTTGTTGGAAATGATTAATTCTGCCACCCGTTTTACTTTTTCTTCATTATTGTCAAAGGCTAATTCGGCTTCTAAATTTACAGTTTTGGTGATGTCGATAAATGTGATCACCAACCCTTCGATCCGGCCATCACGGGTGCGGTATGGAATAATTCTGATCAGAAACCACCTCCCGTCGTTTGTTGAAATCTGAGATTCCGCCGATTTCAGGGTTTTTAATACCTGCCGGGCATGGTTTAACATTTCGGGGTATTGCAAATCGGTGGTTATTTCGGTAAATGGCCTGCCAATATCCGAACTGCGCATTTTCATTATTTTGAACAAAGGGTCAGTGAACATGCGGATGTTAAATTCCTTGTCTAGGAACAGGGCAGCGATCTCGGTGCTGTTGAGCAGGTTCTGCATATCGTTGCTTGCCTGTTTAAAATCAGCGACCTTGGTCTTCAATTCGAAATTGACTGTTTGCAATTCCTCATTCATGCTCTGCATCTCTTCCTTCGAAGTGGTGAGTTCCTCGTTGGTCGATTGCAATTCTTCATTGGTTGATTGCAACTCCTCGTTGGTCGACTTTAACTCTTCCTGCGATGCCTGCATCTCTTCACGGGTACTTTGCAGATCCTCCTTGCATCGCTGCAATTGATTTTCCCATTCCTTCTGCTTTTCTCCCGAACGTCGTTTACCTGTTTTCGGGTTCACGGCATCCTGTTCCTCCAAAGCCGGCACATCGGCAAACACCACCATGATCATCCCCATGAGCGGCAAGGGGTTTTCGATGCGCTGAACCGTAACATCCACAAAACTGGCGCCTCCGTTGATTTCGGTTTTAATGTTTCGTACGATCACCGGGTCGAAGTTTTGCATTGCCTTGCGCAAAGCTCCCGGCAGTGATTCGCGCAATCCTTCACGCGCCATGGCATAAATATTCCAGTTTGGTTCTCCAGCAACCGGTTCAAGATATTTTCCGATGAGGCCGGTCATGTAAAGGATGTCGCCTTTGTCATTTACCAGCACACTGGCCGGGACAAATCGCTGTAACAATACCCGATCGGCAAGGGTTAGTATACCTTCAGTTGATGTTGGTATTATCTTCTCCTTTGTTGCTGTTGTTTTTTTGGGATAAAAGGAGCTTGGAAAATCAATGAGTCCAGGCTCCCGGGATGTTACTGTGCGTTTGAAAATTTTATTCTTGCTATCAATCTCTTCAAACCCTTTGTCGTGGTTACCAATTGTTTCAGCAGTGCCAAGCACCATGATTCCACCCGGATTAAGGCTGTAGTTAAACAGCGTCATCAGTTTCCCCTGCAATTCCGACTCCATGTAGATCAGCATATTGCGGCAGGTGATTATGTCGAGTTTGGTGAAGGGAGGATCCCTGATCACATTCTGGGGAGCAAATAGCACCATTTCGCGAATGATCGTTTTCACTTTGAAGCCTTCGGCTTCAGGGGTGAAAAACCGGCTGAGGCGATCGGGGGATACATCGGCAATAATGTTGGAGGTATAAACACCTTTACGGGCAATCTCAATGGAATCAGGGTCGAGATCGGTGGCGAATATCTGCAATGTCAGATTGTTGTGGTTTTGAACTTTTTCCAGTGCTTCTTTAAAAACAATGGCCAGCGAATAGGCTTCCTCGCCAGTGGAGCAGGCGGTAACCCAGGCGCGCAGCACATATCCGTAGGGCAATTCGCTGATCAGGTCGGGGAGCGTTTTTTCTCTGAGCATATCCCATACAGCAGTGTCGCGGAAAAAGCTGGTAACGCCAATCAGCAAATCTTTGAAAAGAATTTCGACCTCTTTGGGATTTTCCTGCAAATAGCGGACATAGGTGTTTATCTTGTCAATCAGGTGAGCGCCTTTGCGCCTTTCGATGCGGCGAAACAAAGTTTGTTTCTTGTACATCGAAAAGTCGTGGCCTGATTGCTCGCGCAGCAGGATGATGATTTTGTCGAGGTTGCTTAACACTTTGCTGTCTAATTCGGGATCTGTTTTTACGAAAGGAATATAATTCAGCAAAGCGATGAGTTTGGCCGGCAATTCCTCAACCGGCGCCACAACATCGGCAATTACGGCTTCGATGGCGCTGGCAGGCATGCCATTGAATTTGGCCGAGGCAGGAGACTGCACCAGCGCGAGACCGTTTTTTTCTTTGATCGCTTTCAGCCCCAGGCTGCCGTCGGATCCCATGCCTGAAAGGATGATGCCGATGCTTCTATCCTTCCTGTCGTCTGCCATTGAACGGAAGAAAATGTCAACCGGTAAACGCAATCCGCGTGATTCAACCGGCTCGAATAAATGCAGCACGCCATTGAGCAACGACAGGCTCTTGTTGGGCGGGATCACATATACGCAATTCGGGTTCACTTTAAGGTTGTCACTTGCCTGCAAAACCTTCATAGGGGTGATTCGTTGTAATATCTCGGGCATCATGCCAATGTAGTTTGGGTCGAGGTGTTGAATGACCACGAATGCCATCCCGTTGTCTTTGGGCATGTTTTCAAAGAACAATTCCAATGCTTCAAGCCCGCCAGCCGAGGCGCCGATGCCAACAATAGGGAACTGACCTTTATCATTTTTTATAGGAACTCGGGGGGGGGGGAGTGGTTGATATAGAGTCATTTGCAAACTTTTTAGATATTGATTTCCGTGTATTCATGGAGGATGGTTTTACGAAAACATCTCTTTTTCAAGTGGTCATTTGAAGTAAAGATAGTCTGAAATCAAAGAATTGGATGTGAAATTATTACTGACCATTAAAATAACTGAGCCTTATCAATTAATATTTGGCTAAATAATCAAACTTATATATCAACAATAGGTTTTTAGAGATACCCTTAAAGACCCGATGATTTATATGATTATTCGTAAAATTTAATTTGTCGATTAAAATTAAGAATATAAATTGAATTTATATTAAAATACTGAATAAACATTTCTTTTTGCTATATTTGTGTATTCCTGCCGCGAGGGTTCTAAACCCTAAATCCCCAATTTTATGATTTTTTATGTTCCGATTTCTGTAAAACCGTATGTTAAAAGGTTTATTGAGAATAATTATGGCGATCCGGTAGATTTTAGAAAATTTCCCAGGGAATTTGAGATGTTTAAGCGGATGCTCAAAAAGCCCTGTAAACGATTTGAGAAACATTACAAAGAGAAATTATCCGATCGGTACGCAGTAATTGATGTAATCATTACGGATAACGATTTTTACCGTTACGGGTGGCAGATCAGTAACACGGATAATGTTTCTTTTGGCAAATATTTTGAGCGTAACGCCAAATATATGATGCGTACGTTCGTAGGGCTTTATGTTAGTTTTGGTACTCCCATTGATAAGGCAATCGAGATGTTTCAGGAGAAGTTTAATATACCGGAGGAATGTTGGGCCTTTGAAACCATAAAAAAAGATTTTTACCGGGTTCGGTTAAGTCATGATTTTAATATAAGCCAATGTGCTTATGAGAACATGACTAAGATTATTGGGGTAAATCTTACCTCGGCAGGGTTAATTACGAAAGAATATTTAGAAAAAGTATAAATATTTATGGTGCAAGTGTCCCGAAAAAAGGACAAATGCACACCTTAAAAAAAGATGATATGAAAGCAATTGGTAAAGAGGTTGACAATATGGGAGGCGTGTTGAAAATCTGGGCCATAAAGCCAAATGAAATCGTATTGAATGGGAATGCCGTTCAACTGTTAAATGAAGGGAATGTTTATGAGCTTCAGGTAACCCAGGATACCGCTTCAATGGCAATTACGATGGAATCAGATTTTAAGGGTCATACCTATTTGCATGAAGCGCATGGATTCGTAGCTGGTTACAACAGCGATTCAGCAGGTTATCTGGCGGAGATGTCACGGATTAAAAAGTTTGTAATCATTTGTCAGGATGGTTTGGGGAATCTGTTTTTATTGGGCAGGCCCACAATCCCTTTAAAATTCAGTAAAAAACTGGATACCGGTGATACAACTGCCGCAAAAAGAGGTTTTGAAATATCGTTCAGCGGCAGGGTTCATTATCATGAGATTCTTTTAACGGCTTCACCTTTTGGTTTAAGTTAAAAATTATACAACCTTCTGCAAATTAGAGCAACCTACGTCCTTTAGGTTGCTTTTTTTATGCCCTAAAATTGCAGAAAGGGATATAATGAATTATGAATTTCTAAAAGATGTACTTGGTTCACCCTGGCAAATAGAGCCCGGGACACTAAACAGCTTTTATCCTGTTTTGCGTGGATTGTTTACGGGTCTTCATTTGGAAAAAAGTAAGGAACCGGAAAATCATCTGGCTTATCAGGTCTCAGCTGATTCGCGCAGGATTTCTATGTGGTCAAATCCTGAACCCCCTTTGGAAGGTGGTGAACCTGAACCTGAACACGAGAAGCAACAGGTTATTCATATTTTACCTGTTCGTTCCCTATTGACCAAACATGATCAGAATTGCGGTCCGGTTGGAACGCGAACCTTAGCAACACGTTTATTGGATGCTGATGGTGACCCGAATGTTTTGGGTCATATTCTGGTTATTGAGTCAGGTGGTGGCCAGGCATCGGCAGTTCCGGAAATGACAGATGCTATTTTAAAATGCAGCAAACCCATTGTTGCCTGGATTGATGGTATGGCAGCTTCTGCCGCTTATTATATTGCCTGCTACTGTTCAAAGATTATAGCCAGCCGGGAAATGGATTGGGTTGGTAGTATCGGCACTATGGCTATGTATGAAGGTCGGAAATCCAAATCATTGGAAGATGAGCATGGAGTTGTTTCGGTTACCATTTATGCTGATGGGAGTGATGAAAAAAATGAAGAATGGGAAAAGGCCATCAATGAATTTGATTTTACCCTTGTTAAAGAGCGTGTTTTAAATCCTTTCAACACAAAATTCCGTGCTGATGTTTTAGCCAACCGTCCCCAGGTTTTGGAAACTCAATTGAGAGGTAAAACCTTTTATGCTGGTGAAGTTATTGGGTCGCTTGTCGATTCGGTTGGTGAATTCAGCACAGCCGTTGACCAGGTTTTGCTATTGGCAAATTACAATTCCGGAAGTCAAAAAAATTCCGGTGACAATCAACAAATCATAAATCCAAAAAAACAAATGAAGCAATTCTCACATTTAAACCATGTGCTGGCTCTTGAAGTGCTTGAAGCTACCGATGAAGGTGTTTTTCTCAATGAAGAGCAGTTACAGTCGGTCGAAGACAGACTTGAACTGAATCAGCAACTTTCCGTGGAGCGTGATCAGGCGCTTCAACTTAGCACCGATGCTATTGCAACGGATGAGACTTCGCGGGCATTACTAGCCAGCGCATACGAACCTTTTAATGCCATTGATCCCTCAATTATGGTGGCAGTAACTGCAGAGGCAAAAGCTGAAGCTATTCGGACACTGCTTTCTCAAAAGCCTGGTATTAATGCCATTCAGAATCTTGGTACTCGTGATGACATTAAGACAGATGAAGTTGATTGGAATTTGATCAACAGTCTGCCCCATAATAAAAACGTTGATATTAACTCTTAAATCCCTTTAGCTATGTCTATTACTACTTCTGGAATCATTGCGGAATACGGAGCGTTCTACATTGATGCCGGTCAAAACAAAAAAAGAATTTTACAAATGCTTACCCAGCCCCGGGAGATTACTGCATTTGCTACCCCGATTAAATCGGATGATACTATTTTCCGTTTGGCCAATGCCTCTTTCAGGTCGTTGGTTCAGCCTTTTCAAAAGACCTTTACCCAAAAGGGGGGCGTTGAACTTATTCCAAATGAGATTCGTCAATATCGTTTTAAGATAGACGATGAATTTATGCCGGATGAACTGGTTTCAACCTGGGCAGGTTTTCTGACTCAAAAATCTGTCAATCGTGCTGATTGGCCATTCGTTAAATGGCTGATTGAAGTTTACTATGCCAAGCAGATTGATCAGGACATGGAGCTAAGCGAATACTACAATGGTGTTTATGCCACTCCGCAAGTTGGGGTTGCCGGTGTTCTTGGTACCGGAATGAACGGTTTGAAATTACAGCTTCAGGCTGGCGTTGATGCCGGGACGATTAATTCTATTGTACTGGGCGCTTTGGATGTTTCGACCATTTTTGATCAGGTGGAATCCTTTACCGATGATATCGCCGAAGTTTACCAGGGTATCAAGATGAATGTATTTATGAGCCATAAATGGTACAAAAAATACCTTCAGGATAAAAGGGCGCAGCTTTTTTATCAGAAGACTTCTGATCAGCAGATTGATGCCGGTATTGATTTCACCCCTCTCAGCGTTAAGCCATTGGCTTCCATGGTTGGTACAGACGATATTTTCTGCACGCCTGTTGAGAATTTCCTGTATGTCACTCCAGCGACGCTTACCAAAAATCTATTCAAACTCGAAGAGTCAAAACGTGCTGTTGCTGTTATGGCTGACTGGAGTGAAGGATTAGGCTTTGGTATTAACCAGGCTGTATGGACCAATATTTTACCATCCGGATCAGGGTCTAATTAGGACCCTGTTTCCGATTATCTTTTATTAATCCATTAAAACCTAAAATCATGATTGATTTTACCACTATTGATAAAAATCTGCCAAATGGGGATAACATGGGTTCTTTAACCCAGATGGTTTATTTCGCATATTGGGCCGATGTTGATACTTTCCCTATTCCTCCGGTTGCACCGACAACCCTTGAATTGGCTTCCGTTCTTACAGGCGAGCTTGTAATGAAAGCCGGTAAGCGTCTTTGGGAATTATATTTAACCGATGATACCGGCGAATACAAGATGGAATTGGTCGGTGAGATTGATGGCCACTCTTTTGTAAATCATCTTTCCCTTTTCCATCCGGGCCTTCAGAAAAAGATTCTCGGATTTATGCGTGCCGCAAAGAATGAGAACCTTGTATTTGTGGTCGTTGATTCCGATGGTCAGAAATACATCATGGGCGACGCTCTTCGGCCAGCTGTCCTTGCCGGTTCGCCGGATGGTGCTGGTACCGGAAAAACTACCGCTGCACGGAAAGGTGTTTCCATGGAGTTCACCTACAAAACAAACAATTTGTTTGTTTATACCGGAACTATTCCTTTAACCGGTGCCAGTGGTTCTGGTGCATAATGTGGCAGGATTATTTCAAGCTGATCAGATTGAAACCAGGGAGGGTAATTACCCATCTTTACGGAGAGATTGATTTCAGCAGGGCTGATTTATCACTGGAAGTTTTGAAGAAACTTTATGAAAGTGATTTTCCATATTTGGAGATTACCCCCCTGGGGAAGACTAAAATATATGGAATTCCTGAAAAGGAAATTAATCTTACTCATTGTAAAGTGATCAAAATTAAAGTGGAACATAAACGAAAAAAGCGATAATTGTTTGAAATAAAAAGAGCCTGGCAACAGGTTTTTTTTATGTCCTTTCTGCAAGCTTTTCTTCCCATTAAGTTTGGAAGAAAAGCTGATTATGATTTGGTTCTTTACTCCTTATGACAAAGATAAAAAGTTGCTCAATGCGATTAACCGGTATTTTGATCTGGTTACTCATGCAGATGATTGGGTTGTAATCTGTGATGGAGATACCGCCTTTTTAAATGCTGATTTTGGAAATATCATTGAACGGTATACGCAAAATTTCCCGGATACCGGATTATTTACCTGTTATGCAAGCCGGTGCCATTATAAAATACAGGTTCCTGATGGGGTGAATATGTTTTCAGATTCTATCCTTTATCACAAAACCATTGCGGTAAAGCAAGCGGTTATTTGCAGGAACCAGGTATTGGAGATCAACCGTAAGATAGCGGGTCACCTGATGGTTATCCGCAAAGGGGTATGGGACCGTATTAAAGAGGAAGTTTTTTCAAAAGCGAGAGGGAAGGACATTTTGGGTATTGATTCCAAAATCAGCTATGCTATCCTGGAAGCCGGATTAAAAATACGCCTGATGAAAGAGTTATACATTTTTCATTACTGCCGGCTTTCAGAAGGGTTTGGTTATGATGAGCATTTAAAATAAATGGTAATTAATGGAAGAGCTTACTGATGTGGTTTATCCGATTGGAAGTGGTTCCGGATGGCGGAACAATGAGCTTCGGTTTAGTTTAAGAGCCCTGGAGTACTATGGAATTCATTTAGGGAAAATATTCATAGTGGGAATTTTACCTGATTTTTTGGATAATTCCATCATTAACCTACCGGTGAAGGACATTTTCAATCCTTCGGTTAATGCTGATGGGAACATCATCCACAAAGTTTTATGTGCCTGTGAGGATGAGCGGTTATCGGAAGATTCCTTATTCATAAACGATGATCATATTTTATTACGGTCAATGGTATTAAAGGATATTCCGAATTTTCATAAAGGTGACATGAACCTTTTCCCGGATACTTATTGGTTGAACAATGTTTGGCGCAACCGATTGAATAAGACCAGGGAAATATTGAATTTACAAGGTTTGCCTGCTAATCACTATGATTGCCATACGCCGATCATGCTGAATAAATCCAAATTTCAAAGGATAATGCAAAATTTCAATTACCAGGAAGGGAATGGATTTACCATGAAATCGCTGTATGGAAATTCTGTTTATGCAACTAACAATCAATTATTGGGAATTGAAAAGAAGACAATTTTTACACCTTTAAGCGGACCCCAGATCGATTTAAGATTAAGTGATTCCCAATTTTTGGCTTTTAATGATCAGGGGTTAAATGAATCACTGAAAATATGGCTTTATAAACGGTTTCCACTAAATTCAAAATGGGAAATAAATGGATTTGAAGATCGAAATTTTGAGATCATTAAATGGATGGGAAGTGGGAAAGAATATCTCTCTGGGGTAAAAATATTTGAAAAGTATTTTAAAAATGTCAATCTCATTAAAATATTTAATGAAGGCACAACTGATTATCTGAGGAAAAAGCTTGAATATAAATTAATTAACTCCTTGAATGAACAATGGAAAAACGTAAGTTAAAAATAATTGCCTGGCTAAAGTCAGGAATGAATTATATAGAAGGCATTGGCCTTTTGATGGAATTCTCCGGTAGGAAAGGATTTCATAAACAGTTTATCGGAAAAGAGAATCGCATGAAAGATAAACTTACGTATGAGATTTGTAAGGCTGCAAAGGTTGCAGATTTTTCCAATTGGAAAGATTATACCAGAGAGTATTACAATGGAAATAGTAATAGTCAGGTTGACCGGTCAACCAAAAAAGAAAAAGTTGATTGCAATCGTTTGGACAGTAAGAAAAAGGAAGAACTTCTTTCGGGGCTGAGCGATTGCGGGGAGGATTTTAATCCGGTAATTATTTACGGAAGCCGGAATGATGAATATCCAATTTTGATAAAAAGGGTTTTATTTGATCTGGGAAATCTTTACCAACAAAGAAGTTTACTGCATACCCAAATGGCAAATATGGAACAATCCAACCGAAAGGTAGTTATTAAGGAAAGGGTGAAACTGCTTGATCAGATAAAAGCAATATCTGATCGGTTTATCTTTTTATACCTGGTTAAGCAAACTTATCTTAAAGATCGTATTCTGCCGAATGAAAGGGACATTTACCCTGAGAATTATGCAAGATCTGAAGTTGAGAAAGTTGAAAAACTTGATATTGAAGACCTGAAAAGGCAGAAAAAAAACTTGCAAACTTCTAATTCCAAAGATCAGAAACAGGCTGAGATCCATAAAAATAAGTTGGCAATTGCAACCAATAATTTTGATGCTTCCAAATTAACCATATTGGAAACACGGATACGCAAACGTATCAGTATGATTGAAGAAATTGATTATAAACTGATTAATGATTAGATAATGCTGGTTAATCCCAAAAATATCATTATTGATTCTGATAATAGCCAGGTTACGGAAAACGCTGAACGAGTTAAACTGGAAACTGAGGGTATTGTATTTAAGAATCAAATCAATCAGTTTATTGGTGATAAGGATAAATTTCTTAACAAAGCTATTGGCACCATTGAGCCAGGTAAAATGACCCATTATTACAGCTGGGGTAATTTTAATCTGGTGCGTTTGATCTTTCATTTGATCAAACAAACAGGGCCGGTAAATTGCATGATGACTTCTTATTCTTTCAGCCAGGCAAGCATTGAACAGTTACAACATCGAATTGATAATGGAGATTTGTTATCGCTCAAGGTGATCATTGATAACAGGGTGAAGACGATGAGCCCAAAACCTTTTCAGATGTTGATGGAAAGTTTTGATTATAAGTGCACCTCTGTTCATGCTAAGGTTGCTTTATTATGGAATGATAAATGGAAGATTTCCATTGTCACCAGTCAGAATGCCACGGATAACCCGAAATTGGAGCGGGGTATTATTTTTACTGATCCTGATATATTTGAATTTGACTTTAAAATTCTAACCAATGAATTTGAGTGCGGAACAAATTGATATGGTTGAAGAGTTGGCTGAACTTTTTTTCAGCCCTGAAGACATAGCGGTCAACCTTGAACTGAATGAACAGGATACCGAAATGTTTTGTGATGATGTTATTACAAAATACAGTGCTAATCCTTTGGTTTCGGCCTTTCTCAGAGGGTGGTTAAAGGGTGAAATTGCCTTGCGAAAAGCCATTATGAAAGCTGCAATTAACGGTTCCAATCCGTCGCAGCAGCAACTATTAAATTTTCTAAAGGAGAGTAAACGATGAGTAAAAGAGCTTTGGAAGAAACGAATTACGAAGATATTAAGGGTCATATTGTTGACCCTGCCAACTCTCCATTATCTGAACAGAAGCAAGAACAATTGGATCGGATTATGTCAGTTATCCGTTTGATGGATAAAAATCCGATTAAGCATACTGTTTTTATGATGCACCAGAAAAAATACAGCCATTTAAAAAAATATCAAGTATATGAAGATATTAAGATGGCGCAACGGTTATACAATACCGTTTATGAATTTGACTGGGGCTTTTGGAGATCGTGGATGATCAATGATATTGTAGATAATATAATTACGTGTCGTAAATCCAAATCAGATGTTGGCCGGCGGATCATTGCCATGGAACACAGTAATCTGATCAAGATTATTGGGGCGCTACCGGACAATCTTGAAAAACTTAACCGGGATGAAAAGACTCAATATTATATTTTGATTCAGAACAATCACCAGGAACTAAAGATTGATATGGATCATCTGGAAAATATTCCGGAAACTACAATGAAGCAGATTAACAAACTTATTTACGGCGGTGATGAAATCAGTGAAACCGACGCTGAACAAATAATGAAAACATGATCTCTGAATTAATCGAGTTAAACCGACCACAGCAGTTATCGGTAATTAACAACGCTAAAAGCGAAGTTAATATTCACGGAAGGGGTACGGGTAAGTCCTATATCATTGGTTGGGAAATAAGCCGCATTGTGCGAACTATGCCACGATCCATTACGGCTATTACCGGTAGGACCTTTGGCCAGATCTATACCAGGACGCTACCCTCTACTTTAAAGTTCCTTGAAAAGATTGGGTTTGAAAAAGATCGTGATTTTATTATCGGTGGTAAGCCGGCAAAGAAATTGCATTTTAAAGATCCTTATGAAAAAGTTACTCAGTATGAGAACTTTATATCTTTTTCAAATGGGACTGGCTTTTTAATGTTATCCCAGGAGCGAAGCGGTTCTGCCCGGGGCCCAAACATTGATCGTGAAATCGTGGATGAAGCGTTGACGCTCAATAAAACAAGGTATGACGAAGAGGTATCTCCGGCGAATCGTGGGAATGAAGATATTTGGGGTTTTCGGGTAGAAAAAGGGAAAAGGGTTATGCAACATCACGGTTTCCGGTATGTTTCCTCGATGCCTTACAACAGTGAACAGAAGTGGTTGTTAAAATTCGGAGAGTATTACCAGGAAGAAGCTGATATTCATCTTTTTGAACTTTGGAATGTTATCGTAAAACTGCAATTACAGTTAATTGATGCCTATAAAGATGAAAATACCAGCCTTTTCAAGGACATATGGAATGAAACTGTGAGGTTGAAATCAAAGATAACTCCTTTTGTTTCAAAAACCGGTGTCCTTTTTACCTTGGCAAATGCCTTTGACAATATAAAAAACTTGGGCTTTTCATATATTTTACGGGAATATGAAAAGCAGAATTTGCTGACCTTTATGATTGAAATCCTGAACTGGATTGTTGATCAGGTAGAAGATTGCTATTATGCGCTGGATAACCAGGTAAACGTTTATTACAATGCTTTCAATGAGGACATGATCAGAAAGGTTGCCAACGATAGCAATTGGGATATTAAGCTATTGGAAACAGAAAGTTCAGTATATGATCTTGACTGTGACCCGGGCAAGGGATTGGAGATTGTTCCGGATTGGGGATCAAAAATCTCCCTTTTTTCCATTGGACAAGAGCGCAACTTTAATTTTGTTACCAAGATTGTTGAGCCGGTTGATTGTACTATCAACGAATTCTTTGTAAAGGCTGATACTCCCGGTGTAATGATTGATGATCTTGTGGATCAGACTTGTAACTATTACAGCAACCATCCGACCAAAAAGGTACTTTATTTTCATGACCGGTATGGTGATTCTAAACAGCCGAATGCCAAAAATTCACGGACTTACAATGAACAAGCCATTGATCGTTTCAGGCGTAATGGATGGAATGTGGAGAGTAAATTTCATAAAGGGAAGGAACCGCCCCAACATGAGAAATATTTATTATGGATGAATATTTTAAAGGGTAATGACAAGCGGTATCCCAAATTTCTGATCAACGGTAAAAAGTGTAAATACACGATTATATCCATGAACAATACCAGGGTCATTGATAAGAATGGTAAATTTGAAAAGGATAAAAGTTCTGAGCGTAGGAATTCCATTCTACCTGAAGAGGCTACCCATTTCGGGGATGCTGTTGATAAACGTATATGGACCAAATATGGTCATTTGATTTATTTACATCAATCGACGTTTGTTTCTCCAAGAGTATAGTTAAAAAATATGTAAACCGCGCCAGGTTGGATATAGTAGTAGAATTATCTGAGAAGGACCGCATTACAATTTGCAAATTTTCCATTAACAAAGTAGCAAAAACTCAAATAGAAGAGAAGTTTGTTGGGCCAGTTGAGTTCTCATTTCCACTCAGCATAATAGAATCCATTTTTCCCTTCGCGAAGGTCACACCAAATAGTGAATTTCTGCGGTTTTATCATCATATTAAATCGATTGCCATCATCATCTGCAAATTGCAACATTCCAACCTTGTATGTTTCTCCAGCAGCCAAATTATATCCTTTAAGGACATATTTTCCATTGATTTCAAGTTTTGCATTGTTATAATTAAAGCTATCATTGTTTTTAATGACAAATTGAGTTCCCGTAAAACTTACTGAAGCATTCAAATTTGTAGTTGATGTGTCTGTATCGTCTGAACCAATTGCCAAGAGAAGAAAAAAAACGATGGCCAATGCTGATAAGAAATGGTTTTTAAATTTTATATTTTTCATATTATTAGGGGTTTGGGTTTCTTGATTGTTGATACAAAGGGAAGAATTGAGGCAATTAAAATTAAAATCATGTCAGTTGTATCATAAGTTCCATGAACAATATGAAATGCTTGGCCTATCTCAGAAAAGAGTCCAATTACCGGCGCAATGAAAATCCAAGGAATTGATTGCAGAGAAAAAGTGTCTCTCCAAATAATAAGCATTAAATTCGTGAAGGAAAAAACCCAAAGTGCGTCAGGGAGACTAAAGATTGTCCATGGTGGGAAATTAGAATGTCCAATCAAATGTCGAGCTGCTTCAATTGTTTGTCCTAGTCCGATTGATTCAAACCACTTAAACATTAATAACCTATCCACACGAAATAAAAGATAAGTTAGTCCACCAATAAGTAGCGGAATAATTACCGTTAATATTATTCTGTTTCGTGTCTTCACTTCACTGTCTTTTTATAAATTTGAGTTACCTTTCGATAAACACAATAAGTTGCATCTACGTGCCAAATTAGATAAATAAGTACAACCGATTTTATTTATTTTAACCTTGCATTCCAAAAATCAAAATAATTATTACTTCAAATTTATTGATTTTATGATAATTAAGTTTAAAATGATATTTAAATTAATATGTTATTTAACATGTTTTGATTTAGTTATATTTAGATTAACCAAATTTTATTGAAACATTGGCAGAAGTACATCTTTTATTAATAAGCGTAGTTTTTTTAGCAACAGGTGTAACATAATGGATAGGTAGCGAACAAAAAAAGGGAGCAAGCTCCCAATTTTTAAAGGTCAATCAGCTCTTCAACTTCGCGGACTTTACTGTCAAGCGTCCGTTTCATCTCGTCAATGACGGTGTTTATAACCGCAGAGTTTGAGGTTCTGAACTCATTTCCTGCAGCATCACGCAGTTGAATGGATGAGCTGAGCCCATCGGCACCAAGTTGGAAAGTCTGCAATTTCCTGCGGCTTTCGTTTAAGATCCGGTAACGGTCGATCAGCAGGCTCAAATCTTCAACCTTCTGAATCCGTTCATCCAGTGAAAGTTTCCGGGGTGCAATTACCGGCTCCGGTTTCACAACTGTTAAAACAACCGGTTCAGGAACTTCTGCAGCAACCACAGTTTGTTCTTCAACCATCTCAATCATTGCTACAGCCTCATCAAGGGAAACTGAGGAACCATTCTTCTTACTCATAATCATCTACCTCTGCCCTAAGGGTTTATTTTGGCATCTGGCTCGCCGGTTACAATTAAATTACGGGCATTTAAAATTGAGCCAGGCGGATTTTGTCAATGGGCGAATGTCAGTTTCTCAACAGGACAGTGAGCGTAGTCGAATTGCTGGTTGAGAAACTGAACAAGCACGAAGTGCCGGGAGGTGATACACCAAAAGATTAACTGGTATCGCCGGACGGCCCTTTACATTTCCGGCTGGCGATCAATAACTTTGCCCCTAATTTGAGTGTAAAAGGGTATTTCTCAAAAAAAAAAAATCGAACATAAAAAAACCCTGATTAGAGGGTTTTTTCTACTTTAGAAGGGGAGATCGGCTACTTCATCGATGCTCTGTTTTACTTTTTTAACCGGCCTTTTCATTTTCGGTTCCGGTTTGTTTTCTTTTTCAGTTTCCGGCTGGTCCTCCACTTCTTCTTTGCGGCTTACATAGACTGTAAATTCGCGACCGAACTGGTCTGCTGTTTTCATTTTTGCAACTTCGAAAGTGGCGTAAGTTTCGCCGTTGAATTCGTAAGAGAGATCGTTCAGATCATCCATGTTTACGGTTACTTTGATAATTTGGAGTCCTTCTACCTGTTTGCCTTTTCCTACAAAATGTTTTTGAAACTTTTTCATGATACTTAATTTTAAGTGAAAATTATATGCAAGATTTTTCAAGGGTGTCACTGAAGGGCAGTCAAGAAACCGTGGAATACCGCAAAGAACATAGAGACTGAGGATATGCTGCGAAAGTTCTTGAATGAGGGGACTGTTACCGGATGGGGCATTCTATCTTCGCATTGAATTTGATTTAAAATATCAGTGAAATAGGATCAATCTACAGCTGGGAAAGGGTTAGGTTAAGGAACCATTGTAAAGTTACCCTATGGATGAGTTGCTCTCTGCAGAGGATAAAGGTGAAGACAGCAAACTGTTGCAAAAAAGAACAGATCAGTTTGGGAATTGCCAGGATAAGTCGAAAAGGTGGTGACTAATCGGCTGAAAAATTACCGGACTACTAAAATTGCAGGATAGGAAGGGTTGCATTGAAGTTGGCTGATCCCCGGTCAGGAGAAAAAAAGCAATCAGGGTTTTACTAAGGGAGATTTACCCTGGGAGATTTTGTGGAACAAAAAAATACCGCTGTGCAGAGGCTTTATTTGACCTCCTGCACAGCGGATTAAATTAATTCGCATACGGATTTCCACATCCATTGTAAACATCTTCGTCAGCAGCTGCAGAAAGGAATTGCCGGTAAGAAGCCTCCCCGCAGGACATACAGAATACTTCACGGGAAGAGGGCCAATAGTAGATATTGACACCTTTGGAAAGTTTAGCCCTGCATTTTGAGCAGCAAAAGGTAAACTTAGCTTTGATCATTCTTGGATCATTGGCATATACTGACATTCGATTTACCGATGCCCGTCGGATTTATTTTGGCATCCGTGTGTGGACGGACTTTGTCTGGCACGCCGTTGTTAGTATTGAATTCATTGGATAACCGTAAAAAATGGTCGTATTTATTTAAATTAAACCTTCTTAGAAGCTTAACCCATTCGCCGGTGATTGTAATACTGGCTGAAAAACCTTCAACCGTATTGTAAAAAGTGCTGTCATAAGCCTGATTTTTGGTGATATACAGCTTCATATTCTTGATTATGGCGCGATGCTGCCGTTCAAATCGACGCTGATAAAAAGACATTTCTTCCAGAAATTGATTTTCTGTCATTAAATTTGCCCTCCGCCCGAGGGACTTATTGTGGCATCTGGCACGCCGGTTAATTAATCTATCTAATCTTCATCCTGAAACATAATCGTGATAGCCGGAGATGGATCATCCAGGTCAAGTGGACCAATCACAGCTTTAAGGGTGACTTCCCTAAGCAGCCTATTCCCTTCACAAATCTTTTCGTATTTGGTCCAATCACCAATATCGGGAAGCTGGCAGCAGAACCCAAACTTCAATTCAGCTCCTGAGCATCTTCTGGCTGAGAGTGAAAACATATACAGGATATCCCACAGCCGACCTTGTTCACTCTGATGAGGCATATCAAAGGGGACCAGTACATACTTGTCATAAACTCCACGTGTAAGGAAAACGGGGAATTTGATGCCTGCTTCTTTGGTAATATCCGGACTAATGGGTACCTGAATTCCATCGGCAACAGCTTCCATCCGGGTGTAACTTGCAATGATTTTCCAATCGTTTAAATCCATAGTTTTATTGCCTCTCGCCCAGAGGACTTATTGTGGCATCTGGCACGCCGGTTTGTAAATTTTAGTTTAAAGAATACCTTCGTCGGCCATCGAGTAATAGCCTTCAGAGGAGAGAATCAAGTGATCAAGCAGGGGAATTTCAAGGATAAGGCCGGCTTCTTTAAGATTCTGAGTAATCTTACGGTCTGCTGAGCTAACCTCCAGATTACCAGACGGATGGTTGTGCGCAACTAGTATTGAAGTTGCACAAGCTTTCAATGCGACCTGGAAAACAACCCGGATATCTATTATAGTACCGGTCATTCCACCTTTGGAAATCTGATGGTATCCAAGAACCTGATTCTGGCGGTTTAGCATGAGCATATACATGTATTCAATATGGTCATAAGCGGGCCAGAACAGTTTAAAAGCGCAGTAGGACTCATTGGAGCCGGTAATTTTCATGCGGTCACGCGCTTTAATAATGGAAGAATAAGAAATCTGAACTTCAGAGATAATTTCTGGAATCATACATTTTGACCGGTGCCTTCCGGATTTATTAGGGCATCTGGCTCGCCGTTACAGTTAAATTAATGAGCTTACCAGATTGAGCCGGGCGGATTCTGTCAAGGGTAAATGTCAGTTTCAAATCAGTTTAGGGAAGATAGAACTGAGAAAGTGACCGAGCACGAAGTGCCGGGAGGCGCTATGTCAAAACGTGTCATACCAGGCGCCGGACGGCCCTTTACTTTTCCGCTCCGGCGATCAATATATTTGCTCACTAATTTGAGTGTAAAAGGAAACTTTCTCAAAAAGAACGACAAACAGCAGAGAATGAAAGGGCATAAAAAAAAACCTCTGGAGAGGTTTTTAAGAAAAAGTATAGAATTTAATTATTCTCATATTTTGAAAGAAGTTCCTGTGCCATCTTTTCTGTTAAATCAAGGTCTGAATCATATTCTTCATTTTCTGAATTCCAGGTATTGATTGCAGAATCTGTGTTGTTTGTGTTCCAGTAATTAGAGACTTTTTCATTTTTCGTCCGGTCTGATTGAGTTAAAAAAGAAGTTTTCATGGTATAAAATTTAAGGGTAAAAATTATATGCATGGTCTTTAGGGGTGCCTAAGAGAGGCAGTCAAGAAACCGTGGAATACCGGAATAAGCACAGGGAGTGAGGATATGCCGCGAAAGTTCTTTACTGAAGAGACTGGTACGTGATGGGGTGCCCAACCTTCGCAGGGAATTTTCCTTAAATGCTATTACCTGAAATACTTTTGGTGTTTATCAGACGGTCATAAAAAATCAGAATCTAATCATGGAATAAAAACCGAGGATGCAGGAGCTGGAAAAGGTAAAAATGATAAGATGATTTACCGATATGGCAATCAATTAATTGCATAGGAAAAGATGATACAAAAAAGCAGAATATGAGTTTTAATAGCAAACTTTCTTGGAATTCGGATTGGGGTTAAAAAATAAACCCCGTCTGGGCAAGGGGGGCTTGGATTTATGTAAGACCGGATTTTAGGCTCGACTGAGGCTATTTAACTGATGAAAATAAACTGGAAGAATTTAATATGATCACCAATTAACTAAATATTATTCAGAAAAATCAAAGGTGTTATCAATTAATCTTGCACAATTATGGACTGTTAAAATATCAATTCTGGTTTCATCAACTATTTGATAAACAATTCTATAATTTCCATTTACTTAATTTCTCTTTTGCCTCTTCTTTTGAATTGATGCGGCCATTCTTTGAATCGTCCAAACCTTTTTGGATTTTTTCTAAAAATATCAACTGATCAATGACCTGATCAACTGTTACATTTTCAGGAAGATTATCCAATGAATTTTTTATTTGAGTTTTTGTTATCATCGTATTAATTTTAAACCAAAGATAATGAATTTCGAATGAATATTAACCAATCTCAAACCGTGACAATTCGTCACAGCTTCATTTCCTTCCTCCCTGAGCTGCTGTTTCAATTTGCGCCGGTATGCCATTTATCTGAACCTATGATTATAACTTATTCGATTGATTCACAATATTCGTATCGGTTGAATTAAATGAAATAATTTTTCCTGGAGACTTTATACTTTTACTCCTAACCTGATTCTTTCTATTTCAAGCCAGATACCCCTCTTTATAAACGAGGAGAGTTGAAATGTTATATTTTAAATCTCGTTTTACAATCTTTACAGTAATATGTGCTATCACTAAAAATCGGATAGGTCCCTGTCAATAATGCTAATAATATTGCAAAGAATGATTTTATGCTACTTACAGATTTGAATCCTGATAATAAATTTTTGGAACTGCATTTAGGACAAGTAATTACTGTATCATCCTCTTTTGTAAAAGGGAGAGAATCAGTTTTAAATAGTAATTCTTTTGCCTCTTCAAAATCGCTTGACTTTATCATTAATCTAATCCCTCCAATTAAATTAGTATACAGAGGATTTAATGTTACAAAATTCTCATCCTGAACATAAGAATCAATTCCATAATTAGCTAATATACTCTTTGACAAATGAGCCTGAAATGGATTTTCAAAAATCTCCAAAACCACCAATTTAACTTGTCCTTCTTTCATTAAATTTTAACTTTTCAAAAAACGGCCACCCGATATATCCCAGAACTTATTGAAGAACGCCCCTAATTTTTCAAGGACAGTATCACGTTTCTTTGTTCGTTCACCCGTTGGGGAAAAGCGGGATACCGGAGGCAATACCTTGGATATTGCAGTACCCGTATTCTGAACAAAACCATCCCGAAAAGCATTGCCTATGAATTTATAAGCTTCATCTTTATCTAAATTTTCTTCAGTAATAATTGAGTTCAATTCCTCAATTTTTTTCGCATCAACAAAAGAATGCCAATCATCGTCAACGTTGGTTGTAGGTGTTAAAGATTCAATAAATTGATCGATAAGCTCTTTTTTGTTTCGTAGGTCAACACTTGAACCAATGGCTTTTCCAATACTGATAATTATTTCCTTGTCTTTTAGGTGCCCCTTGTGATATTTGCGGATTAAATCCAAAATATAGTCAATATTGATTTCGACCTGTTTAATCAGCTCCATTTCAAAGACGATATCATCATTTACATTTTCATTATCGCCTTTGCTTTTGCCCCGGAAATCGTTGTAAAGGTTGATGTACATGCTGTGATAATCCTGTACATCGCGTTCGGTCAAAAGCTCTTGACCTGCGAACTCATCGAAGGTAGAAAGAATGTTTTTTACCTTCAGGATGGCGCCATACAGTTTGATAAAATCTTTTTGGTTCTGTTCTCCAATAATCTGTTCTCCCGGTGAATATTTTTCCTGTAATTCATTTACCAGGGATAAATACCCGCGAACATCTTTATCGTCATTTTGATAACCATTGTAGTATTCATCATAGGTTTTCAGTAAAACGACACCCCCGGCTTCCTTATCTCCGAAAAGCGCAATACTCTCATTGGTTGCATTTTCCAAATTTCGGAAGCAAATTATATTACCAAAGGTTTTAATGGAATTGAGAATGCGGTTGGTACGAGAATAAGCCTGTAGCAGACCGTGTAAACGCAAATTTTTATCGACCCAGAGGGTATTCAATGTAGTTGCATCGAAACCAGTCAGGAACATATTGACCACAATAAGCAAATCGATTTCGCGATCTTTTACCCGCTGCGAAACATCTTTATAATAATTTTGAAACTTGTCGCTCGATGTGTCGAAATTGGTTTTAAAGAGTTTATTGTAATCCACTATGGCCGAATCCAGAAAATCGCGTGAACTTTGATCTAATTTGCTGGTATCCTCTGGATCTTCATCTTCGATAATTCCATTTATTTCAGGGTCGCTTTCATTAGCTCCAAAACTAAAGATTGTGGCGATTTTCAACTGTTTATCGCTTGGCAGACCTGTTAATTGTTTTTGAAACTCGGTGTAATATTTTTTTGCCACCTCAATCGAAGAAACCGCAAAAATAGAATTAAACCCGGCTAACCGACGATCTTTCAACTGATAAAAACTATTGCGTTTGGTTTTTTGGTCGAAATGCTCACGTATATAATTCACCACATTCCTGATTCGCTCAGGTGCTGCCAACGCCTTTTCCCGATCGATATTCCAGACTTTTTCATCCTGAATATTTTCCTGTTCACGCATGGTGCTGATATAATCGATTCGGAAAGGAAGAACATTCTTATCCGTAATGGCATCTACAATGGTATAGATGTGTAACTTAGTACCAAAAGCTTGTTCTGTGGTTTTCAAATCGGCACGACTGCTACTGTTTGAATTTGCGGCAAAAATAGGTGAGCCGGTAAAGCCAAAAAGGTGGTATTTTTTGAACGCTTTTGTAATTGCCGTATGCATATCGCCGAACTGCGAGCGATGACACTCGTCGAAAATGATTACGATGTGTTTATTAAAGACCTCGTGATTTTTTTGTTGCTTAATCAGAACTGCCAGTTTCTGAATGGTGGTTATAATAATCTTTGAATTTGGATTTTCAAGTTGTTTCTTAAGAATCGAAGTACTGGTATTACTGTTTGCCGCCCCTTTTTCGAATTTATCATACTCCTTCATGGTTTGATAATCGAGATCTTTCCGATCCACCACAAACAGCACTTTATCAATAAATGGTAATTTGCTTGCTAATAGAGCTGTTTTAAATGATGTGAGCGTTTTACCACTCCCAGTAGTGTGCCAGATATATCCCCCGGCATCTATTGTTCCGAAAGTTTTGTAATTGTTTGAAACATTTATCCGGCTCAAAATACGCTCGGTAGCCACAATTTGGTAGGGGCGCATGGCCAGCAGCAGTTTGTCGGAAGTAAAAACGCAATACTTTGTAAGTAAATTGAGTAGTGTATGTTTGGCGAAAAATGTACGGCCAACATCCATCAAATCTATAATCGGGCGGTTGTTGCCATCGGCCCACCAAGAGGTGAATTCGTAACTGTTGCTGGTTCGTTTTCCTTTACGCATAATGGTATTTCCCAACTCTTTAATATGGGTAAAACGTGTGGTATTGCTGTAGTATTTTGTGTAGGTACCGTTTGAAATCACAAAAAGTTGCACGTATTCAAACAGTCCACATCCGGCCCAAAATGATTCGCGGTTATAGCGGTTAATTTGGTTAAATGCTTCCTTAATATCAACCCCTCGTTTTTTGATCTCAATATGCACCAGCGGAAGGCCATTCACCAATATGGTAATATCATAACGGTTTGAACGTTGCCCATTTTCAACAACATATTGATTAATTACCTGTAAGCGGTTGTTGTGGATATTAGCCTTATCAATGAGGTAAATATTTTTCACCGTACCATCGTCGCGGGTTAAGAGTTGGATATGGTCTTCCTGAATTAGGGTTGTTTTTTCCTCAATGCCGGTGTTTTGATTTGCTATTTTGCTTTTGAAAAATTGTTCCCATTCCGGATCGGTAAATTGGTAATCGTTCAAGATTTCCAATTGCCGACGCAGGTTGGATATCACTTCCTGTTCGATAGTAATGGGCAGATATTCATAAGCTTGTGTTTGCAACTGTTCAATAAATGCTTTTTCGAGGTCTGCTTCCGACTGGTAATTTACCTCCCTTCGAAAGAGCGGTTGGTACTCGGATACTACCGTACTTTCGGGATTTTCGGCCACAAGAGTGTATTTATCCATTGCTTATGCTTTTAAAATCCAACAATTTTCCCCTGTAATATTCGTATTGCTTGCGGCGTGCCTGTATTTCGGCAGGCAAACCCAACGAAATGTCGTTTACCAACTTATTGAATTGATCCAATATACCCACAATGCGGTTTTGCTCGGCAAGGGGTGGAATGGGGATTTTATATTTCAAAATAGCAGATTTATCGCCTCGCGGCATTTTCGCACCTTTTGCCGATTGCATGTCATAATCAAAGAATTTATCAGAAGACAAAAGAAAAAGTAGAAACTTTGGACTTAAATCCTTATTTTTCACATCTTTAATACGAAAGACAAGAACATCTCCATTTGTGCCACCATTGTTTGTTGCAAACCATATTTTTTTTAGATATGGCCGAATGTTACCGATTAAAATATCATCAATACGAAATCCTATTAAAGCCCCTGTTGTCGGTACATAATTTGACAGTGTTTTACCTTGTTTATCTTTCAATAAATTTTCAACACCAACATAATTTTCATTGTTAACTGTTGTCGCTGAAATCCGATTTCTAGGATAAAAAACAAAATCTTGCAATTCTGACCACATCACCTCTTTACCCTCAAAATTCAGCAACTCATTCCGGTAGTATTCATATTGGGCGCGACGCGCCTGGAGCTCCGCCTGGAGCTCCGCCTGGAGCTCAGTGAACTTGTCGAGGATATTGACGATTTCTTGTTGAATGGGGAGAGGGGGGATAGGGATATCAATCTTTTTTACATCTCCAGCATTCATATTTGGAACACTACTTTTCTTACTGGAAATTGTAATAGAGGATAAATAATAGAAAATATATTTTGATAATATATTAGCCGATTTAGGCATTAACACTTTAAGCCTAATTATCGGTGTAAAAAATGCCTTCCGATAATAAATCGCACCAGTATTTGCTCCAATAGACGATATAGTGACTGCATCTTTATCAATTTTATATGAATCTGAATAGCCATATATTTCTATTCCATTACCATAAATTGGGTATTTACAACTTTCATGAGGGATCGATCCTTTTATACAATTAATTGGTGGCTCACCACCAGTATATACTTTAGCAATTTCATCAATTGTATTCCATTTCACTCCCTCAGGACACAGCTGTTCAATGAGTTCCTCTATGTTGTTCATAGTTCGCCTCCTTTCTTTTCAATTTTTTTCTGCACGGCTTTAATATTTTCCAAATAATCATGCTCTGCCGATGAAAGGGTTTTTGCCTGAAACTTTTTGTATTCTGCCTTTGCTTTATCCAGGGCTTGTTCGTGGCTGATGCTTCCTGCATTTTGTAAGATTTGTTCGCCAGTAGCAGTCAAAATGCCATCTAAATGCTGTGCCCAATCTTTCATGGTCATGGATATTTCACGTTCGGCCTGGCGTTCGGCAAAATCGAGATATCCGGAAACGATTTGGTTTAATGCCCGCAGTTCTTTTTCTTTCAAATAATTTTTAGCAATTACAGCATCAGCTAAATGAGGTCTATCGCCCGAAAAGGTCATCAACCCCATAAATTCTTTTTCTGCATCGACGCGAGAGTAGATTAGTTCGGCAGCTGTCTGCCCGTGAACCGCATAATGGACTTTGTTTTGCACTTTTTTGAAAAACGCTGTAGATTCATCGGCTTTAGGTTCGTAGTCGATACTGGTGGCATAAATATCAAGTATCTGGCGATAAAACACTTTTTCGCTGCTCCGAATATCCCGGATACGCTCCAGCAACTCTTTCCAATAACTTCCACCACCGGCTTGCTTGAGACGCTCATCGTCCATTATAAATCCTTTTTGGATATATTCACGCAGGCGCTCGGTAGCCCATTTGCGAAATTGAGTGGCTCTAATCGAATTTACACGGTAACCGACAGATATAATGGCATCCAGATTGTAAAATTGGGTCTGGTAGGTTTTGCCGTCTGCGGCAGTATGTTCCAAAATGGAACTTACTGAATTTTCATCCAATTCACCGCTCTCAAAAATGTTTTTCAGGTGTTTGGTGATAGCCGGTCTCTGCACGCCGAACAATTCAGCAATCTTTGTTTGTGATAACCAAACAGTCTCATTTTTAACCCGAACATCAATTTTGATTCCTCCATCATCGGATTTATAAAGAATTATTTGGCTATCGCCGATTTTAAATTCACCTTTTTTTCCTTCTTTCATAAAGTGCCTCCTTCCAAATCGGCTACAATCTCATCAATGGCAGTGCGTAGTTTATTTTGCTTGATTACGATCTCAGCAATGTGGGCATTGAGTTTTAGGATATCCACCTCTTCTGTCGTGTTTTCCTGTTCCACAAAGCTGCTTACGGCAATATTGTATTCGTTTTCGGCAATATCGCTATTGAGAACAAGCTTTGCAAAGTGATCAATGTCCATCCGCCCGACAAAGGCATTCAGGATCTTTCCCCTGTTGGCTTCGGTCAACTTGTTTTTGTTACCCCCGCGCACAAACTCTGCAGACGCATCAATAAACAGCGTTGCATTGTCTTTCTTGCTTTTTTTGAGAACGATAATGCAGGTGGCAATGCTTGTCCCAAAGAATAAATCGGGAGGAAGCTGAATAACCGTATCAATATAATTGTTGTCGATCAGGTATTTGCGTATTTTTTGTTCGGCACCGCCACGATACAATACGCCGGGGAACTCAACGATTGCAGCCGTACCGGAAGTTGCTAACCAGCTTAGCATGTGCATGGTAAAGGCAAGGTCTGCTTTCGACTTTGGAGCCAACACTCCGGCAGGCGAGAAACGAGGATCGTTAATCAATAAAGGGTTGGCATCGCCATCCCATTTAATCGAATAGGGGGGATTGGATACAATGCAATCAAAAGGTTCATCGTCCCAATGTTTCGGATCAAGCAGGGTATCGCCGTGTGCAATGTCGAATTTCTCGTAATTAATGTCGTGCAAAAACATGTTGATACGGCAAAGGTTGTAGGTGGTAATGTTGCTTTCCTGACCGAAAAAGCCTTGCCGTACATTTTCCTTTCCGAGTACTTTTGCAAATTTGAGCAAAAGTGATCCGGAGCCGCAAGCGGGGTCATATACTCTATTTACTTGTTTTTTGCCCACCACCGTTATGTTGGTAAGCAGTTCGGAAACCTCCTGCGGGGTAAAAAATTCGCCTCCCGATTTTCCAGCATTGCTGGCGTACATGGTCATCAAAAACTCGTAGGCATCGCCAAAGGTATCGTTGGTATTATCCTGGTAATCGCCCAATTGTAAGCCACCGATTGACTCAATAATCTTTACCAACACTTCATTCCGTTTTTGTACGGTAGCGCCAAGTTTGTTACTGTTTACATCAATATCGTCGAACAAGCCACGAAGATCGTCTTCACTTTCAGTGCCTTTGGCAGAATTTTCTATATTGTTAAAAACAGTGCTTAGTGTTTCATTGAGATTCGCGTCGTTTTTGGCGTTTTTATATACACTCACGAAGAGCTCTGAAGGTAAAACATAAAATCCCTTTTCTTTTACGGTATCAGCTCTGCCAAATTCGGCATCCTGGTCTGAAATTTTAGCATAATCAAAACTGGTGTTGCCGGTGCGCTGTTCTTCCTTGTTGATATAAGAGGTCAGATTTTCAGAAATAAAGCGGTAAAATAAAAAACCTAACACATAGGATTTAAAATCCCAGCCATCTACACTGCCTCGTAAATCATTGGCTATTTGCCAGATAGTACGATGCAATTCGTCACGTTCTTGTTCCTTCGTCATTAAGTATTGAATAACTGATATTGTTAATACTGTTTACTAAAGTTCACTAGGTTTGGTACAGGTTAATAGGTATTTAGAGTTATGTCAAGCATATTAATGATTACAATTACAAAGGTTCAAATTTAACCAGGATTAACCAGAATTAAGTTTGTTAAGGTGATTTTTATTAAGGCAGTATACTAAAAATCTTAGTAGGAATAAAAAAAGGCCCCGAAGGACCTTCTTTTATAAAACCATTTCAGCCACGGGGGCTGGTTCCAATTTTTGATTGAGTATGTAATTAACAGCATTCTGTGCCTGTGCAGCTGCCATTACCAGAATTTTGGGATCATCCTTGAATGTTCTGATCCAGCTTTTAATATAGGCTGCGTTATTTTGAATGGTTTGCTGCCCAATACCAGTTATTCCGCAAAGATAAGCTGCACCTAATTCGGCTACCAATTCTTCTTGCGAATAAAAATAATCCTGGGAACCGAACTGATGATCCTTCATCTTCTCATGCCGTCCAAGCCTGGAAGGGTGACCCGTACAATGGACCAACTTATCCAAAATTTTGGATAAACTTACTTATCCAAACTAATTTATTATCCTAACTTTTTCTTTAAAGTTCTTATAAACAAATATTCTCAGTATGGAAAGTTAGGATAATAATTCAATTCATTCCTTATATTATTAGCAGCTGTCACTAAGGTCAGCTGTTATCAAATTGAACATAACACAATTAAGAAAATCTCATCCGAAGCTACTAAATTATCTGATTCAGAATGGTTATAGCACTTGGTACACCCAAAAAGATGGCCAAAAAGTGGAAAGGCATCAAAAATAAAAATGATTCACTTGTAGATTTTTTATGGCTGAAGTAATAGAATATTATCCCAACTTTTCTATTTATAAATATTTGAATATCTGATATCTACGTATATAATAGGGATAATATTTAAGTTGGGATAAGTAAGTTCATGATACAGAACGGAATAGCACTGTTCATCATGAAAAAATGTTCTTTGCGCAGGCATCCCAACCGTATCAGTTACCGGATTGTAGTAAGCATGATCTTCGTTCCAGTCAATCTTTGGACAATCTTTCCACTCATAAATAAGTTTCTCTGCAGCATCGATGGAATTAAAATCGTGATCATAAGCTTCCGTTTCCGGAATCTTCTTAGGATCTATTCCTTCGGTTTGTGAAAAGTTAAAGACATTGTAATACCTCAGAAACGGAGTTTTCTTTGTGCTTCCATCTTTCTCCAAAGATTCAAGTAGTTTCCAGAAAACAACCAGTGTTGATTTCTCTCCTTTTCTGACTGTGCCACCCAGGGCACGTGCTTGTTCAAAGGTCATGTAGAAAGGAGAATCAAATTTCAGGCAGAGAAGCATCCAGAAATTAATTCCGGTGTAAGGACGGTTTGAGATCATGTTTCGGGGCATTCCATTTTGAGATCTCCAGGGGATTTGCCACGGTACTACTCCGGAATCGAGAAGGTCAATAATCTTCTGTGTAACCAATTCATACAGATCAGTTTTATTCATCTTGTTTTGCCGCTAGCCTTGCGGACTTATTTTGGCATCAGGCACGCCGGTTAATCATTATTGGGCGTACCGGATTGAGCGGGGCGGATTCAGTCAATGGGCGAATGTCTGGTTTTTACGAATCAGAAGTTGAAAGGCAGAAGGCAGAAGGAAAAAGCTGACCAAGCACGAAGTGCCAGGAGGCGGAAAAGCGTAATTTATCCTTGAGATCGCCGGGAGGCCCTTGACTTTTCCGGCTGGCGATAAATAAATTTGGCCAAGAATGAGTAACCATTTAAACTTCAAACTGTAACCTATTTTTGTTTCTTTTTGCCAGTTGAAAAAGAAAGAATATTAAAAGTTAGGGCGTTAAATGGGTGTCTGATGTGCCGGCGAGAGCTGTTTTCGGCAGCGTCAGACTTCCATTATACGGTTTATTGAGTAGTGAATGGGTTAATTTATGAATGTTTCGGATAAATAATTTGATGAATAATTTCCTAAATGAATAAAATAATGTATTCACGTTTTACATAATGTAAGAATAAAAAAGGAAATTTAATAGAAAGGATTTTGAAAAAACTCTTTCTAAAAAAAGAAGAAATGCAGAAAATATCAATTATTTAGAGTTTGGTTTATTATTTTTTAAAACTTTATCTTCTAATTCCGTGGGGGCAAATTTCATATTGAAATTTGCC
>CAIXZH010000059.1 GCA_903923905.1 uncultured Bacteroidia bacterium
CCCCCAGCTGCCACGTAACTTTAGAAAGGGTACATAATCATTGTTTTTTAGGAAATTTTCTTCGGATACAACCCAACCGGCACCAACTGTGGGGAAATAACCCCATTTTTGCTGGTATTTTGAACTTCCGTCAGCACGCATTGTTCCATATAACAGGTACTTTTCCTGGTAGTTATAGGCAGCCCTTCCAAAATAGGAGAACCCATATTGATGCAGACCATCATCGCCCACTGCAGTGGCAGGTTTTGTGAGCGATTGGCTGATATACCAGGATTGTGGCAAGGTCGGAAAATCAACTCCCTGCGCAGAAAGCTTCTGAAAAGTTTCATCCTTATACGAAGTACCAGCCATTAAAGTCACATTGTGACTGCCAAAGCTTTTAGTAAAGGTTAAAATATTGTCCCAATACTGGTTCATGTAGGATGAGGTAGTCTTGGTAAGTGTCCCGTGAGGATTCTGAAAGTTATTATCAATAAACCAGGGTAGGTCAACAACCCGCTCATTGACCTGAGTGTAACTATTATTATACGTGGACTTAAAAGTTAATACTTTTGGTATCACAGTAATTTCCATATAGATAGTTGCCAGTGCTTTCAAAATCTTCTGTTGGTCCTGATCGCTGACCATTCCTGGAAATGGATTTTGTCCGTTTCTGTAACCAAGTGGATCGGCACTTGCATATTTGAATGGGGTTGCAGCCGTATTGGTCAGGTCATAAACCGGGAATATGGGTACTGCAAAATAGGTATTATACCAGGCATTACTGGCATCTATGTATTTGGTGGCGTTACTGAATATCATGTTTTCTCCCACAGTAAGCCAATTTGTCGCTTTTACATCAACTTTGGAACGGAGATTCATACGCTCATAGTTATTCAACTCCTTCAAGGTTCCATCCTGGTAGAAATAATTTACACCCAATGAATATTTTGCCTTTTCCGTCCCGCCATCGATTCCAACACTGTGATTCCTGATCTGACCTTGCCGAATTACCTGTTTATACCAGTCTGTATTTGTTACCGGAATATTCGGGTCTACACGGCTTCTTCCCCATTTTTGCATCGAATTCAATACATCCTGCACCTCGGTGCCAGATCCTGATTCATTCGCCATAGCGGTATATTGCTGGGAATTGGCCATTTTGAGAACGTTCTGGTCAATCTGATACCCCTCATAGCCATCATACGAGATTTTAGTTTTCTGGTTGTATGACCCGGACCTGGTTTCAATCAGAATGACGCCGTTTGCAGCCCTCACTCCGTAAATTGCAGCTGCCGAAGCATCCTTGAGTACCGACATGGTTTCGATATCCGTAGGATTGAGGAAATCAATATTGTCATAAAACATTCCGTCAACCACATATAATGGAGCCTCATTATTCATTCCCGGAAAGGAGCCAATTCCACGAATCCTCACCGTGGCTGAATTACCCGGGCCTCCATCATTTACAATTTGGACCCCGGCCACTTTACCTTGTAAGGCATTCATCGGCTGACTCGCCGGTGTTTTTGCAAGATCGTCAGATTTAACAGTACTAATAGATGAAGTAAGGTCTTTTACCTTTTGAGTACCATACCCAACAACCACCACTTCTTCGACCCCAACAACCTCTTCTTCCATAACAAGGTTAATAATGCCACGATTATTCACTTGAACTTCATGACTTTTATAACCAACGAAGCTAAAAACGAGTGTTGCCTGACCGGAAGCCTGCAGCGAATAGGCTCCGTTTGCATCGGATACAACTCCATGAGTAGTCCCTTTTACAGAGACTGAAACACCAGGCATACTTGCGCCTGAAGTGTCTGTAACCTTCCCGTTTATGGTTAACGATTGCTGACCATAAAGAAGAGTTACTGACAAAAATAGATTCAACAGAAAGATTAGTCTTTTCATATGTTAAATTTTTAAAATATTTGTTACAAATCTACAGCGCTATTCACCCGAACGGTAAAAAAAGGATACACTTCTTACACTCCATTTTTTTTCAATCAATGAAAGTACCTCATATTTACCCCATCATTAAGAATATTATTAGGTTATATTATTATTTATCAATTAGATAATTTTATGTATTTTTGACTTATATTATTTAATTAGAATCGCATCAATCGTAAAGAGTGAGTTAATTTTGCAAAATATTACAGAATTTTAAGATAAAAATTGTATGATTTTGAGGTTTTGTTAATATTTTAGACAATAAATAATTACCCAAAAGATTAAATTAATGTTAATTTTTAAATAAATGAACCTGAAATATCAGAACCTGAAGGTTAAGAATTTATGCAAGGCATTTCCCTGCATATTTACCTTCCTTTTGCTTTGGTTATGCTTTCAAACCATTCGTGCTTCGGAATACGAAAATCCGGTAGTGAAAAATTTTTCAAAATCAGATTATAACGCTGATAATCAAAATTGGTCTGTCGCCGAAGATCCGGAGGGGAACATATTTTTTGCAAATAATAAAGGGCTTCTTGAATTCAATGGAATCTCATGGAAACTCTATCCCTCACCCAAAGGGAATATTATCCGTTGTGTAGCTGCTGATCACAATAACAGGATCTATACCAGCGGTTATCGTGAATTGGGGTACTGGAACAGGAGCAAATCAGGGACATTGAAATATACCTCACTTAACACCTTAGCGGAGAAAAATTTTATCCCTAATGTAGAGTTTTGGAATATTATTCCCTTGGATAAGGATGTTTATTTTCACTCTTTTATGCAATTGCTTATCTGGGACGGAGAACATATTACTACAATAAAATTGCCGTCGTTTTCAAATTCCATGTTTCAAATCGACAATAAAATCATTATAGATCAGGCAGATGGATTATATTCCATTGAAAATAATCAGTTAAAACCCTATCTCACAGGTTCGTTTTTCAATCAGAAACAAATCCTGTTTGTCTTTCAGGATGAGAATAAAAAGTTGATTATTGGAACATCATCAGATGGTATTTTTAGTTACAACGGCCTGCAATTCAAGGTTTTAAATGAGGAATGGAATGACTATTTAATCCGGAATAAGGTCAACCGGGCTACACGTTCAAAAACCGGGAATCTGGTTATAGGAACAATTCTCGACGGGATCGTCACTTTTGATAAAACCGGCAAGATGCTCTTCAAACTCAATACCCAAAATGGATTACAAAATAATACTGTTCTGGGGCTCGCCTTCGACAAGAACCAAAATATCTGGCAGGCTTTAGACAAAGGGATCGATTTCACCACCTTCAGGGACGAAGGTTCCTATACACTGCATCCGGTCCGTGATGTAGGAGCAGTATATTCAGCAGCCATTTTAAATAACACCATCTATCTGGGAACGAATCAGGGTCTCTATTCTAAAGCCCTCGATGAAGCGGATGACAAATTCAGATTGATGCCGCAATCTGAGGGGCAGGTATGGAGTTGCCGGATTTTCAATGGAAAACTATTTGTAGGTCACAACAATGGAACATATGTAATTGATAGACAATCATTAAAAAAAATTTCGCAAGTGAGCGGTGCTTTCGCCATAACCCCTGATCCAAAAATGCCTGGATTCCTCCTACAGTCAACCTATTCAGATATTGTTGCTCTCGATTTTTCAGGAAGCGAGCCACATTGGTCCAAAAATCTCAAAAACTTCAACGATCTGATTCAATTCATTGAAGTTGATCTATATGGCAATATCTGGGCCGGCCATATGCATCGCGGCATTTATCGCCTTAAACTTTCGGAAAACAGGGATGAAGTTATACAGACTACCTATTATGGCGAAAACTCGCCGTTTAAAATAGACCATGGCCTCCACCCGTTTAAGGTAGAAGACCGGATTGTTTTTGCCACCGGGGAAAAATTATTCACACACGATGAATTAAAAGATTCAATCGTTGAATACCGCGAATTAAATAAGCAATTGGGCCATTTTGCAACTGCTAACCGAATTTTCGCCGCTCCTAACCATCACTATTGGTTCATAACCCACGAATCGATAGGGCTGTTTCAAATAAAGGATAATACAATTCATTTGATCAAAAACTATCCTTTAACACTGTTTCACAATCAGTTAATCGAGAACTTTGAAAACATAAATCCACTGTCAGAATTTGAAGCGATATTATGCCTTGAAAACGGTTATGCCATATTGAATGCCAGCCAACCCGAAAGTGAGTCCCTGATCAAGGATAAAACACTAAAAATAAGAGAATTCATAACCACTGACCAGAGGGGAAAAGCAGATACTCTGTCACCGACCCAGTCTATATACACCATAAAATACAATCAGAGTAATGTCCAGGTGAAGTTCTCATTCCCGTTATTCACCACGGACAAGATTGCTTTTCAGGCCTTTCTCGAGGGAATTGATCCGGCTTGGCGATTGCCTGTTACGCTTCCAATTTTTAAGTTTGAACGTCTTCCGGAAGGATCCTATACCCTGTGGGTAAAGGCAATTGATTCGTGGGGTTCAGAAAGTAAAACCCAAGGTATCAGGCTGGTAATTTTACCTCCATGGTATCAGACTATTTGGGCAAAAATAGTCTATATATTAATTATCCTGATTTTGTTACTGTCATTCCGGCATCGGGTTATCATTCTGACTCGTCGGAAGGAGAACCGAAAAAGAGAAGAGAAAGAAAAAGAATTAATCCGTCTGCGAAACGAAAAATTACAGGATGAGATCTCATTTAAAAGCCAGGAATTGGCTAATTCCACCATGTTAATCATTAAAAAGAATGAATTCTTGATTGAGCTGAAACGGGAACTAAAATCCCAAAAAAATCAATTGGAAACCCGTTTCCCCGACAAATATTATAACCAGCTGGTGAAGAAAATTGATGAAAACATTGCCAGTCACGACGACTGGAAGACTTTCGAAACCAACTTTGAAAGAGCTCACGAAGAATTTATTTTGAAGCTGAAAACAGGTTATCCAAAGCTTACACCGAGTGATCTTCGACTGTGTGCCTACCTCCGGATGAACCTGTCGTCAAAGGAAATTGCGCCATTGCTGGGTATTTCGGTCCGGGGACTTGAAAATCACAGGTACCGCCTGCGCAAGAAAATGGGACTGGATGTAGATGCAAACCTCAACGAAGTAATGATGACTACAAATTAATTTCTTTGGATAACGATTCTATGGTTGATTTTGGTACTTCAAAAATATCCAAAACCAGTAAACCATCGATACAGTCATTGAATTTTGGATCCACATTAAAAGCCACAATTTTAGCATTCAGCCCCAGGTATTTCTTGAGAAGAATGGGCAACCCGTTATTATACTGATCGATATCACCGATGAATTTATCAAGGGAGTTCAAATCAGGGGTCATATTTTCAAGCGCTGCATTCAGGTGCTGATCATTGGTAGTGACCTTAAACCGGTTCCGGGGTTTCACAAAAGCGGCCCTTTTATAATCGAAGAAATTAGCCATTATATACCTGATAATTAATTCTTTTGAAATTTCAGAATAGGTATTGCTGATGCTTACTGGTCCTATTAGGTACCGATATTCGGGATTCTTCAGCATGAAATAAAGGATCCCTTTCCAAAGCAGGAAGAGTGGCAATGGTTTACGCTGGTAATCCTTTACGATAAATGAACGACCCAGTTCGACCGATTGTTTCAAAGTTTCCACAAACCCACTCTTCATTTTAAAAAGGCTTTGGGTATAAAAACCCTTAATTCCAAACTGATTATAAATTTCATGTCCCTTTCCGATGCGGTAACCCCCAACTATCCGGTGCTCCTGATTATCCCAAATGATCAACTGGTTATAATACAAATCGAATTCATCAATGTCGGAAGCCTGATTAGTTCCCTCCCCCACCTGGCGAAAGGTAATCTCCCGAAGCCTGCCTAACTCACTCATTATCAGCGGCAATTTATTTGAAGGGGCACAGAATACTGAGTAATTCTTAATTGTAAAAAGACAACTATTTTTACGAAGATCCTCTATTTCCCTGAACAATTTATCGGCTGGCTGTGATTCGGCAATAGGACGTGGAACAGGCTGGTTCTTCAACGAATAATTAAAAAAATGTTTCACTTCAATCCCCGAATCCAGACAATAAGTCTTGGAGCGCAAGTATCTTCCAAGTTGATGAATATCTGAAAATCTATCCATATCCTTTTCTGAGATTGGCTTGCCAATACGGATCTTTATGGTTTTCCCCTTTTTATTCATGATTTCAGACGGTAGCTTCGCCGTACGGAGGGAGGGATGGATCTGTCCCAGCAAATGAAACAACCGACTGTTACTGCCATGAAAATAAATCGGAACGACTGGTACACCCGCCTTTTTAATAAAACGTAATGCAGAAAATAGCCATTCACGATCGGTGATAGCTTTGGCGGCATAATTAGTAGATACTTCACCGGCAGGGAAGAAACTTAATACACCCCCATTATTCAGATGATCCAACCCGATCTTTAATCCACCGATGCTGGAGGCAGCCCTGGGATTATTTTCAAATGGATTGACAGCAAGAAAATAGTCGGAAATTGGCTCCACCTTCTTCAACAGGAAATTGGCGATCACTTTATGATCAGACCTGACCATCGAAAGCAGTTTGATCAGAAGTATACCGTCAATTCCACCATAAGGGTGATTGGAAACTGTGATAAACGGCCCTTTTGCCGGTAGCTTCTTTAAATCATTTTCATTAAAATCGAGTGTGACATTAAGGTACCTGAGAATGCCATCAATTGATTCTATCCCTTTGGTATCGCTTATATTATCGTATAATTTATTTATTTTATTAAATTGCAAAAGATGCATAAGCAACCGGGCCAAGTACTCCCCCCCAAAAAGTTGCATCACTGGACTTATCTTTAATAAGTCTTGTGGTTTGACTAGCTTCATTAGTTTTGTATCATATTGAGTCCAAAAATAGAAAATTGGAGATAATATCCGCTATTTATTTTTCAGGGAAGTTGATTTCCCAATTAATCAGTTTGAACAATGTAGTGGAAAAGCCGTTAACTATTCACAGGCTTCCTTTAATAAATCATGATAATTGGGATATGCCTGATTAAATGAACTATTTTTGTTCTTAGCTATGGAAGATTTTGAACGATATTCGACGCGAAGATGGCTGCCAACCACGGTTAAAGAGGTTGAAGCTCTTGGGTGGGATCAGCCTGATGTTATCCTGTTTTCAGGTGATGCCTATGTCGACCACCCTTCATTTGGAGCTGCGGTGATAGGAAGGATTATGGAACGTGAAGGACTTCGTGTAGCCATCGTTCCTCAACCTAACTGGCAGGATGATTTACGTGACTTTAAAAAACTTGGAAAGCCGAAGCTCTTTTTTGCAATCACCGCGGGGTGTATGGATTCAATGGTGAATCATTATACAGCCAATAAACGAAGGCGATCTAACGATGCCTATACGCCGGATGGCCGCCCCGGGGCCAGACCAGATTACGCTTCAGTAGTTTATTCGAATATCCTCAAGAAGATTTATCCGGAAATACCCGTGTTAATTGGAGGAATTGAGGCCTCTTTACGCCGTGTGACCCATTACGATTATTGGTCAGATCAGCTGAAACCCTCCATCCTGGTTGACACAAAAGCCGATCTTCTCGTTTACGGAATGGGTGAAAAATCAATTGTAGAGTTTATCCAAAAACTAAAATCCGGAATACCTTTTCAGGAGATAACCGACGTTCCCCAAACCGCTTTTATGGTGGATCAAACAGCGGACTATAAAACCAACGGGGATTGGGAAGAGCTTGAACTAAATTCACATGAAGCCTGCCTGAAGGAAAAAATAAATTACGCTAAGAATTTCAGGCATATCGAAGAGGAGTCAAATAAGATGGTATCCCGGAAGCTGATTCAAGCCTGGAAAGAAAAGAGAATCATTATTAATCCATCCTATCCTTTATTGACTACCAATGAATTAGATAGCTATTACACGCTTCCGTACACCCGGACTCCGCATCCCCGCTATAAAAATAAAGGGGCAATACCTGCCTACGAAATGATTCGTCACTCGGTAAATACGCACCGGGGCTGTTTTGGCGGATGTACCTTCTGCACTATCTCTGCACACCAGGGAAAATTTATTGCTTCACGTTCTGAAGAATCAGTTCTGGCGGAAGTCAGGGAGGTTACCCAAATGGCCGATTTTAAAGGATATATTTCAGATATTGGCGGACCATCAGCCAATATGTACAAAATGGAGGGAAAGCATTTGGTGATGTGCCAGGCCTGCCGTCGTCCATCATGTATTTTTCCCGACGTATGTACCAATCTGAATACTGATCATCGTGGCATGACTTCGCTTTACCGGCGGGTTTCGGCCGTGCCGGGGGTAAAAAAAGCGTTTGTAAGCAGTGGGATCAGGTACGACATCATTTTTCACAAAACAAAAGATGAGCAGGTAAATAAAGGGAATGAAGAGTATCTGGAGAATGTAATCACAAACCATGTTTCAGGCAGGTTGAAGGTTGCGCCCGAGCATACAGCCGACAAGGTTCTGAATATCATGAGAAAACCTTCATTCAGCATCTTTTTTAAATTGAAGAACTTTTTCGATAAGGTGAATGCAGCCAACGGGCTCCGGCAACAGCTGATCCCCTATTTTATTTCGAGTCACCCGGGAAGCAGTAATGCTGAGATGGCCGAACTGGCAGCCGAAACAAAGGGATTGGATTTCAAACTGGAACAGGTGCAGGATTTTACTCCAACTCCCATGACCCTTGCCACTGTAATCTATTATTCGGGTTACCATCCGTATACTCTGGAGAAAATAAGCACAGCGAGGGAAGCAAATAAAAAACTGACCCAGCGTAAATTCTTTTTCTGGTACAAACCAGAGAATAGAAGTGAATTAATCGGGGAACTCCGGAAAATGAACCGGCCTGATCTGGAGCAGAAATTATTCGGGAAGAAATAGATATTGGTCAGGATCACCCAGAAGATTACATGTTCCATCAAATAAATAGGTTAAGGAATCTATTCCGTCCTCGACAGGCAATGTCATTAAGTAAAGGATTTTTGTTACTCTTTGAAATTTAGAGACTGATTTAAAATTACATTTAAACCTTGTTTGCCCGTCGGGCATCAATTTCAATAGAAAAATAAATTTAACAAATACAATTGTCCGGTAGGACATTAACAGATATACGGTTAGTTCTCTACGTGAAATTTATTTTCAGAATTATAATCTTCTATAGATTTTGATCTCCTAAGGAGAAATTTATTATCGGACAATCTGCAACTAGATTTCCATGGCTTTATCAACAAGCTGAGCCAGGAGAATTGAGTTTTTATTTTTCTTCAGAACCGTAAACTCGTAATCCTCCATGCTGATTTTCTCATTGATATTAGGTATTCGTCCCAATTTAAGGATCAGGTAGCCGGCAAGTGTCTCATAATCCTCATTTACCGTTAAAGGATGCGGCAGCAATTCATTGATATCGTCCAACGAGGCAGAGGCAAGTACGGTATAAGTCTTCTCTCCCTTTTTCTCCACAAAAGGAATTTCATTATCATATTCATCCTGAATCTCACCTACCAGCTCTTCGAGGATGTCCTCCATTGTAACAATCCCCTGGGTTCCTCCATATTCGTCAATAACTACGGCAATCTGCTGGTGTTTCGACTGGAAATCTTTAAGCAGCTGAGCAATGTACTTTGTTTCCGGGACAATTAATACAGACCGCATAATAGAGGAAATCCTGATTGACTCATTCAAGTGTAATTTTATCAGAATATCTTTAAGATAAACAACTCCAACAATATTATCAAGCGATCCGGCGTAGCACGGAATCCGTGAATAGTTCTCCTCGATCAGATGTTCAACCATATCCTGTTGAAAATCTTCAACATCAATAGCCACCACCTGTGTTCTGGGAATCATGATTTGTTTGGCAATACGTTCCGAGAATTCAAAGGCATTTTTAATGATATCATAATCAGCCTGTTCAATTTCGCCGCTTTCTTTCCCCTGCTTAACCAGGTATTTTAGCTCATCACTGCTGTGAACATCCTGTCCCTGAATTGTCGAAATGCCTATAGTTCTAAGCACTAAATTTGCTGTGCCGTTTAACAGAAAGATAAAGGGTCGAAAAATAAAAAAGAAGAATTGGAGTGGTAAGGCAACAACAAGAATGGTGCGTTGTGAACTCTGAATTGCAAGGGATTTAGGTGCAAGTTCACCAAATACGATATGCAATATGGTAATAATAAGAAAAGCAACAGGCAGTGCAATATGATGTGCCAAATCAGGATCCATTTGGACTCCGACAAAAGACATTAAATCAAGGAGGATTTTAGCTACAACAGGTTCACCAATCCAACCAAGACCAAGACTTGCCAGTGTGATTCCAAGCTGAGTAGCAGCGAGATACCTGTCAAGCCTGGAAACAATACGTTTGGCAACGGCTGCAAAATAGCTTCCACTCTGAACCTTTAGTTCAAGTTGTGAAGCCCTTACCTTTACAATGGCAAATTCAGCAGCCACAAAGAATCCGTTGAAGAATACCAGGATTAAAGTAATCAGTATGTCTGTGAACATCCGAATTAGATTAGACTAAGCCACAAAGATAACTATTTTGAAGATGATTATGTCCTCCCGTTTATTTCCATATCCCCCAAATGCAGGTTGAGGGCATGAACCGATATTTGGATCTCAAGAATAGAAAGTCCTAATGATGCAATAAGCAATAAGAGCGCAATGCCAAACATCCATACAGCAAGTACCTGACTGCCAATAAAAATCAAAAACATAGTTAAAACACAAAGGAAGAGGCTGGTCACTCCCAAAATCTGCATATATTTGGTCAAATAAAGTCGCTTTCTAAGATTCGCAATCTGCCCAAGCAGAACATCGTCGGGTTTAACTTTGAACTTTTCGTGGAGCGTACGAATAAGATTGGCATAGCTCAGAAAGCGATTGGTATAGGCAAGCATAATCAATGAAATTGCCGAAAACAGCAACGCCGGAGTCGTAAGGGTGATTTCGTCATGCATAACGGATCAATTAAAATTATACATCGCAAATCAGAACCGATTTGCGCAGGGAATCCAATTTATTGGCTTGTGTGGGGACAAACTCTTGTCCTACAAATCCTTTGTATCCGGAATCCACCAGTGCCTTCATGATCGCGGGATAATGAAGTTCCTGGGTTTCGTCCAGTTCGTGTCTTCCCGGCACACCGCCCGTATGAACATGTCCGATATAACGGATGTTCTTTTTAATCGTATCTACAATATTCCCCTCCATAATTTGCATATGGTAAATATCGTAAAGAAGTTTCAGCCTTTGAGATCCCACCATTTCACAAAGAGCAACACCCCAGGAAGTTTTATCACACTGATAATCAGTATGCCCATAACTATTCAGCAATTCCATAATGATGGTGACTCCATGTTTTTCGGCCAAAGGCATGAGTTTTCGAAGACCAATGGCACAATTGACCATCCCAACATTGTCGTTTTGTCCTTCACGGTTTCCGGAAAAGCAGATCAGATTAGGAACCCCGGCTTCGGCGGCAATTGGGATCATCCGCTCAAAATCGGAGATCAGTTTTTCATGGTTGGCTATATGGTTAAATCCCTTAGGAATTCCGTAATCAGTAGCATAACCTACAGCGCATTTTAATCCGTATTTTTTTACGATGGCCCAATCTTTCTCCCACAATAATTCGACCGATTCGAGCCCCATCTCAGCGCAGGCTTTGGCCAGATCATCCAGTGGAATATCTCCGTAACACCATTGACTAACAGAGTGATGAATATTCCCTTTTAGTTTCAGACTTCCGGTTGCAGATTCTGCAAAAACAGTTGAAGCGGGAAAGCCTGCTGCTGCAACAGCCACCCCTGCCGTACTTCCAATCATTTGTCTTCGGTTCATAACTATGGATATCAATTTATAACTCATTCAATACTGTTTATTATTGTCGGCTGGCAATTAGCGGCTGGCAAAAATTCCGGATCCGATAGAAATAACACAGAACCCTGAAAGCCATTGCAAAAATGACTAATCTGATTTAAATTGACAAATATACTCTCCAGCGGCCAGAAGTTAACAGCTCCCAAAACTTCGGAACTAAATATAACTAATTCCTGATTAATCTATAAACCATATTTTCAGAACCGCACAAGAACTGCACCGGCAGAATACCCACCACCAAAAACGGTTAATCCGACCAATGAATCGGAAGGAATTTTGGCCAAATTCTGCGACAGACAGATACCCGTACTAGCGCATCCGGTATTTCCAAGTTCCTCAATATTGGTTAACACTATTTTAGGAGGTATATTTAATTGTTTAATCAAATTGGCGATAATCCGGTGATTGGCCTGGTGGGGAATAATAAAATCCAGATCATCAACCGTAAGGTTACAGTTTTCAAGCGTAGTCTCCAGTGCAACTCGCATAAAATTACAGGCATGCATAAAAACATCCCTGCCGTCAGGCATTTGAAGCCCTCCTTCGCCCGGACGAAGGAAAACTGCTTCCGGGCCTTTCCCGATATGACCAAGTCCTCGGGTAAAAATATTCAGTATTTCGCCTGGTTTAGCGCCTAAAGGTTCATCCGAAATAAATAAAGCTGTTGCTCCGTCTCCCCAAAGATGGCCACTCTTTTCACAATTCTCATCGCTGTACATAGTGTTGTGTTCAGCTGCAATAATCAGAGCACGGGTGGCTTTACCCATCGCAAAATAACCTTCAACAATCTCCATCGCATTGACCAGGGAAGAGCATGCAGATGATACGTAAAGTACCTGGGCCTCGGGAATTCCAAACTCGCGTTGTACGGTGTGACCTATGGTGGCAACAGTATCATAAGGAGTATAGGACGCCCCTATAATTAAATCAACTTCCTTGATGTCAAAAGGCAACGTTTTAAGAGCCCGTGACACTGCCTCAATGGCCATGGTGTTGGCATTCTCGTTTTTACCCGCCTTTGATCGTGTCCGGATACCTGTCCGGTCAAAGATCCATTCGTCATCCAATCCATTCAGATTTTTGAAATATTCATTTGGAACCCGTTGCTCCGGAATATAATGCGAAATCGTGTTTATAAACATTCTCATATCAGATAATCAAATTTTCAATTAATTAAGCGGAGGCTTTAATGCCCCGGAATAGAATCTTTTGCCAAAGCTCAAGCTTTCCCCGGCAGGATTTTCCGAAATTGTCCAGAATAAATTGCGATTCAAGGCCCTTTAATGTAGTAAGTGTAAGTATCGCTGTGTTCTCAAAATCTTCGATCAGGAATACCCCTGACAGAGTCCCTTCTTTTAGGATTGAGGCCAGGCAATCCTTTTCATGAGTATCGACCTCTTTTCGAAAGATTTCAATCCGCTCACTTCCTTTGAGAAATTCGAGTTTTAGTAAATGGTTTTTTTGGATCAGGTATTGGATAGCATTCATGTGTGCAGTCATGAACCGGATGATCTTTTTTTCGGGGGATATTTTCATGGTGGCGACCCCGCTCAGTTGCCGGATTATGTTTTCTTTTTCCCTTTTAATCACTTCGTCCAAAAGCTCTTCCCTTGTTTTAAAATAAGTATAGATTGTTCTTCTTCCCAGACCGGCAGCCCTGGCTACGGCCTCCATGGTGGTGTTGATGGCCCCTTTATGGGCAAAAACAATCCTGGCTACACTAAGAATTCTATGACGAGTGGAATCTCTCAAAATAAATAATTTGCACAAAATTAGACTTCGTGTGCAAAAATAACCCTTTTTTCATACCCTCCGGGAATTTTATAATTTGTTAACGTTTAACAACCGGAACCACCATTCCTTATCTCTCCATTCTCTCTTTATCCCTTCGTTGAATTTAATATCCTCTACGGTAAATTGGACAAGACTTACATCGTCAACCAGGGATTCAGCATACCCCGACTGAGTTTCATGAACTCCAACGGCATGTAGTTTTACTTCCCCCCCTGTGTCAGCCAATTTAGCCGCCATGATCATTTGGCTAATTACAAATGAAAATAACAACGAATATCCCTCTGCAGAGGGAGAAACGGGTATTTCTGCAACCCTGGTATTGATCCGGTATATGCCATCCTTTACCTCATCGGATTCCATATTCCAAAGGGCAAATGCATGATCAAAGCTGGAAATAAACTCTTTGATGTTGTTTAGCAGAACCGGATCAATGATCACTAAGTTATTAGGTGACCGATCAGGCTTCAAAAAAACCTCCACCTCATAGGAGTGTCCGTGGATATTTTCGCGGCAGCGTTGTGAAGTGCAGTTGCGAACGATGTGGGCTCCTTCGAATCTGAATTTTTTCCTGATGATCATTCTCTCTAAAAATTATGCTGCGAAATTAGAAAAGATAAGGCACAAAAAACTGATTCCGGTAGGATATTGAGAACTGATTCTGGCAGTCGGTAACTGGCTACTCTTAACCTCTGACTGAAAAATTAGCTTTATGCCAATTCTTATATTTCCATAAGGAGTTTTTTTATGGCAAGATGCAAACTCTGCCTTGTCAGCAGCCAGTACCTACTTTGTCGCTTCCTGCTTTTTTATTTCGCCGTAGTATGAGATTGAGCTGCGATCGTTACTGGTGATCGTGAGTGTTGCACTACCCTCAGGACTTACCAACAGATTTAGTTGAAAATAATCCCGACCACCAGAAACAGCTGTATTTATTTCATAACCTTTCCCTTTTTTGCGGGTCCCCATTTTGAATTCTTTGGGCTTACCCTCAAACTTTATTCCTCCATCGCCTCCATAATCAGCGCGATAGGCCCGGCCAAAAAAAGGCATATAACTCTCAATTCTATCGGGATGAAATTTTAAGTAATTTGGATTTGTGGTCAGATCAATCGATCCACCTCTTTGAGGAAGGGCCCTCGAAGCGATAAAAACAAATTCTCTGGAATTCAACAGCATTTCGGTCTGATGCTCTCTCTCCAATATTACTTTTTCTCGTTGAACCTTTCTGGGACTATCCTGGGCAAAACCCGACCCAAGAACAAAAATCATCATTAATGCATTGAAAATTGTTTTTGTTTTCATGAAATTGTAAAATTTGATTTACAACCTAATGGATACAATTTCAGTGCCAGAGATCATTAAAAAGAGTTAAAATTCAAGTACCCGGATTGGTTCGGCCCTATGATCCACCACCGCAGACCGGCACCGTAAAATCAAATTTCCTGGTTCCCTATCTGTTATCAATGACTAATCGATCCTGAACCATCCGGTTGTTAAATTGCTGTACAACTGCCTTAAACAAATTTTGCTCATTCTCATAATTAGTGTGTCCCAACAGGTTTTGCAGCAAATAAGGATCTTTTTTGCGGTTGAAAATAGCTGTAAGCTTATTCTCGGTAAAATAAAAGGCAAGATCTCCATACAAAAACTGGTAGGAATCCTCGAGGTAATTGATCACAAATCGCTGTGCTGATGGATTAAAGAGGTCATTCCCAAAAGCAACAAAGGGTTTCGGATAATTTAGGTATCCCAGAATTGTAGGCATGATATCGATTTGCTGTGCCAAAGAATCGTCCTTACCCTGCAGACTGCCATCCCCTTTATAAAATATCAGTGGTGCTGCAAAATAATTAGCCGCAGTTTTATATTCCTTAAAATCAGATTCAGAACAATGGTCTGAGGTAATTACAAAGAGGGTATTTTTGAACCAGGACATCTTTGAGGCTTTTTCAAAGAACTTTTTCAAAGCCATATCGGTATATCGGATACATTTTTGAAGCGGAATATGCCCCTCAGGGAACTGTTTCTTATATTGTTCCGGGACTTTGAACGGATGGTGGGATGATACGGAAAAGATCGTTGTAAAGAACGGCTCCTTCATCTGGTTCATTTGGCTGGCAAAGAACTGGAAAAAAGGTTCATCCCAGATTCCCCATACACCGTCAAATCCACTATTATCAGCATATTCATTTTTCCCGACATAGCGTTGGAAACCGGCTATTTTAGCAAAGGCATCAAAGCCCATTGAGCCGTTTGGAGCGCCATGGAAGAAGGCGGTCTGATAACCTTCCTTGGCTAACAAACCAGCAAGGCTGTTGATCCGGTTCCCTGATCGTTCCGAGATCACATAGGGGACAACCAGTGCCGGAATACTTGCGGTTATCGAAGGGATTGCATCAATCGATTTCCGCCCGTTTGCAAATGCATTAGTAAACACAAAGCTTTTACTGATCAGTGAATCAACAAATGGCGTATACCCCTTGTACTGCCCGTTATCAAGATTTTTATTTAGCGACCCCACAAACTCACGACTGAAACTTTCAATAATAATAACAACAACATTATTATATTTCTGGGGTTCAACAGGTTTAGGAATCCTCACAGGAGAATAGATCTGCTCCAACTCATTCTCGGAAGTAAAAAAGTGCCTGACTTCAAAAGCTTTCTTACCCCAGGTCCTCAGGATACAGAATGGTGTATTCTGGACTAATGCCATCTCCTGTGTTGAGTTAACGTACTTCCCTGCATTATTCATACTGATCGGTCTGGTGCTTGGCATATAACCTCCACGCATCCCTATAACACTGAGGCCGGAAACCAAAATTAAGGCAACCACCGATGAAACCAAATATCTCCAACCCTTTCCCTCAAATACCGGAACCGGATTAAAAAAGGAGTAAAGCCGCTCAAGTACATAAAGGGTTAGCAGCCAAATCACCGCAATGTACCAGAAGTCATAAAAGAACCTAAAGATCAACCTGAAATTCCCGTCATCATATCCCACAATATCAAAAACACTTGCGGTAGTTCTCTTTAAAATAAAGCGATAATAGATGATATCAATGTGGTTAAATGCAAGTCCAATGCCATTTATAACTATAAATACCCATTTCAGGAAGCGCCGGTAATTAATACTAAATTTGAAAGGAAGCGGAATCAGGTAGAACAAAAAATAGATTGCGTTCAGATACAGTACAGCACTGGTATCGAACATTACTCCACCCCTCATAATCTGAACAAAAGAGGAGAAATCGACCTGTGGAAACATCGAACGATTAAACAGGTAAAAAAGGATCCGTCCAAATGAATATAGGAACATAATGAGGACAAACCGGTAAATCAGAACAAGATATTCGTTGGCCGGAGTTTTTTTCTGCAAAATCGTAGACAGTTTCATTTAGAGAATAATTTAGGATGACAAATTTAACAGCTTATTTGGGATAAATATCAGATTTAACATTCATTAAGGGAGGAATGTCTGGAATATAATGTTTTTTGGAAAGCATGATTCAAAACCTGACAGGTTGTTGAAGCCTGTCAGGTTTAATCTAAAAAGAAACCGCCCCAAAGTTGGAGCGGTTTTCAGATTTTAAAGGAGGTGTTAACTACTTTTCGAAACGTTGCTCAATTGCAATAATCTGTTTAGCAAGCTCTTCTGGAAGATGAGATCCAAAAGTGGCATATTGCTCACGAACCAGATCCAGTTCATCTTTCCATTGGTTTTTGTCAACAGTAAGCAGTTCAGGCATATTGGCATCAACCCCTTCCAATCCGGCTGTATTGATTGATCCTAATTTTGGAACATAACCAATTGCTGTTTCTTCAGCGGCAGCAGTTCCTGTTACACGTTCAAAAATCCATTGCAACACCCGAATGTTGTCACCATATCCCGGCCACAAGAATTTTCCCTGTGCACTCTTGCGGAACCAGTTGACATTGAAAATCTTAGGAAGCTTTGTGATGTCCGGAGCTGATTCTCCGATCTTAACCCAATGACCAAAATAATCACCCATGTGGTAACCACAGAATGGGAGCATTGCAAACGGGTCACGACGAACACCGGCCTTCAGTCCAATGGCTGCAGCGGTAACTTCTGAACCAACAATAGATCCCATGAAAACGCCATGATTCCAGTCGAATGACTGGTAAACTAATGGTACAGTTCCAGGACGACGACCACCGAAAAGGATCGCAGCGATTGGAACACCTGTTGGATTTTCCCAATCTTTGTCAATGCAGGGACACTGAAATGCCGGAGCAGAAAAACGGGCATTTGGGTGTGCTGCAGGTTTGCCGCTGGCTTTGTCGTAGAGCTCATTTGTCCAGGTAATTGTCCCTTCAGGAGCGTCGTAGCCAATACCTTCCCACCAGATGTCATTATCAGGCGTTAATCCCGTATTGGTGAAAATTGTATTTGCCCTTGCAGACAACATGGCATTAGGGTTGGTATCCATGGATGTAAACGGAGCAACACCAAAGAATCCGGCTTCAGGATTGATCGCATATAACTGACCGTCTTTCCCGAATTTCATCCAGGCAATATCATCACCAACAGTCTCCACCTTCCATCCTGGAATCGTAGGAACAAGCATTGCGAGGTTTGTTTTACCGCAGGCACTTGGGAATGCCGCAGCAATGTATTTCTTAACTCCCTGAGGATTGGTAATGCCCATGATAAGCATATGCTCAGCAAGCCAACCTTGTCTTCTGGCCATATTCGATGCAATCCGAAGCGCAAAACATTTCTTTCCAAGTAATGCATTGCCTCCATAACCGCTACCATACGAAAGAATCTCGTTGGTATCCGGGAAATGACAGATATATTTGTCTTCAATCGGGGCACAAGGCCATTTTACATCCTTTTGACCTGGCTCAAGGGGAGCTCCCACAGAGTGAATACAAGGTACAAATTCACCATTCCCAAGAACGTCAAGAACTGCTTTCCCCATTCGTGTCATAACTTTCATATTTACAACAACATATGGAGAATCAGTTATTTCGATTCCAATATGGGCAATATCTGAACCGAGAGGACCCATGCTGAATGGAATTACATACATGGTGCGGCCTTTCATGCAACCTTTGAAGAAACCATTTAAGGTTGCTTTCATCTCCACAGGATCAGCCCAGTTATTGGTAGGGCCTGCATCCTCTTGTTTTGCTGAACAAATATAAGTTCTGTTTTCCACGCGAGCGACATCGCTTGGATCAGATTGAAAATAGTAACTTCCCGGACGTTTCTTTTCATCCAGCTTAACGGCCATTCCGCTTGCTACCATTTCACTTAAAAGACGGGTGTTCTCCTCTTCGGAACCATCACACCAGTAAACTTTCTCAGGCTGACAAAGCGCTGCCCATTCGTTTACCCAATTGATTAATTTCTGATTACTAGTCATTAAAATTTTTATTAAAAAACGATTAAATAAAAGGGATTCTACTTCCCTATGAAGCTTGTTCTAGTTTTGTTTCTTAAAATCAGTGCAGGCCAGATAAATATTCTCAACAAGCTCCGGAATTTTTGACTCAGGAACGGCCGAGAAAGCCAACCTGATCAGATTTCCAAATACAATAACCCCTGTACTGTAATTATCGAGCAAAATTTTCCGGATGGCTTCAGCCTTTAACGAATCGTTCAACTCAATACACATGAAATAACCGGAATTAAATGGCAATGCTTTAAAATATTCCAGGTATTTAGGGTTTTTAAGAACATTAATGATCGCTTGATATCTTGATTTAAGCGTGTTGTATTTTTCTTTTTTATCTGCTTCATACTGAGCAGAAAAATAAGCTGCATATAACAATGACTGAGATAGATGACTCACATTCGAGATATTACCCCTCACAGCTCCTGCAGTTTTATTTTCTAATGCTTCATAGAGTTCAGGTGTTCCGTTTTTCACGCCAAAGGTGATAAAACCGACACGAAATCCCCATACGTAATCTTCTTTGGTTGGTCCGTCCAGTTTCACAGCAAGAACTCTTTCGTCCAGTGTAGATAACTGATTAAAAATCGATTCGGTGTAAACACCATTTTCATAAACTAAGCCGAAATAGGCATCATCAATAATTGCCACAGTGCTCTTACCCTTGTCAGCTTGTCGTTGTATGGCGTTCACGATTGGACCGATCTCAGAAACAAGCGGAGTATATCCTGTCGGATTATTTGGAAAATTCAATAAAAGAACAATTTTTCCTGAAATGGAGTCAAGCGTTTCAGAGAAACCGTCGACATTGAACCCTCCGTTTTTAAAAAGAGGGAAGGTAACAACCTTACCTCTATATGCGTTTTCAAAAATCAATGAATAATTCTCCCAGAACAAGTCAGGAATTACCACTGTATCACCTTCATCAACAAACAAATAACTTGAAATGCTAATTCCATGTGTCAATCCGCTTGTAACAATAGGTACACTGATAGGGGTGTCCCCGAGCGAAGGATTTTTCCGGTAAACAGACTCTTTCCAGTAATCCCGCAACTCCTTTTTTCCAAAACTTGGAGCATAAGGATAAACCGATCCCAAGGGTAAACTTATCAGTTTGTCAAATTCGGAAAGGTGCATAGACGAACCATTATCCTCAATTGCCTCGCCAATTGTTGCATTGATATTTTTGCCTTTGGCCTGAGCCGATTGAGAAAGAATTCCGAGCTTTGGAAAAAAGATATTTTTGCCTCTCTCGCTCAATAATTCAAGAACATTCTTATTTAGCTTTTGAATGGTCACATTCAGGTCTGTAGCTTGCTTGTCCATTAAGCGCTGTTTAATTAATTTAATTAATACTTAACCACAAAATTATTCAAAATTACATAGTTATTCCAAATTCTGCTGTAGAAAAATTAAAACTTAACAAAGATTTGACATAGCCATAGCATGATATTGATCACTATCAGATGTTCGGAGGAGTAACAATCCATAGTACCTTTGCAGATGAGTTATGGATATTTTTCAAGGTGTGCTGAATAGTAGAGTTGAAATAAAAATTATCCCCTTTTTCGAGGCTATATTGCGAATGGTCAAGAGTAATCAATAATTTACCTTCCAATATGTGAATAAATTCCTGTCCCGGATGGGGATGCATAATCTCGGCTGAGTCTGAGTTCTCTACAAATTTCAAGATATAAGGTTCCATTTGTTTGCTGTTCTCGTGGTGAGAGAGGAGAAAAAGACTTGTCCCGCTGGAGTTTACCTTCACAAATTTGATATCTCCCGATTTGATCAGGGGGTTCTTTGTCAGGGATTCATGCTCCCCAATTAATTCACCCACTGTGGCATATAAGCTGTTGGCAATGCTTTTTAAGGTAACGATGGAAGGAAAAGCTTTGGAATTTTCGATTTGCGAGAGTGCGCTGGCACTAATACCAACTTTTTTTGACAGATCACTCAATGGTAAGCTTAACATTTCTCTTTTACGCTTTATTCTCTCACCCAATCGATTCATTGATAATATCTTGTAAATTAAAGGTCCATCTTATTAAATCAGGCTGACAAAGATAACAGTTTTTATCACCTCTGCTCCACATAGGTTAATAAATTAAGTAATACTTAACAATCGGTAAAATGAAAGATGCCAACAGAAAATACAATATCACTTTTAGAGCATATAATGAAATAAGAGGACCGTCAACCTGTTGGTTCCATTTGTCCTCTTATCAAATACAATTTCTTCCAATAAATAGTTAAACAAAATCCTACGACCTTGGATGAAAACGGTTTACGGTATCCTTGAGGTATTCTTTGTCTAAATGGGCATAAATTTCGGTAGTCAAAATGGATTCATGTCCGAGCATCTCCTGCACCGTTCTTAGATCAGCGCCACCCTGCACTAATGCGGAAGCAAAGGAGTGTCTGAACGTATGCGGGCTTATGTTCTTTTCCAGTTTAATCTTGTCTGCCAGATTTTTAATGATGGTAAAAATCATCACTCTGCTCAACTTCCTTCCTCTCCTGTTCAGGAACACAACATTTTCAAATCCTTTTTCGATGACTAGTTTCTTGCGAGAGTTTACCAGGTATTTTTTGATATCTTCGATAGCTCTTTTGCTGATCGGGACCAGTCTTTCGCGCTCTCCTTTTCCAGCAATGCGTAGAAACTCCTGTTCAAAATGCAGATTTGACACCTTCAGATCAACAAGTTCTGAGACTCGTAATCCGCAACTGTATAGAGTCTCAAGAATTGCTCTGTTACGGAGCCCCTCAGCCTTGGTTACATCAATGGCATCAATCAGATTATTGATCTCATCATCTGTAAGGATCTCAGGGAGTTTACGCCCAATTCTCGGTGATTCGAGAAGGGTCGTCGGATCATTTTCTACAGCCTCTTCAATTAGCAGAAATTTATAAAAAGATTTGACCCCCGAAATAGTTCTGGCCTGGGTTCTTGGGCTAATTCCATTCTGGTTCATCCACTCCACAAATTTTCTTAGTTGAGCTAATTTCACCGTCTCCGGCGTGAGGTCAGGATAATGCTCATCAACAAACATAATAAGCTTGTTGATGTCATTAACATAAGCACTTACTGAGTTTGGAGAAAGCGATTTCTCTATCCTCAGAAAAGTTTCATACCCTTTTTTGCTTTCTAACCAATTCATATTGCTGTTTATTAATTAAAGTGAAAGAAATTATTAATCTAAATATATTTTAATGAACAAACAAAAAAGCATTAAAGTTGTTCCATTTTTTTGCAATTTGCAGAATATAAATATACAAAATAAATATACAAAATATTTTATATACATGAAAATTATTATTGTAAATGGTCCAAATTTGAATTTATTAGGGGTCAGAGAGAAAAGCGTATACGGAAATAGTTCTTTTCCAGATTATTATGAAATTTTAATAGCGACCTTTCCCGATTTGGAATTTGAATATTTTCAATCAAATATTGAAGGCGAGATAATTAATTATCTTCACCAGATTGGATTTTCTGCGGATGGTATTATATTAAATGCCGGCGGTTACACCCATACCTCGGTTGCTATTCGCGATGCCATAGCAGCAATCACTACTCCGGTTGTGGAGGTTCACATCTCGAATATATTGACCAGGGAGCATTTCAGGCATGAATCAATAATCGGAGCCGTATGCCGCGGATCTATAATGGGCTTTGGTCTTGACTCCTACCGGCTTGGCATTGAAAGCTTTTTGGCACCAATCCGATAATGTGCCATGACTTGTAAACAAAACATAACTCAAGAGAATATGAATACAATAAAACACACCAAGATCGTTGCCACAATCTCGGATAAGCATTGCGAACCTGAATTTTTGCAGGCGCTGTATGATGCCGGCATGAACGTTGTCAGAATCAACACCGCTCATCAAACACCAGAATCTGCCCTTACCATTGTCAAACAGGTAAGAAATGTATGTGATTGCATTGCCATACTTGTCGACACAAAGGGACCCGAAATAAGGACAAAAAATATTAACAATCCGATCATCGTTAAAACCGGAGACCACCTTTTTGTTAAGGGTGGGAATGAAGAATCTACAAGTAATTTATTAGTGGTTGATTATGAACATTTTGCCGACGAAGTTCCGATTGGAATCTCGATGCTTATCGACGACGGTGAAGTGGAACTCAAAATTACCGGTAAAGTTGGAGACGCTTTAGAAGTTCTGGTCTGCAATGACGGCGAGATTAAAAATAAAAAAAGTATCAATGTACCGGGAGTCTCAATTGCATTACCCTCCATAACCGAAAAGGATAAAATGTTTATTGAATGGGCCGCTGATAATGAAATTGATTTTGTAGCCCACTCTTTTGTCCGCAATAAAGAAGATGTACTTGCCGTTCAGAAAATTCTGGATGACAAAAAAAGCCCGATCAAGATTATCTCAAAAATAGAAAATCTGGATGGAGTAAACAACATCGATGAAATTCTGGATCATTCCTACGGGATCATGGTTGCCAGGGGCGATCTCGGGATTGAAATTCCCGCTGAAAAGATCCCCGTAATTCAGCGTACACTGATCCGGAAATGCATCCGGCGGAAGAAACCGGTCATCATAGCCACTCAAATGTTACATACCATGATCAGCAGTCCCAGGCCCACCAGGGCAGAGGTAAGTGATGTTGCCAATGCCATCTTCGACCGGACAGACGCAATTATGCTATCAGGTGAAACAGCTTATGGACAATACCCAATCGAAGCGGTTACCCTGATGACCCGTGTAGCGCTTGAAATCGAGTCAAGCAAGGACAGGCGTAATGATATGCCGATCCCGCGGCTCGACAACGAGGTTTCGGCTTTCCTGGCTGAGGCTGCGGTTATGGCCGCCAATGAGTTAAAAGTAGCCGCTATTGTCACCGATACCCTCACCGGTAAAATTGCCCGATACATTTCTGCGTTCAGAAGTCCACGCCCCGTGTATGCCAAATGCCACAACGGACGCGTCATGCGTGAACTGGCACTTTCCTTTGGTGTTCATGCCAGTAAGATAATTTCAAAAAAGAATAAACATAAGTTAGTGGAATCGTCTCTTCTCGACCTCGAAGCACGTGGAAAGATTACTGAAAATGACACGGTTGTTTATGTGGGTGGAAATTTCGGCGTTGGCGGTGGAACCTCATTTATCGAGATCGCCTCAGTTGCCAGGATGACCCATGAGAAAAAAAACAGCAAACATAATACCACCGAAATTTAGAACTTTATAACAGTAATAATTGTTTTGATTATTGAATTGTATATATTTGTTTTGATGAATGGCATAAGAAGAGCCATTCACCAAAACAAATTCAAATAGACCCTGTATGGGGAATGTTAATCTGCTAAATCTGTATCTTTAATTTTTCGAGGATTTTTTTATCAGGAAGTCTGTTTACAACTTTAATTTACCCTATTCTCCGTTAACATTATCTAACAGACTGACCTATTTTTTTCATGTATTGAGTTCAATTTATTAACCAATAAATTATTTTAAGATGAAAAAAAATGCACTTCTATTCACTTTTTCAGCACTGTTTATCCTAAGCAGTAATCTTTATTCTCAACAAATCACCATAGGCGCAAAGGGGGGGCTCAGCATTCCGAATCTTACAGGCGGAAGTTCCCAAAATCCCTTAAGCGAAGGTTGGTCTTCCCGGATGGGTGCTGATGGTGGAATCTACGGAGAATATCACGTAACCAAGCCTTTTTCAATCTCCGTTGGATTGGAGTATTCCTCTCAGGGGGGACAGAAAAGTGGATTACAGGCATTTCCAAATCTTCAGCCTCCACCAACCTATTTATACGCTGATTTTAAAAACAACGCGAAATACGATTATCTTTTATTCCCGGTTCTGGCAAAGTACACGTGGAAAATCAGCAAAAAAAGCCCTTTCAAGATTTATGCATCCTTTGGTCCATTTGCAGGTATCCTGCTTGATGCCAAACAGGTGACCAGTGGTTCAAGTACCCTCTCGATGTTGAATCCTGATAATAAGACCTATACCCAGATGACATCAACCCAACAACCTTTTAACGCAACCACAAACATTAAAAATGATTTGAATTCATTCAATGTTGGAATTGAGGGATTTGTTGGAATTTCGTACCGTGTTAACAAAACAAGCGCCGTGTTTATTGAGGGCGGAGGTAATTACGGTTTCATGCCGATCCAAAAAGGGAGTGCTAACGGAAAAAATTATACCGGAGCAGGAGTGGTTACCGTTGGCTATGCCTATACACTTCCCGGCAAACACAAATATACCCGAAGCAGATGAAATTAATTAATTAACTAAAAATCATATAACAAAGGCAATATCCATAGAATAAACCATAATTTATACAAAAGAGGCTTTCTCATTTTCAATATTGAGTTGGCCTCTTTTTATAAATTTTTATAAATCAGTACTTCATGCTAAGAATAGCCCTTATCTTAAACGCAACGCTCTTCATTCAAACGGTATCCGCCGGCCATCGGCTGCCAACCCCAAACTGGACACTCAAAACGGAGGACACCCAAATAACGATTGGCATAACCAACAATCATCCTGCAGTTTATGAAATTAGAAATATCAGGAACGGATGGAACTGGATAAAAGAACCCTCAGAAATGCCGTTTCCTGAGTATGTTAAGATTGGAAGCACCACCTATCGTCCGGATTGGAAATACCAGGATGCAAAGGTTGAAGAATTCAATGGGACTAAACTTATGCTTCATTTTTTGAGTACGACCCCAAATCTTCTTCTTGAATCAGTGTGGGAAGCCAGACCTGGTGTCGGACCGGTTGAAAACTCCGTTTCGATTAAAAATAATTCCGGAGAAAGCATCTCATTTCAGGATGCCGACGTTATCTCTGCAAACATCAACCTTACTTCCGATTCAACGATAACGCTCTGGCGTTTCAATAAAGGAAGGTATCTTGGCAATAAATCGCCGAAGGATAAACCGATTATAAACGTCGATCAGATCAGGAAAAATGATACACTCTCCTACTATCTTTCGAATGATGCCAATGGCGCTTCCCCGGAAGGGATCAACAGCCATCTTCCCTTCCAGATGCTGGACATCAATTCAAGGCATGGATTGTATATCGGATATGAGTGGAGTTTTGGGGCCTTCAAAAACAGAACCGGTTCTGATCCGCTCACAATCAACTATAAATCATACCTTTGGGACACTACCTCGGTATCAATTAAGGATGGGAGAGCATTTAAAGTTCCGGCAGTGTTCTTCGGAACCTATGTCGGGAATACCGATGATGGCAGCAATAAAATGAAGCGTTGGTTTTGGAATTACAAGATCACCCCAACGCTGAAGAATAATCCGGGTGAACCGTTAATCGAATATTGTATTCCGGGTAATGAAGCTCAGCTGACCGAATACTATAAAAAATACCCGGTTGCCGAATGGGGTGCTGAATTGGGGAAAATCGACATCGACTGGTTAGATGGTTCGGGGACAGACTGGACCAAAGGCAACTTTAAAAAATATGCTTTCTGGAAACCCGATTCGTTAAAATGGCCTCACGGGATGACCGCCGGCGATATTGTCCATCGCAATAACCAAAAGCTCTCACTTTATATGAATTTTACCTTTGAGTGGAACGACATCGCCTGTGAGGCCGGAAAAGAGAAGGAGAAAAATGCCCTGCTAACCCGGTATGATAATTGGCATTACGATTACTGGCGAAGCGATATGCTCCTCGAAGCCAAATTCAACTACCTAAGCCACGAATCTCTGTTGGAGATCCTCGATTACATGATTGCAAACCGCCCCAGCTTCCGGTATGAGCACTGTGGTAACGGGGGGCTGCTGAAGGATTTCACCACTCTGCAACGTATCTCGGTATTTACAAATGAAGATTCAGGAGGGCCCGAATATCACCGTGAGTCTTTTTATTCCTGCTCATTTATGATTAATCCGGTTCAAATTAAAACCGACATTGGAATGAATCTTGGTCCTCATGGTGAGGTTCTCAACAATAGCGGGTATAAGCCTGATGGAAACACGATCAATGATTCGCCGGAATGGGTAAATTACATCCTGAGAACAGGCTTTATGGGGGCCAATATGGCTACCAATTGGGGGGTATACACTCCCAATCAGATCGAAGGGGTAAAGAAACACTGGCCATTATACAAATCCAGACAACGACCTATCCTGAGAGGATTAAAACCGGGTGATTCACCCGCTGAGGTATATCATATTTTGCCAATACCTGATGGGATAAACTGGGACGGTGTTGAGTATTTCAATCCATCTTTGAACAAAGGTTCAGTTCTCCTTTTCAAACCTTCTCAAAATGCCCCGGATTCAAAAGTCATCCGTTTGAGAGGGCTTAACCGGACTGCAACTTACCAGATAACGTTCCAGGACAGAAAGGGGCAAAACAGGAGTATGACCGGGGCCGAGCTAATGGACAAAGGCGTTGAAGTAAGAGGGATGACAGGGAATTACGCCTCCGAGATTGTGTGGATTAACTAAACAAAAACAGGCTTTTTATGAGCCTGTTTTTGTTTATCTCATATCATTTATCTCAACTTTTGGATATTTAGCGGGATCAAACCTAAAATAGTCTGGGGTCAGGTTCTGATCGGTCTTCATACTTTTCATAGCCAGGGTATACGTATTCCCGTCCTTATTAAAGGTCTTTGCCATGATTATCTGAGATTTAGATTTATCAACACTTAATCTGACTTTCGTGAATTCCTTGGCTTTATCGACAGGAAAGAGATCAATAACCTCCGCGACTTTCCCCCCTACACTCTCCTCCCCAACATAGGTATATTTGAATCCCTTCTCATAAATGGTGAAAATATTAGCCGGGTTCAGGGATGCCTCACTTTCAGGATCTACGGTAGAAATATTAACTTCATTGGACTGGGTCAGGTAACTCCAGGTTACCGCTCCGTCGGAGAAAACCTCCATCCCCATTGCGGGCATGTGTAAACGGTAACTTTTCCCTTTTAAGGCAACGCTCCCTTCGTTGGTTTCGGTAACGCTTCCCGATTTGTTTTCGAGGGTAAACGAGAAATCGATCTGGATGGTTTTATAACCTTTGTTGGTTTGTGACAATTTGTCAAGAATCTCTTTTGCCTTTGCATCCTGCTGTGCAAAGATTGTACCGGTAACCAATGTCAAAATACTGAATAAAAAAATAGTTCTCATTTCTATGATATAAATTATAATTGCTAATTATTGATTTAGCCCCCGCAATAATTGTTCCAAAGCATACTCGTCCTGTAATAAAACCTGGCGGGCTTTGCTCCCCTCATTTTGACCGACAATACCGGCAGCTTCCAGTTGGTCCATGATTCTGCCAGCCCGATTATACCCTATTGAGAATTTGCGTTGAATAGCAGAGGTTGAACCAGTTTGGTTCATCACAACGATTCTGGCCGCCTCATCGAAAAACTCATCCCTGTTTTTTAAGTCAATCATGTCCGATTCACCTGATCCTTCGTCATGACACTCCGGTAAAAGATAAGCACTTGGGAATGATGGCTGCTGACTAATATACCTTGCAACAGCCTCAACTTCAGGAGTATCCACAAATGCACATTGAACCCTGATCAAAGAGTTCCCTGTAGAAACAAGCATATCTCCCTTGCCTATCAACTGGTTTGCACCAGGCGTATCGAGGATGGTTCGGGAGTCAACCATCGAAGCTACCTTAAAAGCGATCCGCGCAGGGAAATTGGCTTTAATCACACCTGTAATAATATTGATGGAGGGACGCTGAGTGGCAATCACCATATGGATTCCAACAGCACGGGCAAGCTGTGCAATCCGCGCAATCGGTAATTCAATCTCCTTCCCTGCAGTCATAATCAGGTCGGCAAATTCATCAATAACTACTACAATATAAGGCTGATAGCGATGCCCTTTCATAGGATTCAGCCTTCTGGCAATAAACTTTTCGTTATACTCCTTAATGTTCCTGGCGTGCGCTTTCTTTAAAAGATCATAACGCATGTCCATTTCGTGATTCAATGAATTAAGGGTGTTTTTAACCCGCTGAACATCTGTTATGATAGGATCTGTTTCCCCTTCCATTTTTGCGAGAAAATGCTTCTCAATTATAGAGTAGAGGTTTAGCTCGACTTTCTTAGGATCAATGAAAACAAATTTCAGCTGCGCCGGATGCTTCTTGTAGAGCAATGAAGAGATGATTGCATTTAATCCAACCGATTTTCCCTGACCTGTGGCACCTGCAACCAGGATATGGGGCATCTTGGTAAGATCAACCACGAAGGTCTCATTTGATATCGTCTTTCCCAAAGCGAGTGGTAACTCATAATCACTCTCCTGAAAAACTTTTGAAGTAATTAGTGAACGCATAGAGACAATCTCCGGTTTGCTGTTTGGAACTTCGATTCCAACGGTCCCTTTTCCCGGGATCGGGGCAATGATCCTGATACCCAATGCAGCAAGGCTCAGGGCAATATCATCTTCCAGGTTCTTGATTTTTGAAATCCGGACTCCGGGTGCCGGAACAATTTCATACAGCGTGATAGTTGGTCCGGTTGTCGCCTTGATTTTTACAATGTCAATATTGTAATTCTTTAAAGTCTGAAGGATCTTATTTTTATTGGCGATTAACTCCTCATCCGAAACCTGGGGATTACCGGACGAGCGCTCCTCGAGCAATTCGATGGGTGGAAATTTATAGCGCGAAAGTTCAAGTGTAGGATCAAAGTCTGGCATTTCGGCATCCGCACCTTCATAGAGGCCATCCTCTTCGTCGCCCTTCCGTGGTATCGGGGCATACAGTGGCTGGGGCACAGACGGGGTAGTCTCCTCACGATGAATCTCTTCCCGCTCAATCTCGAGGGTCTCCTTCACATTCGTTCCTGCATAAACGATCTCCACACTATTTCCAACGGCGACCTTTGCAAATGACTTTTCTTTGGTTTCAATCAGCGGTGCCTCTGGAATGGAAAAGATATCTTCCTCCAAAATCTCCTCTTTTGGGATGACTTCTTTTTTATGACTTTTATAAGTCACCCACTTCTTGAGCATAGGCCAGGCTTCCTCGAAGGCGATGATCAGGCAAATCATCATCGAGCAGAGGATGAGAAAGAATGTGCCCACCTTGCCAATTGTAAGATTTAGTAACTGACTGATATTAAAACCATAACTTCCTCCTGGCAGGATATGAGATTTTTCGTATAATGCGGAGAGGAAATAACCGGCAGCAACAGAGATCCAAATAATCAGAAACAACGTGTATGCCAGATTCCTTCTCAATGAAAACTTGCCGATTTTTCCCATCCTTAAGGCAAGGATGATGAACAGGTAAATGAACCCAAATGCTGCAATTCCAAACCCTTTATTAATAAAAAGATTCGCCAAAAACGCGCCCCACCGCCCCCCGGCATTTTGCATTTTTAAATCGGGATTGGAGAATAATTCTTTAAATGAGACATCAAGCAGACTAATATCTGCACCTCCTGAAATAAAAAAAGAGGTAAACGAGATTAAAAGATAAAATGAAAGGAATATAAGAAGAATAGCAAGTATTCCGCCAACGCGTTCTCCCGTACTCAGATTTCCTAACCGACCACCTCTACCATTTTTCCTGGTGGAAGTTGCACTGGATTTTTCATTCTTGCTGCGGGCCATTGTTTTGAAATCAAATATTTTATAAAAATGCCGAATTGTACTGCAAAATTAACCAAAAAAGGGAATTGGCAATAAATACACGGACAATATGTAACCATTCATGGCCAGACATCTCTCCAAAGCCCGGCCTGAATGCTATCAATAAGAAATCCCTGACAAATCCTTAAAATATGACTTACCTCAGTATCCATTTCATTGATAGTTTGTTACTTTAAAGCGATATTTAACCGATGCAAAAAACCGATTTCATGGCAACGAAACTGGCAGTTGTAGCACTTGGGGGAAATGCTCTTCTTCGGGATAACGAAAAAGGAACGATTGAAGAGCAGGAAAAACATACTGCTGAAACACTTGAAAATCTGATTTTTCTGATTAAAGCCGGGTATGATCTGATCGTCACTCATGGGAACGGGCCACAGGTTGGAAATATTTTGATGCGCAATGATGCCGGTGAGCAGATCTATGGGATCTCACCCATGCCGCTCGACATTTGTGTGGCAGATTCTCAGGGAGGGATTGGTTACATGATCGAGCGAATCTTTCGGAATATACTGATCCGACATGGAATAAAAAGAAACGTTATCACAGTGGTTGGGATGGTTGAGGTTGAAGCCGAAGACCCGGCTTTTAGAAATCCAACAAAACGCATTGGAATGTATTACTCTGAGGATCAAGCCCTCCAATTAACCAAGGAGAAAGGGTGGATATTTAAGTTAAGTAAAAACAGTATTAAAGGATGGCGGCGCGTTGTTCCATCACCAGTACCTAAAGCTATTTTCAATCTTGAATTGATCCAAAATCTGTCGCGGGAAGGCAATATTGTCATCACCTGTGGCGGCGGCGGAATACCTGTTTACTACGATCAAAATAATGAGATCAGAACCATTGATGCCGTTATTGATAAAGATCTGGCCTCTGCAGTTCTCGCCCATGGAATCGGAGCCAATGAGTTTTACATTTTGACTGATGTGCCGTTTATTTTTAAGGATTATGGTCTTTCTACCCAGGAAAAACTTGAGTTTCTTGATTATAAAGACACCCTTAGGTACCTGGAATCCGGAATCTTTGGCGAAGGATCCATGGCCCCCAAAATTGCCGCTGCATTGGCTTTTATTAAAAACGGCGGAGAAAAAAGCATCATTACTGAAGCCTCTAAACTGGAAGATAAATCCTTTGGTTCAAAAATAACCATGGAATATGGGATGTGATAACTATCCATTAAATGGTTTTCTTTGATCTCTGTTTTGATACTCTTTAAGAATTTAAAATTTAATACTAATTATATGTCTATCAATCTGCATACCAGACATTTTTTAAAGCTGCTTGATTTCTCGCAGCAGGAGATCGAATACCTGCTTGATCTTGCCGCCGAACTAAAATGGGCAAAGTCCGCCGGAACTGAAGAGCAAAAACTTATCGGCCGGAATATCGCCCTGATTTTTGAAAAATCTTCAACACGTACCCGCTGCGCATTCGAAGTGGCCGCTTACGATCAGGGGGCACATGTTACCTACCTGGGACCTTCCGGTTCCCAAATAGGAATTAAAGAGTCGATGAAAGATACGGCACGCGTGCTTGGCCGGATGTACGACGGGATTCAATATCGCGGCTTCGGGCAGTCAATAGTTGAAGAATTAGCCCGGTATGCAGGAGTACCCGTTTGGAATGGGTTGACCAACGAATTTCACCCAACCCAGATTCTTGCAGATTTGCTGACCATGCGTGAACATTGTAAAAAACCGTTATCACAGATAAAATTTGCCTATTTGGGTGATGCCCGGAATAATATGGGCAACTCCCTGATGGTTGGAGCAGCCAGGATGGGAATGGACTTTCGTGCCGCGGCTCCAAAAGCTTACCAGCAATCTGAGGAGCTGCAATCGATATGCAGGGGTATAGCGGCCGGAAGCGGTTCTAGAATAACCATCACAGATAACCTTGAAGAAGCTGTTAAGGATTGTGATTTTCTCTATACCGATGTCTGGGTGTCGATGGGTGAACCTGATTCTGCCTGGGCTGAGCGGATTGAATTGCTTAAACCTTATCAGGTGAACGCAAAGACAATGGAATTAACGGGAAACAGCGCTGTAAAATTTCTCCATTGTCTGCCGGCATATCACGATCGGAATACCAAAATAGGCGAGGATATTTACCGGAAATTTGGATTGGAAGCGATGGAAGTTACTGATGAAGTATTTGAAAGTAAAGCCTCTATCGTTTTTGATCAGGCCGAAAACCGTATGCATACCATAAAAGCAGTGATGGTTGCAACTTTAGGTAACTAATGTAATTTTGTATTTAAAAATAAAGAATGGTCCATTGATTGATGTCTTTTTTAAAAAAAATCAATCAACTATTTAAGGTAATAATCATGAAAAATTTTGAGTTTTATAATCCGGTAAAAGTGTGTTTTGGGAAAGGAGAAATCGCCAAACTTACCGGGCTTGTTCCCCTGGAGGCAAATATTCTTCTTACTTATGGAGGCGGAAGCATCAAAAAAAACGGTGTTTACGAGCAGGTTATGGAGGCCCTCAAAGAATTCAACGTAATAGAATTCAGTGGAATAGAAGCTAATCCCCATTACGAAACGTTAATGAATGGGGTTGCTTTGATCAAGGCTCAACATATCGATTTTCTGCTGGCTGTTGGAGGGGGTTCTGTACTGGATGGTACAAAATTCATGGCCGCTGCCGCACTTTGGGAAGGATCTGATCCCTGGGATATCTTGTCAAAACGGGGCAAAGTTCGCGTTGATAAAGCTTTGCCTTTAGGTACGGTGCTCACTCTCCCGGCCACAGGATCCGAGATGAATGGGACTTCTGTGGTAACCCGATGGGAAACAAAGGACAAGCTGGCATTTGATTCAGTTCACGTTTTTCCCCGTTTCTCCATTCTTGATCCTGAGGTGGTTTTTTCATTGCCGCGGATCCAGGTAGTCAATGGCATTGTAGATGCATTTATTCATGTAATGGAACAATATCTCACCTACCCTGCCAACGCACCTGTTCAGGACCGGTTTGCAGAATCACTCCTGACGACCCTTATGGAAGAGGGTCCGAGGGTGTTAGCTGACCGTACTGACTATGATGCAGCAGCTAACTTTATGTGGGCAGCCACCATGGCCTTAAACGGACTCATTGGAGTTGGAGTACCCCAAGATTGGGCTACTCATATGATTGGTCACGAATTGACTGCCCTTCATGGAATTGACCACGGTCAGACACTCTGCATTATTCTTCCCGGAATTATGCAGATAAAACGTAAGAATAAGGAGGAGAAGCTGCTACAATTTGGCCAAAGAGTATTGAAGATCACCGAAGGAACGACAAATCAGAAAATCGATGCAATCATTGAAAAGACAATTGATTTCTTCGAGTCATTCGGGATAAAAACCAAATTGGCTGATTATGGAGTTGGCTCGGAAATTATCCCTCAAGTGATTGAACGTTTTACAAAAAGGGGTATAAAGGCTATTGGAGAGAGGGGCGATCTGACCCTGGAAGATATTGCAAAGATTCTGGATTTACAATTGAAATAAAGGGAAATACATCTTTGGACCACCGGGTAAGATGCACAAGACAAAAATTCTCATTGCCCGGTGATGGGGTGACTGTTCATGCGTTGGATGGTCACCCGGTCACTTTCTATTTATTATCTCCCGGCAATCTTCCTGTTTGCCGGTGCAACCGGACAGCCAGTACAGCCCCCTCCGCATCCGCTGCAGCTACTGTCACTGGTCGTCTTTTTAAATGATTTAAGGGATTGCGCAGCTTTATACGCCATAATTGAAATGGCGACCAGAACAACAATCCAAGTTATAATTTCCTGCATATCTGAAAGTTGTTTAAAAGGTAAAACTAAATAAAAAACAGGGCAACCCTGTAAGTAATAAATGAGATTAACCAGGCAAACCCCGTGGTATAGAACACAGTAAACACGGCCCATTTCCAACTGCCCGACTCCCGTTTTATAGTAGCAATCACAGCAATACAAGGAAAGTAAAGAAGAACAAAAACAAGAAATGAAAGTGCCACTGCCTGATTAAAAACTTTCTCTCCCGCTTTAGGTCCAATATAATAAGTTTCTGATTTAAGTACTTCTGGCAATAATTCTTTGGTCTTTTGATTATCTTTTCCTGTTTCGTACAGAACACCCATTGTACTTACCACAATCTCTTTGGCAGGGATTCCAGCCACAAGGCAGATTCCCATTCGCCAGTCAAAACCCAAAGGACTGATTATCGGTTCAATCACATGCCCAATAGTTCCAAGAAAAGAGTTTTCGATCTGGGATTGGACATGCATCGTTTTGGCAAGCTGAATACCGGTTGTATTGGTTAGGCTATTCTGTTCCGGAGCACTTCGCGGGAAGTATTCAAGTGCCCAAATAATTACAACTGCGACGAGAATTGTTCCCCCAATTTTTTTAATATATTGACTTGCCTTATCCCACATATGGACTAAGGTATTCCGGAAAACCGGCATCCTGTATGGGGGAAGTTCCATTACAAACGGTGTATCCTTACGTCTGAAGAGGGTCTGGTTTAAAATTTTTGCCATAACAATAGCCATGGTTAATCCCAACAGGTATAAGCCGGTCAGGACCAGGGCCGGATAGTTTTTAAAAAAGGCTGAAATCAGTACGATGTAAACTGGCAGACGGGCAGAACAAGACATAAAGGGGATGATCAACATGGTCAACAATCTGTCGCCCCGATTACGGATGGTTCGTGTTGCCATAATTGCCGGAACATTGCATCCAAAACCCATTACCAATGGGATAAATGACCGTCCGTGCAACCCGATTTTATGCATAAGTTTATCCATGATAAATGCTGCCCGGGCCATATAACCGGTATCCTCCATCAATGAGGTAAAAAAGAACAGGATCAGAATATTCGGCAGGAAAACGATAATGCTTCCGAGTCCGTTGATAATCCCATCGGTTAAAAGATCTTTAAACATCCCAGGAGCCATCAAGGTTTTGATAATTCCTGAAATGAAATTAACTCCATCGTTGATCCAGATCATGGGAATACCTCCCAGTTTAAAAGTTGCAAAGAATGTCAGAAACATGAAAAACAGGAAGATTGGAAAGCCAAGAACTCGATGGGTAATCAACCTATCTATCTTTCCGGTGATTTCATACCTCCATTGAATGCCTGGAACAAAAGTCTCCCTCAGTGCGCCCGAAATAAAACCGAATTTAGCATCGGTAATTAAGTGAGAACTCTCTTCATTCCATCTCGATTTCAATCGAATAGTTTCCCGCTGGATAACCTCATTAATGCGGGTATAGTTTGTGGAAGTTTTTAATGCTTCCAAAGCTGTTGGATCCTTATCTAAAAGCCTGATTGCCAAATATCTTGAAGATAATTTCGCAGTAATTGGCTTGTCCATCTTAATCTCCTTGCGGATTGCCTTGATTGATTGCTCAAGTTCTTCGCCATAGTTGATGTGAATATGGCGGACAACAGGATTACGCTCCTCATAAACTTCAATAATTTCATCGAACAGTTGCTCAAGCCCTTCCCCTTTGCTTGCAGTGGTGGGAATGATCGGAATACCCAACAATTTACCCAGTTCTTGCCGATCAAGTTTAGCTCCGCTGGATTTAAGATCATCATACATATTCAGGGCAACCACAACCTTGATATCCATGTCGATTAACTGAGTGGTCAAAAACATATTCCGCTCCAGATTTGAGGCATCGATTACATTTAAAACGATATCAGGGGTCTCTTCAATAATATAGTTCCGGGTATATAATTCTTCAGGAGAAAAAGAGGTCAATGAATAAGTACCTGGCAGATCTACCAGGTTGAATGTGTACCCTTTGTGTCGGAATGAGGCAATTTTGGAATCGACTGTTACACCGGTGTAATTACCGACATGTTCCTTGGAATGGGTGACCCGGTTAAATAAGGTTGTTTTTCCACAGTTTGGATTTCCGGCCAATGCCACATGAATGGTTTTCCCCTTCTCGCGTGCCGAAATCTTTAGCACCTCCATATCTATAATCCCATCAAAACTTGGCGGCGCAAAGTTCATGGCCTCTTCCATCGTGATTACTTCAATGAGTGCAGCCTCAGCCCGCCGTAGCGAGACATTGTATCCAAGAAGCTGATATTCAACCGGATCAAAAAGCGGAGCATTTTTCAGTACAGTCACTTCTTTCCCCGCAACAAATCCCATTTCTGATATTCGTCGACGAAAAGAACCGTGCCCAAGCACCTTTGTTATTATAACATGCTTATTTTCTTCTACTTCCGAAAGTCGCACTTCACTCTTATTTAGAACCATTAAAAATAGGATGCAAATATAGGATAATAAATTCTATAATGAGGAATATGTTGAGTAAAGTTTTTGTGTAAAATAATAGGATTGGATAGTTTTGGTGACTGAAATCTGATTATCTTTGCACCGCTTTCGCCGATTGATTGCTGAAATCAATCAAATGGAATAGTATAAGACGATTCATCAGTTTAAGAATATAGGGAAACGGATGTTAAGTTAATTTTGGCCCCGTAGCTTAATGGATAGAGCATCTGACTACGGATCAGAAGGTTGGGGGTTCGAGTCTCTCCGGGGTCACTTGATGGCCTGTATGTCGCTGATATACAGGCCTTATTCTTTTTTACACTCATATTTACACTCATTAAGGGGGAATATACAGGAATAATTTGGACGCGTAAATCTTTCGGTTTATGCGTTTTTTAATTACAAAGTAGTAAGATTTGGTTAAGTTGGATTAAGGGTAAATTGATGTGGTTATTACTACTTTAAAAATCGAATTACCATTGGATATCTAATGCGGGTTTTGGCCGGAATCTCAAAAATAAAACGGTCATTTACTTGACGCTCTTGAATGCTCAAAATCATAATTTCATTGAATTTTTGGGTCGACTTAATACTTCAACACTATTGAACGCAAGGATATATTAAAGCATTTAATCAAGTTTATCCACTGATCTGACCAGGAATTTATAATTGCTACCATTAACGACTTTATAAGTAAGATGACCTGGATCGACATTGGTATTTACTGCTTTGGTATTTCCTACCAATGGACAATCAACGTCCCGAAGGTTTTGGTTGACATTAAATCTGAATAAATCGTGTACGCAATCGGCGCCGTGGTGGGAGAATTGTCAGTAGTAATGATGGCTAAGGCAATTATGAAAGGATGACGAGAAAGTGAGATATTAAGGTTTTTTTGAGGTAGTTCAACAATTGATAATCAACTTGTTATGAGCAATAAAGTATATATATTCCTCGAATTCGACGGTTAAAGAATCTTTTTTTAGGATAATGATGATATTAACAGATAGCTATAGTCCAATATATCTGGTACTTGGAGCGGATTATGAGTGCATAAAAAGAATCCGGCTAGAAGTAAAATATCGCTCAACTACCGTCTGCTCAGACGGTAGTTGTCGATGACGGAAAGTTATGAAGCATGATTTGTTTGACAGAATGTATTATCTACAGATTGATTGTCAAATTATGAGGGTTTATGAATATTGAAGTGAAATATAAATATTCCGGACGATGCTGCATAAATGAGCATTCAGAATAAAAATAAAAATGTTGCTCGTCCGAGGTTTTAAGCTACCACCTTCACTACATTCACTACAATATTATAAATCAACTATTTAAATCATAAAATAAGGTAGTGAAGCGGTAGTCAAGGTAGTGAAGGTAGTGAGAGTAGCCTAGGTATCCTCAAATAGACCACCCCCAGAGAGGAAAAATATTTTTTTTATTGAAAAATGATTGAAAAACAGGAATTGAAGAAAAGAACCAAAACCAAGATTTGAAATGAGTCACGAAAGATTAACTCAATTAACCTGGCTGCAGTTACCAAGGCTTATTGACGGTTTCAATTGGAGAAGTTATTAAACCAGCCCTACAACCATCCCCTGATCAGGGGATAGTTCAATCCTTCAAACCCAATTCAACCTATTAAATGGATCTCATAATTACAAAGTAAATTTGAATATATCAAATCAAAACAGGGATGACAGGTTTTGGCATAGCAATCCAATATCTTTGCTTTGTTAAACTTTAATTTCTAAAACAAAATTTTCATGGAAGAAAACAAACTTATTCTTGAAGCCGGATCAGAGGGTGGTTCAATTCAACTGCACCAAATAAATGATTATTTCTTATATTCTACAGACGAGACTACTTTAAGGGATTTTGTTCCCGACTTGACTTTAGAGGAATTGAAAACAAAATCCAACGTTTTCAGTACGTTAGACCAGGCAATGAAGAGTATACTTGGGAAATATAAGATTTTTAGGTTATATCCCCTTAGTGTTCATCCCGATTTTAAAAGCAAAATAATTCCTTACTATCAGATTTTCTGTTCGGAGACTGAAAAGTCAGAGAATTGGAATAAAGCGAAATGGGACTATTTGCTATTTAATAATCGGGCAAACCGGTTATAGCTTCATCAATCATTTAGCCGCCGCCAAATGTCCAGCCCTGATCTCCTCCGCCAAAGATTCAGGTTGTAATACCCTGACCGTATTACCATGAGCGAGAAGCTCCATCCTAAAATCAAAGGTATTATAAATCAATAATTTGATTCGCAATTCATCGGCATTATCAACAATAATCTGCTGCGACTGGTGAAGAGGCAAGGTTTTGATATATTTCCCCTGGTCCGGATCAAACGATAGAATTACCTCAATGGGCTTTTCTGAAGTTGGGGATATAATCCCGAAACAATGTTTGAAATAGTCCTCAATATTGAAATTCTGAGGGCACTTGAACTTACTCCGGGTAATCTCCAGTGAGGATATCCGATCCAACCCGAAAGTCTTAATAATTCCATTTGAAGACTCCTTCTCTAAATTTGTTGAAATTAGGTACCAGCGGTTTTTAAACTCTTTAAGAGCTAATGGACCAACAAGCCGTTGTGATGGTTCATCCTCCCAGAATTTCTGATATGTAAACCGGATCTGCAAATTATTAGTTATGGCATGGAGCAGACCAAAAAGATTTTCAGTCCCCTGGGGTCGCCGGTTTTCAAACTGAATCGATTTTGATACATTCTCCCCGATTTTTAAAGCGTTGAAAGTATCGAAAGCCTCTAACCGACGACGGCTCACTTCCGATTGTAGCTCCTCATCTATGGCATAAACCCGACGCTTAAAATCATAATTGATCTCAATTTCGAAAATCGACCCGATATCCTCAAGATCACGTTTGAACTGCCGCTTCGAAACATTGAAATTCATACATTGCAGGTCCGATTGTTGCCGTAGGTAGGTGTCAATCTCTTTAAAGGTTGCCGGAGATTTACGCAACTTATTAGTAATATGGAAGTAACGTAAAAGTGATTCTTTGGTTGACATACTTTCTGAAGTTTAGTTTAAGCAAATATAGCTAATTACTACGACAAAATATGTCGTAGTATGGCAATAATGACAAGATATTATTACATTCCTAATATAATTTCTTTCTCTGGAATTTCACCGGTAAGAAACTTTTCAATTGTATTTCTTAAACTATAATCATGCAGAAGTTCATTTAGAATAGAGTGTGATAAGGCAGATGGAATTACTAGCCAGGTGGGGTTTCCGATTGAAAATAGATTACCGACATTACCTCAAAACCACCTCATTCCTATTCGCGGCTGTTAATTCGAGTAAGAAACAACAAGTAGAATCATAATTCAAAACTTAAAATATCCCTTTAAAATCAAAAACGATTGAAGCAATAGAATTGATCTGAAAATTAAATAATAAGAACAACCAGATCTATTCTAGTTAGAATTAGTTTTGAATTCGAACAATTCGCCAACTTCAAGTTGTTCATACCATTCTTTATAAATATCAGCTAATCTATGTACAATAGCTTGTGCAAGTATCACTAGTTGTTGTTCGTTAACCTTATCGTCAATATTTTCCCAATATTTCCAATTATCATCTGTTATAAAACTTATTAATCTATTTTTTTCAAGCCGACTTTTAGGCGAGAGCCTGTCACCTTGTGCTCTATTTTCTTCTAAAGCTAATGCCCTAAAATTCCCTATACACCACCTCCACTCATGCGTTAAAGAACTATAGTTCACTATACTGTAAGTCCACCAATTATCAGGATAAATATGATCCCAATCATAAGGCCGGTTGGTATCCTCAAGTAGAGTATCCCACTGAAGTTCAGTAAATTTAGAATTGAGATAATTTCTTTGAACATATAATAAAATTTGTCTTTGATCATGAAGTTTATTGAAAAATGTCAGAAATTGGTTTTTCTGCTTTTCATCATTATCAAAAACATTGTCCCAACCATTATTTATTTTTCGTACAAGTTTCAATCTTACAAAATCTGGGTTTGGTAACATAACTAACCAACGTTGATTATTGTCTTCAATACTTTGACTATTTGAGAATAATTTAGGATTCCAAAATTCGAATTTACCAGATAACTTGATTTCTTTGGCTAATTCATTTAAAAATAAATTCGTATCTATTGAGAACCAGCATAAAGCTGTAATTGAAGCCAAAATTTTTTTATGAATCACTTCGTTATTTAATATCTCGTCTAACTCAATCTTTGATTTATGTAACCAATAAATAAAAATAAAAAAGACATTCTGATTTCTGGCAATTTCAGCCGCCAATGGGAAAGGTAATTGAAATGAATTAGAGCCAATAAGAACTTCCTTAGCCTTTGAAAACAAGTCGTTTATATAAGGCTTTTCATCCTCAGTAAACTGTTTGATTGCTTTATAAAAATCTCCTTCTTCATTCTTGATTTTACTTTTAAATTCCTTTAATTTGAGCTGACTTGCAAATTTTAATTCTTGATTTTTTAAGGAGAGATCAGTCAAAGCGATTCTTGAAATGAGTGTGATTATACGAGATGGTGCAATAAAACTTAAACCAGCCTCCTCTACGATATTCTTAAATTCTGGAAACACACTTTTATACATTGAATATATTAACTCTTCTCCGAATAGCCCTGTACCAGCTGTATTAATGCGAACAAAAATAGTTGATGCATTAGCATTTGCCGTATTTGATTCTTCTTCAAGTTGTTTTTTATTTAATGAAATTACAGGTATTTGTGTTTCCAATAATATTTTTATGGCTAATTCAATGTTTCGTGAGACGGGTTCATTAAATAAAATATCTTCAAGTGTTGAAAAGAAATTTGTTATCTCATTTCCATTCTTTATCCCATTAAGAAACAGATATTTTTTGCAGTATTCAACTAATTTATCCCTCCAATTTTCTTTACAATCTCTAATTGAAGAAATCAGAAAATTCATAGGTACAGGTAAATCTGCTTTTACAGGATAAACATCTTTCAAATTATAATGGGGATATCTAAGCCCAGATTCGTTAAATATGGCCATCGCATTCCTTCTAACGCTTATTCCCAAAGTATCTCCATTCAAATTATATCCCCAAGGATGAGATTGAGTTACTAAACGCGGCAAAAACAAACCATCATCCTTTTCCCCTAATGAAGTTCCATCTTTAACAGCTAAATCAAGCCACAAAACTGGAACGGTTTTTTGTGGAGACTTATATTTCGATGAGTAGAAATTTGGATGTTGTGATTCATCCCATGGATTATAAAAACCCATTGCAATTGCAGTGGCTCTTTGTTGTCCATCAAGTAAATCTTTTTTCAAACCTTTTCCATCATTCTCAGAAATGAGAAAAGATCCGATTGGAAAACCTCTTAATAAAGAATCCCATAATGTTTCTACTTGTTTAGGTTTCCAAACGTAGCCCCTTTGCATGGCTGGTAATCCAATTTTTGCATTATCTGCATCTAATTGCCATTTAGCAATTTCTTCTAACGAACTAAATTTAGTTTGGTTATTCATAGTAATTTTAAAAATAGATTAATAATTAATTTTTGATTCAATTATCTCTATATTAATAATTTAATATTAATTGTATATTCGTCACCTCTTCCCGGAAACATTATATACCAATTATTACTCTCATCCTCCACTTCAAGAAAATGATGCCAAAGGCCTTCTTCGTCGTCGGATTCAGATAAACCGGAGTGGCGTGGGTAATCTTTTAAGAACTCCGCAAACCGGTCATAGGCAATAGATTTCTCCTCATCCCGGGATTCGTACCGATTAGATAAAACCTTGTATTTGGCAATGATTTGGGCTAATTCTTCAGCAGTCATTGGAGTTGGAAATTATTCAGATTAAATTTTTAGGTTGCTCTAAAAGTAAAGGATCTTTTCACCAATATTAAACGATAAAGTCATGTTTTTAAACAAATTATTCTGAGATTAATTGACAGCCTGGAACCAGATTCTCTCCCCAGTTTTGGTGGGTCACTTTAACCTCATTCCAAATGTCATTGATACGGATAATATCAGAATATGAGTACGTTGAATGTACAAATAGACAATGGGATGCATAGCAAAAATATTCAATCCCACTAAGCACCGGATCACTCAGCTCTTCGATATTCCAATTGCTTTTCTGCATCTCATCACCAACAAATATTTCCTCGCCGGCCTTGCTAAATAATTCGCATCCTTCGTCAAACCTGAACCCGATTAAGTTCTCATAACTATGATTTGCATCCTCTAATACCTCTGCCATGGCCACATAATCTGACTGCCCATTATTTTCATCCTGTTCCAGTATTAATGCCGATTCTTCACTATTGAACCTTACTGACACAGTACCCTCCACACTAAAAGAATCAAGGAAATCATCACCTCGTGCTTTAAGCTCAGTCATTTGTTTGCAGAGCAGATTGGTACGATTTAAAACCTTTACTGTACTTTCCATTAAAATCCGGTTAATCCGCTCAATTCCATTTATGGCTTCTGGAGTAAACACAAAATTGCAATTGATCAAATGTTTACGAACAGACAAACAAGCGTCCAACTTATCATCCTTATAAGCCCTGCTTCGTTGGAATTCCTTATGCAGGATCTTAATCCGGTTCTCCAATTCCGGTAGTGACATTTTTTCAATTTCATCGTAATATTCATTAACATCTTTCATCATCAAAATGTATTAAAATCATTATTTTAAACAAAATTATTTGCTAAAATTATTTGATTGTGAGACTATCTTGGATAGGTTTGTCCGTTTAAAACGTCCCTTTCCCCCATTGAATTTCAATAGGCCACACTTACCCTGGAATGCTCCTTTAAGGCCGTACAGCATAGCATGGTTACACAGGTTATACCCAAACTCATCTTCGGAATTTCCATACCTATCAGGTCTGACCAAATAATAGATTTCATCGACCTGGGAAATATCCGGATTGTAACGAAGTAGGCCTTCTAAATCGGGCTGGAACATGGGTTTTGCATCGATCGTATTTTCCAGCTGACTAAAAGCGACAATTGCGAGCTGAAATTCTGCGGCCAAAGACTTTAAGTGAGTCAGGTAATCAGGATTGGTTTCCTTAATCAATTGGATATAGTCGATAAAAACGACTTTCACCGGCACGTCGTTTCTTTGTTCAAGAAGCAGAGAGCGAATTTGCGCCAACGAATGGTCACCTGAGCAAATAAATAAATCCGGGCCTCCACTTCCGAGCCAATCAAGCGAGGCATCCACCGGGAAAAGACACCAATTATCTTTCGATAGAGCCAGGTATCGATTCTCTATTTCTGATTCCGATAATTCAAGCGAAATTATTAGCAACGGACAATCGCTGCTGGATTTTGTCAATGAAAGCATCAGACTGGTTTTACCCATAGCTGGTCTGGCTCCGATTACAATTAGTTTTCCAGGATTATGAGCGAAATAGTCCATGATAGTTGCTGGTGAAGGAATCAGATAATGGGACAAAAGCTCCTTGTAATGATTTTTTTCCTCGTTCAAAGGAATGGATTTGTTCGTATTCATAGGTTTATTGAATGAGTATCAATTGTTGGTAATAGTAAACAGGTTATTGGTTTCCCAATTAGCTTATATGTAGCATTTTCTAAAGGATTAAGTCTATTGACCATCGAGGCATTTATAAACTTAGTTGTGTTATAGGATTCCATGCCGTTATGCCCATGCACATGACCAAAACAATGGATCTTAGGTCGCACTTTATTGATTTGGAGAAGCAATTCATCGCATCCCATTCCACTATCTAGGATTCCTTTAGGCGGTCCATGGGTAATCAGTATATCAGTATCAAACGGTATTTTGTTCCAGGTCTTACTGATCTCTTTACCTTCCCTTTCATTAAAAGCCATCCCTAAAAAATAAGGCGTAACCGGCGAACCCCAAAACTTTATTCCTTCAATCACTGTCCCATTATTTTGAAGGTAAATGATATTGGCAGAAATTAATTTCTTCATCTCTCGAAGCGTCAACGACTCCAGAAACAGATCATGATTTCCCCCAATAAAAATCTTGTAGGTAAAAGGTTGACTGGTGAACCAATCCAGAAATTCGACACCTTCTTCTTCTGTCCCATATTCAGTAATATCTCCGGCATGAACCAAAACGGTTCCTGGGTTCAACTTTAAACGGTCGTGCAAACCATGCGTATCCGAAATAAACGTAATATCCATATCCTAAAAATTTTATTATTCATTTCTTTGTTTCGGCAAATTCCAAATAATTTTTTGTATCAGAATGGGTTACTCAATTTCAATAGTGAGTAATAACTGATCAACAAACGATTCATAAACACTCTAACGCACGAAGATTGCTCGTATGCTTCCTCTGCATACTTCTCGACAAATTCATTTGAATAATGTTGTTTCCCAATTAGTTTTAGAGTCTCCAATGAGGGATAGGAAGTATTCGCCTCAATAACAGAATCAGTCTTAAAGTAATTTGAAATAGCTTTTGAAGTGATCTCTTTACTTGCTGAAAAAATGATTCTACCGCCTCTTTTTATAAATTCGGTTAAAATTTCTTGCAGCCAATTAAATACCTGTGGAGAATCTGTGCGTAGTGGATGGTACTCCGTAATATTGTCCAAGTAATCAATTAAGCAAAATGAGCAATTCTGAAGAGATTTCTCAAAACTATCCTTGTCATTTTTGAAAATAGTAAAAAGACTGGGCGGCGAAGGGCTTGGAAATACAATTTTGATGTCGTTTTTTAAGAGCTCATTTGCAGCACCTTGCAACAAATGTCTTTTCCCGTTTCCGGGTTCACCTTTGATAATCAAGATTTCGCCTAAAACTTCATCCGAAATAAATAGTTTCACTATTTCCACATCTGCCTTTGGGTTGTCACTAAAGAACCCATTCAATAAATTAGGTTCACGTACTGGTATATTTAAGAATTCTTCTGATAAATTATTTTCCATAATTTTTTATTTAAGCCTTAAATCCCATTGAATTGCCTCTTTTGACTTGCTGGAAATCCGTCTCCTCCTGGTTATAAATGGCAGTCAGCGTCATTGAAGAATTTAGCTCGGTTGTGAACCCCAGTTTCATCGATAGCGCCTGAGCTTTGGGCACATCGAGGTCTTTAAATTCGTATTTGGCAATCAACCGACCTTTCCGCATTAAGGCGTTATCAATTTTTGAGATATCCGTATTGAAGGAACAAATTACCTGGATATTTAAACAGTCAGAAAGCAGACCATCTGAAATATTTAGCAATGCTGATACCGGTGAATTTCCATTCTTCTCCCGGTCGACTACGATGTTTTCGGCATCCTCTATCACAAAAATAGAATTGGGATTGTCAATCAGAATTGAAATAAGGTCCGGATTTGTGATTGCATTGGCCATGTTGGGTGGCAGAAAAATGACACTCTTTTTAACCGATGAAATCAGAAAACGAATATATGAAGTCTTGCCTGTACCGGGCTTGCCATGCAAAAGTACCAGCCCTTTATCGTTTTTCTTAGAAAGCCGTTTCAGAATAGTCTGGTGGATTTGCTTAAAATCATCATTGTAGTTATCGTCAATGCTTAGTTTGGGTTTGGTGATTTTCATCACTTTGGTCTCAATGCCGGTTCGGGTGCTAACCAGAAGTGATATCTCTGAACTGTTAATGGTTTTCCGTTCCTTGAATTTTTTGATCTCCCGGATTATTGCCTCAACCTTAAGAATATCAGTGTTCCGATAAAGAAACCGGACAATGGAACTCTGAGTGTCGAAGTAGACGATCAAATCATCGTACAAAAAATAGAAGATGTCATCGATTTCAGCGCTTCGTCTCTCGCCATAATAAATCCTTGCAAAGTGCGAATCTTTGATTTCCAATTTATAATACTCCGCAAACCAGAGATTCGCCTTTTTACAATTAATTCTGATCTCATTGATAAAATTTGGGATCTGATTGAATCTGGCGACAAACAAATGTTTCTCGTTGAGATACGACGATCTTGTTCTGTCAATAAATACATTTGACAAAGCGGAATTCTCTGAAGGCTGATTTGCATCAACCGGCATTCGTCTTCCTCCAAAGTGGTTTTTAAATAAAAGCGTATCTGACTCCATAAACTTGTTCTTTGTTCAGGAGTCAAAAGTAGGAGTTGAGTCAGACAGAAGATGTCGTAGTGTAAGAGTGATCTGAAAATACTTGGGAATCTTTTCAGATTAAAGTTCCAGGAGGAGGTCAGACAGCTTCAACTTTACCCATAATATATCATAGATCAAAGGTTACCATTAAAGGTTTATGGTCGCTATGTTTTGTCCAATCTTCATATTTGCCAATCTCAACGTTTATTAATTTGTCAATCAGGTTGATAGATGCAAAACAAAAGTCAATATGAAAAGGACGATCCTTCTTTCGTTGCATAAAAAGGGTGCTGTCTTTTTCATGACCCTGAATTTGATTATGAAAATGGTGATAGGTACTTACAATGTTTTTGATTTTTAAAAAGTCAACCAAGTTGGAGTGATTGGCTTTTCTATTGGGTTTGTCAAAAATTGTATTGGTGTTAAAGTCACCTGCGATGATTATGTTTTCTCCATCTAATAAATCAGAATAATACTGAACTGCATTCCATATCTGCTCAGTATAGTTGTCATTATTTGCAGGCTTTTGAGTCCAAACTGCAAAGACAGAGTAACTGGTTTTATCATTATACACAGACAACGGTATTACATATTTAAAATCGGGATTATGGATTTCGAGTAACTTCATCTTGAAATCACCATATGTAAAGACGCCGATTCCTTTTGTAGGAAGATCTCCATACCAAAAAATATCATTAGGTTGTTTGGTGTAAAGGCCGAAATCAAGCCGCTCTTTATTTTCACATTCGGGCACAATCAGAATATCCGGTTGTTCGGCCAGAATAAATTCCGCCTTCTTCCGAAAGGCCATATTACAATTCCAGGTTATTATTTTCATTCTAATAATTTAGTTGTTTTAAGAAAAAGTTTAATAACCAGGATACTTATTCCACCAATCTTTGTGGATGTCGTTACCTTTCTCTTTAATACCAGTATGAAGGTCTTTACCAATTTCTCTGACAATATCGGAATATCGCAAATTAGAAATCCATTCTTCAGGTATTGCTTTTAGTCTATTGATCAGGCCAAGAATATTCCCCGTTATTGATCCAGTACTGTCACTGTCCCCACTGTGATTGACTGCTGCTAATACCCCTGACCTGAAATCAGTCTTGTATATAAGACTACAGAACAACGAGATGGAAAGGGCCTCTTCTCCTACCCAACCTCCTCCTAATTTTTCAATAAGTTCTGGAATCCTCTCTGGCTCTGACTTCAGTATCGACTTAGATTCTTCGTAAAGATTTAAAGCATTTTCAACAGCTTTGTGGGTTTCAGAGCAGCCTTCCCATTTCTCAAGTATAATGAGGGCATTTTTTATGGCTGATTCAAGTTCCTCCCCAATTGCCAGATCTGAAATTACAGAGGCGAAAAAACCAGCACTTAAGTACCCCGAAGGATGTCCGTGAGTAATAGCTGCCATGTCACAGGCTACCTTGAATGATTCATTATTCATGCCTGGAAATAACAACCCAACCGGCGCCACCCTCATAATTCCTCCGCAACCTTTACTATTGTTGATAGGATTATCAATCTCTCCAATAATTCCACTTTGCAAGGCAGAAATACAAGTGTTTCCTGGAGCCCTTTTTTTAAACAATTCCTTCCGCTGAATCAGCCATCCCTTTTCAATGTCATATACGCCTTCGATAATCTTTGATCTGTCAATGCTAATACCTTGAGTATGCAACCATCGTAAATAGGCATGGTATCCAACTACAATAATCGATGTAATACCTTTAGCAGCTTGGCGTTGCCAGGACCGAAGCAGACCTTCTGCTGTAAACAAGGTCATTTGAGTATCGTCTGTAAATTCACCTTTCCCATCCTTGTATTCAACATAACCGGTTACTCCTGACGATCCGAAACTCTCCTTTATTTGCACGATACTCATAAACTCAATTGGAGCGCCTAAGGCATCACCTATGGCTCCGCCCAGCAGGCAGGCAACAAAGTTTTCTTGAGAGAGTTTTGATACCATTTAAATCCTACAATTGACTGTAATAATTTTCAATAAAATTCAGTAGAAAAATCCAGATTGAATGTCTGTCGTTATGGGTCAATAACTTTAGGATTATTCACAAAGTATAAAAACTATTAATCCTGTTTATGATATCCTTGATTAATTAAGAACATGATATAATCCAAATCTGAGTTTTGATCAATTTTCAAATCATAATCTCCAGGAGCATAATGACCGATATTACTTACATCTTTGCAAATATTTTTTGGATCATCTAGTTCACCTTTTTTCTTGTTTATCCAGCACCATAATACTTCCTTTCCTATATAAACCGAAAAGAAATTGGCCTTTCTTTTAAAACCTAAATACATTTTCCGAGGAACGATTTCAATATCACTACCAATATTTAAAATCCGTTCCTTCAAATTAACATAGATTTGTTTAGTTGATTCCAAGACCTTTGATTGATTCAGATGATCCTCTTCCGTCATTATTTTCACTTCCTTTGAAACAGTATTAACTATACTATTATTGCCGGCTGTAACAGTAGTTGCTATACTCTCTTTTGAGGTAGTCTTGTGTTGAATCAATCCTAATAAATTATTCTCATATCGCTTTATTTCCCAGAGTTCGAAAGGAACATCTTTGAAGTTAATAGAATGCTTCTGATATTCAGTAAAGAAGGGTGATACGAAAATAACCTTTGATTGTGTCCAATCGACATCATTCTTTTTTAATGGTTCTTTAGAAATTTCATTGTATTCAAGAATAAAATCAGATTTGTTGTTTATCATCAAAGACATATAAGTGTATCCCTGATCAATAACTGAGAAATTTCGCTCTTTTTTATATTCAATAACCACAAAAGATTTGTTCTCTCTATCAAATCCCAAGGTGTCTATTCGAAAGTTCTTTATTGTTAGCTCCGATTTTACAAATTGAAGATTAAACAACTCCTCTAAATTTTTCTCAATCAGATTTTGAATTTCCTTCTCGAGTTTGAAATCATTGAAAGAAATGCTCTTTAATTTCTCATTTGTAATTGAATATAGTTTCATTATCAAATCTTTTTAATTTTATTTTTTCTCAGTCTCATTTTTCTCCAGTTGTTCAACCATTTTTTACTTTAATCCGCAATGATCATATAATTAATAATTTAACTCGCCAGCAATATCCTTTTCAACGTATCCTGCATCGCAAGTTTAAACGCTTCATCCTTGGCAATTAAACGGTAAAGATCCAGCTCGCTTTTGCGTTGTTTCGACATCACCTCATCAAAGATCTTGTTGAAGGCGATCTCGCGGTTCTGTGTATCCCCATTATCCGAATACTTCTCCTTAAAATCGGGATGCAATTTCATGTTGTGGGCCAGGTTGACAAACTTAACCTTTTGTTCTTCGGGCGTTGCTTCCCATCCCTGGAACCACCGTTCATTAAAGGCTCTAATAATCAGATCAAGAGGATCTTCTTCAATGTCTCCGCCATGTGCCCCCCGGGGATTCGGATTTTGCGGCTCCAGTTCGGTTTCGGCTGCATCTAAACCAATGGCCGAATTTAGTTTCACCCGTTCCAGGCCATAGGTTGACAAGTCCACTGCATCTAAGAGTTCATCAAGCGCATGCTGATCCGGATCAACGATCAAAAGTTTAGGGATCAGGAACTTTAAGAACCAGAAGAGTTCTTCCCATTTGACGACCTCAAACGGCAGTATAGCAGCCATCTGCCCGTAGATCTTCACAAACTGCTTGGCTTTGATTTTAAAGTCGGCTTTTTGAATATTGTCCAGCTCCAGACCTGAGTTGAACCGTTCAGCCGCTATATCAATGATCGGACTCAATTCCTGGGCATTGACATTATTGAAATATTTTTCTACAAAATCTTCGACCTCAAACCATTCATAAACCCCTACGTTGTCGAGCGTGGATTTTAACTCATGCAGAACATTTACATCGGTTGCTTTGCTCAGCGTAGTTGATGTGTAGAACGGATCAAATGAGAGGCGGATATCTTCGGTCGAATTAAAGAAGTCGAGTACAAATAAATCCTCCGTTTTCTTGCCTAGTTTGTCTGCCGAACGGTTTAACCGGGATAAAGCCTGTACCGCCATAACTCCCTGCAATTTCTTGTCCACATACATGGCTGTCAATTTGGGCTGGTCAAATCCGGTGAGGTATTTATTGGCAACAACCAAAATCCGGTACTGATCTTTATCGAAATACCTGGCAATCTTATCACTGATATAACCGGGATCTGAAGCCTTCGACGTTTCAAGGTTCGCAGGGAATTCATTGATCGTGTCTTCGGTATATTCAATACCATTCAATTTATATTTTCCCGAAAATGCAATCGCAATTCTGAACGGATTTCCTTTCTCCTCCAACAACTTGTATATGGCAAAGTAATATCTCAAAGCTGATTCGATGCTTTGGGTGATCACCATCGCTTTGGCCTTTCCCTTGAGTTTCTTCGTATTGACAATTTTAGTAATGAAATGGTCAAGCATGATCTCGGCTTTCGTCCCTATGGTTTGTTCATTACGCTCAACATACGCCCGGAGTTTCTTCTGAGCTTTTAAGGTGTCGAACAACGGATTTGCCTCAATCGATTTCTCAATCTCGTAATAACTCCGGTACGTGGTATAGTTGGCCAGCACATCGAGAATAAAGCCCTCCTCGATAGCCTGTTTCATCGAGTAGAGATGGAAGGGCTTAAATTTCCCATCTTCCTGTTTGATCCCGAATTTCTCAAGGGTGTTGGACTTAGGTGTTGCCGTAAAAGCCAGGTACGAAGCATTCCCTTTCATTTTACGCGAGCGCATCGCCTCTAAAATCTTATCCTGGGGATCTGGATCCTCTTCATCATTCCCATTGTTACCCATCGCACGATTCAGATTATCGGCGGCAGATCCGCTTTGACTGCTGTGCGCCTCATCGATAATAACTGCAAATCGTTTATCGCTTAAATCGGCTATCCCATCCACGATAAAAGGGAACTTCTGAATCGTTGTGATGATAATTCGTTTACCGCTTTCGAGGTTTTCCTTTAACTCCTTTGAGGAATAGGCCGGTGCCACAATGTTTTTAACCTCCGAAAAGTCCTTGATGTTATCGCGTAATTGCTTGTCGAGTAATTTTCGGTCGGTTACGACAATCACCGAATCAAACAATGGATTTGAAACACCCTTATTTCCGGGTACGCTATCACTTTCGGGATAGGTTTCAATAAGCTGGTACGCAGCCCAGGTGATTGAATTCGATTTACCCGAACCGGCAGAGTGCTGAATCAGGTAGGTTTGTCCTACCCCATTTTTGCCGGCATCGGCAACCAGTTGACGTACCACATCCATTTGGTGGTAGCGTGGAAAATAGAGTGTCTTTTTGCCGAGCGAATCATTCTCCTTGCCATCGAAACGGACAAAGTGCTGAATGATATTGGCCATACTTTGCCGCGTGAACACTTCCTCCCACAAATAGGAAGATTTATGACCAAGAGGATTTGGCGGATTTCCCTTGCCGAAGTTATGACCCAAATTAAAGGGTAAGAAGAAGGTGTCTGCACCATTTAGTTTGGTAGTCATATACACTTCGTCAGTATCCACGACAAAATGGACGAGGCATCGCCCAAAATTCAACAACGGCTGGGTGATATCTCGTTTGTGTTTGTATTGATTCTGACCATGAACCTTTGCGTTTTGACCGGTCCATTGATTTTTCAGCTCCATCGTTGAGAAAGGCAACCCGTTCACAAAAAGGACCATATCGATCTCCTCCGGGGGATTAGAGATGGAATAGCGTAACTGTCGGGTAACACTGAACTGGTTGTTTTCGAAATTCTTTTTTACTGATTCACTGCTACTGGCCATGGGCAAAACATAGAGAAGCGTGAAATGGGCATCATCAACCTCCAGCCCTTTACGCAACAACCGCAGAATCCCATATTTTTTGATCATCTTGTCGAGCCGATCAATAATCTTAAGTTTCCAGTCGCTTTGTTTTTGCAGTTTGGCCAGCTCCTCTTTTTGGGTCGTCTCCAGGAAATTCCAGAATCGTCGTTCATCGATGGCATGCCGGACATTAAAATCGTAAGGTGAGCCGATAAAATAGCCATGGCCACTCCGGTACAATTCAGGACTGTCTGAAATATTTTCAAGGGTTATCCCTTTCCCTTTCAAAATCTCAAGGGTTGATCCGGTTAACTGTTTTTCGATTGCAGATTCAAGGGCTTGTTCGTTGGTTAGGCTTGGCATAATTAATGATTTTCATATGCGGCATCGCCGCTAAATATCTGTAGAATAACAAATTTAAAAACAATATGAAAATAGCATTTGGTGTATGTGTTTGTCATATATTCAAATATTACGGTGCGCTGCACCTTATGATGATTTTATATATTGTTTATGCTACAGAGATTCCGGTGCGCTGCACCTTAATTGTTGAGTTATAGATTTTCCTAATGTTGTTAAGCGATATTTTTGATTAATGCTTGTTGGTTTACCAGGAATTGTCAATTCAATATATTCAGCATCTAAGGCAGGCTGTATATAGTTTCCCATAAAGTTTGGCCGATGCTTTAATTCCAACCTCTCCATTAATTCCTGCCTGCTCATTTCACTGGCCAACACCAAGAGTAGTCTTTTTGTGAGCTCTTCAATATGAATGATATCAGGTACAGTAACTTCCCCACTAACTTCCCCGGTAACATGATCGGTAACATGATCGGTAACTTGTCCGGTAACTTGTCCGGTAGGTTCTTTTGTTCTCCAGATAATCGACTTAAAGTTTTCTTCCTGGATAAATTCAGGTTCCTTCAGCCCTTTCTCCTTACATAGTCGAATGATATCGCCGGTTCCGGTTCCGAGGCGTTCAATAGAACCAAAAAGATACATTGGTTCGGCCAGCAATGGATTTGCCGGAATTGAATTATGGGGTTGGCGAAGTTTAGCCGGACTGAGTCCCAAAGGCAAATGCCCCGGATTCCAGACTTCGAGACGGTCTTTAAACAACATCACCTGAACACTGCCGTTACTGGTATAATCGCGATGGGCAATCGCATTGACAATGGCTTCCGAAACTGCAGCCAGCGGAAGTTCATATTCGATGGCTACCTGTGTACTTTCATCACGTGTACCCACCGAAACATTGATTTTACCCATCACAAAATCGACAGCCTGATTTACCAGCTGGAATACATCGCCCTTATACACCTGGTAAGCAGGAATCGGTTTTATCACATCGAAACCATGAAAATGAGCACATTTTACTTCAGAAGTAATGAAAAAACGCTGCGGTTGTTTTCCGAATAACAATAAAGCCGCATTGCTTACCCGATTATTATCCAGCAAGTTTAAATGAGTAAGTATGGTTTCCGTAGCCGATTCAGCCGGCAATGGAAATCCTCTTTTTGCCCTGGCTACATGTACAAACTCCTTAATTTTATCCTGATCCAGATCCTCAATGGTTGCCAGATTATTCATCGCGGCATCAAACGGACCGGTACGAATAATTTCTTTCTCTTTCAGATAATTAACCAGCGAGGCATAAACCCCGGACTTGAGGTCGTCGCCTGAATTAAACCGCTTGCGGACGAGATTGATTCCCACCTTTTGAATGAGCTGATCCATTTTGGGGTGGCGGGTAAGGGTTGAATCACCCAAAACATAAATAAGCCGGGTTTTATGTTGCCGTGTGGCTTCATCAAATTCCCGTTCCGTGGGTGAAATACCCTCTGTATCTTCAAAACCATAACGGCTACCAAACAAACCAATGTAAATATCACATTGAGCCACCTCGCTGATATATACTTCATCGGCCCGCTGGTCCGAAGCCGGCAATTTCTCAAATAAAAAAGGTTCAAAAAAAAGTCCCAGCAACGGATCGCTGTGCAAATAATCAAAAAGGCTTTCCCGCTCCCGGGCAAATTCGCTTTGTACACTCGATATGAAAATTTTGAGCTTCTTCACAACGCCAATTATTTATGTTTTAAAGATAATCATTCTTAATGTCCCTCAGCTTTTCTGGTTAGCTCTGGTTAAACATTTTTCAAAGTCTAATACAAAGCTTGAATATTGATTTGGCTTGGCATGCTTAATTTGTATAGATGAACTCGTAATCTCGTGGTTTCAGACTGAAATTTTCACCTATTATTTCTTTAAATTTATCTTCAACTTGTTTAATTGGATTTCCCATAAAGGATATTGCAAAAGGTGAAACGCGAACTATTTCATAAGCAGTCTTTCCACGAGCTGCATTTATTTCTGCACTTGATAGATAAAACTTAGTGTTTTTGCTGTTTTTTGTGGTTTTCACTTCAATCAAAGTTGGTTGATTGTTTCGCCATGCAATTAAATCGAAATAAGAATATTTATAATGCAATGTTACATATAGGAAAGGGATTAGAGCCTGCTTTAATCTCTCATTATCCTCTACATTAATTAAACATTCACGTGCATAGAGGTTATATGAATCATTTCCTAACATTTTTTTCATTAATGAATTGATTTCCTGGATAGCATTTTCTCGCATATCTATAGGCATTTTAATAAATTCACGAATAAGAAAAATCAGAACCTCTTCCTCACCATTTGCCCCGGTTTGTGCTTGTTCCTGACCATTTTGAAAACCTTCACCATTAAACTGAAATATTTTTTTTCCTGGAACATGTTTAACTTGGGCAGATTGCGCTACTCCATCAAAATTAAGACTCTCAAATTCTTTATTTGCGCTTGTTGCTTTTAGCAGGGTATAAATATCTTCAATCTTTTTTCGGTCCTCCAATTCTTTTATTTTTGCCTGATGTTGAGTACTACTAATTTGATTTTCCGTATCAGGGAAAAGTGCTTTGATTTCATTATCGATTTCAAGTAGCTCATTTTCAGCACCTAATTGACTATTCAGCGAAAGGATCCGAATTATAAGTTTGTCTGCTTGTTCATCATTCTTAGATTCTAACTGAAGTATCAATTCAGAGCATTTACTAAAGATATGTGATCGGTCAATTTCCAGATTAAAAGAATCAAAATAGCCTTCATAAAATGATGAATGCTTATAAGAATCAATTGTTTGAGTAAGCTCATTTAATCGATTTTCATTCTCAATCCTAATTAAAAAATTATTTCTGTGTTCATCATTATAATTGTACCAATATTTGTCATCTTCTACCGTATAATTAAATGTAGACAAAATGTTTTGTTGAAATCTAGATAACTTTTCGATATAATCTGATTTCCACTTTCTGTTTATAATTTCCAATTCAACATGATCGTACTCCTGGATCAATATATTAGTTTCCTTGTGATAAAGAATAAGCTCAACTTCTTCCTTAATACTGATGTTTCGAAAAAGAAAATCACAAATTCCCTGTACTTTTTGAGAAATTGTACTATCGTATGAAAAGAAAAGTTCCGATTCAGTGTAGGAGTATGCTTTTAGCGATGAGTCTAATCCCATTTTCCCATAAATCAACTCTTGCTTTAATCCGGTACAACAATATACATTCAGCTTTTCAAACCGATTTTGCAACTCAGATAAATCAGTGTCCTCGTCTAAGTATTTGACCTTTGAATTTTTTGAATAGTGAAGATTAATCAAAATGAATTTAATTTTTTCATTTAGCCTCTCATTAATTTCATAAAATGGCACTTTTTCATCATAGGTAATTTCACCCTTTTGTGGAAAAATTATTTTTTCTTTTAACTCATCAATCCCTTCTTTGTAATAGGCAAGTATCCTTTTTTTATTAAATTTCTTAATGCAAAAATCAAAATCCGCCTTATTACTAAGCACATAGAAATCCGTTGTATTGTCCCAGTGAAGTGAGTTATTTTGAACAATTAAGTATTCTTTGGATTTCGCATAACAGCCATAAACACTTTGATAGAATCGAACAATCTCACTAAACCTTGTTTGCAATACCCCATTTAACTGGGCTCTTAATACTGTAAGAAATTCTTTTGGAAAATTGTGATAATCCTTAACTCTTAGATTATCCAGTTCTGGTCTTACTTTATAATTACTTAAATTCCAGAAAAAAGTATAATTGTTATCATTAATCAGTGCCGGATGAATTATGTTTTCCTTGCTATTTATTACTCTAATATTACCTATTAATGTACTAGTAATTCTATCTTTAGTTATATTTTTTGCTAGCAGACAAGGAATACTATTAATTCCGCTTTTAATTGAATTATAAATCTCAATGTCTACAAATTTATATTCAGATTCTGTTGATACTCCCAGAAATCTTAACCAATCGTCTTCGAACTGTGTATCAATGAAAGTACTATAAAAAGTCCTATCAAGTTCTGATTTTGAGCACAATTGGGCTGGTTTATATTTTCCATTACTTAATTTTAGAAATAATGTAGATACACTAAAATTGGCTTGATTTAATGTACTATTAGCCTCTCTTAGCCTTGTGTCAAAAGCCTTTGTATAGCGATGTGTGCTTAAAAAAGTGCTTTCTCTTTTCGTCAGGTATAAGCGGTAACAAATATTTAGCACTTCAACTTGCTCAGCTTCAGTTATCGTATCAGAACTATATTCTCCAGAAAAGGAACATTGTCTGAAATATTTCAGAACCTCATTAGGATCAGTAAAATCCTGAATACCAATCGTTTGTTTTATCGTCTTGTCTGCTATTTCAAAATCAGTTAAAGTAACATTGAGAAACTTTGGCAATTGGATGCTTTTATTATTTTCTTTTCTAAATAAGATCTCATCTATTTTGTCAAATTCTATATTCGGAATAACTCTAGCATTTCGCACTCTTATTTTGTTAAAAAGTTCCTCCTTGAATATTTGCGCACGGCTATATTGAGTGCGATAATCGTCGGTAAACGAATTAATAAAACTGATCATCTCAGAAAAAAAACTTTCATGCTCTTCTCTTTCTCTTTCTGTTTCAAAATAGACATATGCTAACTCTGATAATAAATGACTTGCATAATGAAACCGCTTATTATCATTGTAATTCCATTGGTTTATGGATTGGTCATCGAATCTTAATATATCACGAACTATATTATAACCGTCTCGTCGAACTGCTGATAAATACACCCATTTGAAATTGGTAAGTTGATATGAAGCTAGGGTTATATACTTAAATTTTAAATTGGAATAGTCAAAGTTAGAGATGTAGCTGGCCAAAACGCTAAAATATAACTCAACGCATGCATTAAATAGTGCTCTGTTATATGCACCAACCTTTTCACCATCAAAGTTTATATCTTTTCGATCGACTGTAGTATGAAAGTCCGCGTGAAAATCGACATACTTAAATGGAGATTGCTTTCTGGTTGGCATATAGTTATAAAATAGACCATTCGGATTTTCTTTGAATTTAATTGCGACCTGTGCGTTATCAACTTGTAAACCTGCCTGCTTTGCAAGTGGATTAATAACTTCAGGGTCAAGTTGCGCTGTAAAAAGAGTATTTAAACTATTATTGATAGTTCTTTTCAATGACAACTTATCATCCACAATAAATTTCAAATCAAACTCCCTGTTGTGTTTCAATCCAATAAAATGAAAATGAATTGTTTTAATTTCATGAAGTAGTTTCTCAATTTCTTCCTTACTTTTAAAGGGAATCTCAATAATAGTTACATAACCCCGTTTGAATAAATCCTTAATATACTCTGGTTCATCAGTTATATGCATTGGGAAATAATATCCGGGTATTCCGCGATCCGGTCTTTCTTGCTGAACCTGCTTAAGCTTTTCCTTGATTTTCTCCCTATGATCTTTCAATTCTGAAGGAATATCTGTTTCATTTTGGAAAACGTCATATACCCGGAAACTTATTCGTTGCGGCAGTTTCCTTTCCAAATCTAAAATTTCCCCTTCTGTAAAAATATTCACGTAATTATTAAGCGCGACCGAAAATACCGACTTAAATCCAACCCCTTTATTTCCAATACTGGTAGCAGTTGTTTTTGTCGATGTTGATATTGAACACAAGGATTGGAAATCACCACGCTTAGTAGTCCCGTTAGCATAATCGTAGTTTAAGGTATAGTTGAATTTCGACCCATCATTAGCTATATACAATGATTGGTCTTTTAACTCAACCAAAATGTTTTTTTCAGCCTTATCGAATGCATTTTGTAGTAATTCGTAGATTACTCTTCCTTGGTAGTCTGAACCAACTTGCTCAACCTGTCCCGCCTGTTGTTTAATTGTTTCAATACCAATATTTGAATAATAAGTACAATGCTGCTCAAACAAGCTAATTTCAAGATCGTTATATTTTTGATGATTATTTTCCATACTATCCCACTTTTATTTTCCCCGTCACCACCTCATTTATCAAACTCGCCTTGTACTCCTTCAGCTTCTCAATCTCCTGCTGTTTAAGGGAAATGGCTGTGGCGATTTTATTAGAGAGGTCTTCAATATATTTTGCAATGAAAAATTGTTCTTCATCTGGTGGACAAAGAACCAAGGTATCACCTAATTCTTCTGCATTTAAATGAGGTTGGGCGGCTCTCATTCTTAGAAGATAAAGCTGATCAAACAAAATGTATTTTGCTAATAATGCAAAACTCATAAAAAGGGGATTGATTGTATGTGGAGTAAAAACCATATCATAGCCTGCTATTGACCCTGCGTATTTTTTAGGAATAATGGCAGAGTCAGCGGTATATGCTCCACTCCTTACGACAATGATGTCATTTTCTTTTAGCTCAGGATCTCGTTCCCATGGAATATCTTCTGGATCAACAAAAACAAGGTCTTTTTCAACGATTTTTCCTCTTTCTACATTAGTCGCCCTAATTAGTGGCAATCCATTTTCCTTCTCTTTTGGAGGTTGACCTAAACCATATCTTATTCGTCCTAAATACTTCAACCTCTTCACCTCCCAATGTTCCGGAATCTCCCCAATCCATTCCACACCACTCTCTTTTAGTTTTACATTGGGGTTTATCCCCCTTGTAACAGCCCGGTGAATCAATATTTGTCTGCGTTCTTTAAGCAGTTCAATTTGTTTTTCTTCGATGCCGACGGCTTGATCAATAAGGGTAGTTTTGTCGTCGAGAAATTCGGCGATGGCGGTTTGCTCAGGTATTGGAGGTAGCAAGGATATAATTCTAAAAAAATCATCAGTATAAAGTCTTAATCGACTTTCGATCACACCAGATGAGTTCCTTTTAAATTCAGCTTTGTATAACTCAGTTCGTAATAAATAATGAAAGTATCTTTTGTCGTTTTCACCTAACAATCTATAAGTTGAATATGCAGGACTTGTAATACCGTCAAATGGAGAAAAGCCTAAACTACCATTCCATGCTAACATGATATTACTAACCAAATCTCCTTTATATACTTTTTTATATCCTTCTAAAGTAGAAGCAGTTGTCAGTAATTCACCAACATCTGTCTTGTCACTTTTTTTAGTAACGCCAGTATACTGAGATACTGATAAAAGCTCTTCATTTCCGTTAACGCTTCTTTCATTAATCTCATTAAAAAGGTGTTTTATTCTTCTTACTTCCCAATGTTCCGGAATTTCACCGAGCCATTCAATACCTGAATCTTTGTAAGCAGCATATTTTTGAATTTTAATACTTTCCATCAGGCGAGATTTAATATTTCACGGATTAAGCCATCACTTTCGTTCTCCAACTTCAGAATATCGGCGCTTACCTCTTCAATACTCCTCAGTGGCTTGTGCTTGTAGAAATATTTATTAAAACTGATCTCATAACCAATTTTTGTGCCGTCCAGGTTGATCCAGGCCTCCGGAACATGGGGTTTTACTTCCCTCAAAAAGTAATCATAGATACTTTCTTTGATCGGCACATTTTCAGTATCACGCAAATCACTTTCGGTTTCATATTCGAGGTATTCACTTTTCTTTTTGGTGGCAAAATAACCGTAATCTCCCAGTTGGCTTTCCTGGCAACCCAAATGGTCAAGCAACCGTTCCAGTTTTTCACCGGACAGTTTGGTTGTCCCTTTGATTACTTTTTCGGCAGAGCCATCGTACCAGCTGATTGCATTTAGAATTGCGTTTTTTTCGCTGTTGCCTGGCATGGAGACAAGGCACGCCTTGTCTCTACAACACATATCAAATCTTTCCCGGAACATATTGAAATCGTTGTGTTCATCTGTGCCAATCACCTTCATCAACTGTTTGGCAGCATTCAGCAAATCGAGTTGTTTCTGCCAGGTTTCCTTGCTTACCAAAGATCGGCTTTGTTTGGCATTCAGATTGAGTTCCTGCTTTTCGGCAAACTCCAGAATCGCTTTTTCATGTTTGGACATGTTCGTATAAACATCTTCACCAAACTGCTCATAGGCCCAGACCATCGGTTCACGCAATGATTTATCGAATCGCAGATCCGCAATCCTCTCTACAGTAAACTGTGCTTTTAACCGTTTGGGGCGCTCTATCACAAACTTGTAATACCCAAAATCGGAATTATCAAAGATTTTGGAGGAGATAGTTCCTGAAATATTCTCAAGATTAATCTCCCTGGCATCTACCGACGACATTTCCTTATAAACACCCACGATCTCCCGTATATGTTCGGGGGCAAATTCACAGTTTTTATTTCCAAGATTTTTCCGGAGTTTGCGGTAGAGCTGTCCGGCATCGATCAGCTGAACCTTTCCTTTACGGTGGGGAGCCTTGTTGTTGCTTAATATCCAGATATAAGTGGTGATCCCTGTATTGTAAAAGAGGTTATTGGGGAGTTGTACAATCGCCTCCAACCAGTCGTTTTCGATAATATACCGGCGGATATTGCTCTCGCCGCCACCGGCATCACCGGTAAACAGACTCGAACCGTTATGTACCGAAGCGATACGGGAACCCAGCGGGCTTTGCGAAAATGGTTTCATCTTGTTAACCATCTCCATCAGAAACAGCAACTGTCCGTCCGAAGAGCGGGGCGTAGCATCGGCATCTTCCAGAATGCCCCAATAATTTTTCAGTTTGATCCGAAAACGCGAATCAATAATCTCTTTCCCGTCTTTAATATATTTCTGCTCACTGGCCCACGATTTACCATAAGGGGGATTCGAGAGCATAAAATCAAATTTGGTTCCTGCAAACTCATCGGCACTCAGGGTAGACCCGCATTTGATATTCTCGGGATCATTCCCCTTGATCATCATATCCGATTTGCAGATGGCATAGGTTTCGTCGTTAATCTCTTTACCATAGAGGTACACATCCCCCGTTGCCCGGATCTCTCCCTCATCGTCTTTCACAAAATTCTGGGATTCAGTTAGCATTCCGCCACTTCCGCAGGCAGGATCGTAAATAGTCATTACGGGTGGAAGGTTCTCTTTCACAGGTTCAAAAATGATATGGGTCATGAGGTCAATTACCTCACGCGGGGTAAAGTGTTCTCCTGCCTCCTCGTTATTTTCCTCGTTAAATTTCCGGATCAGCTCCTCAAACACATAACCCATCCCCAGATTAGTCAATGGGGCAAGTTTACGCCCATCGGGATCTGTTTTTTCAGAAGAAGTCAGGTTGATATACGGCGAGGTAAACTTTTCGAGGATATTCAGCAGTACGTCCTTCGAGGCCATGTGTTTAACCTGGCTCCGGAGTTTGAATTTATCGATGATCTCCTTAACATTGGAGCTGAATCCGTTCAGGTAGTCTTCGAAATTGGCCTGCAGGATCTGCTGGCTGTTTGTTGCGGTATTATGCAACCGTTGCAGTGTCCATTCACTGGTGTTATAAAAAACATAACCAGCGGCATCTGTCATCCCTTTGTTATCCCATTCGGTAAACTTAGCTTCATCGCGCTGAAAGGTGACCTCTTCCATGACCGCCTCTTTGGTCGGTTCGAGCAAGGCATCGAGACGGCGTAAGACCACCATGGGAAGAATAACATCGCGGTATTTTCCGCGGACATAGACATCGCGCAGGCAATCATCCGCAATAGACCAAATAAAGGAGACGAGTTTATTGTGGGAAGCTGTATTCATTGAGTTTTAAAGTTTCGTTTTAATGTGATTTAATTTCTTTCCTAATGCAAGGATTACCCTTTTTCAAACACCTTCAAAATACTTTTTGCCCTGGTGCATTGGGTATAGAACTGTTTCTTTTCTTCGGCTACAGAGGCCTCATTTAGGATCAACAAAACCACATTGCTTTCCAACCCTTTAAACCGGGTGATCGAGGTAAAGTATAGTTCACCGGGTTCACGCGGGGCATTTATATCCCAGGCCTTAAATTTAAACCGGTCAATAGCGGTTACCGAAGCAAAGGGATGGTCATTAACGTGGCCATCGATAAGAATCAGGATATCCTGAAGCGGGATCTTTTCAATCTGCACAAGACTTAAAACAGACCGCGACACTTTGCCGATCAGATCTTCGGTGTCTGAATATCCGATAGTTTCCACATCAACTCCAACCGGAGTATTGCTGGAAGTAATTTCAATCCCGGTTGATCTGGTCACAAAATCGCAGATTTTTCGAGTGTTCCGGTAATTATTATTGAGTTTAAACGGTGTGAAGGTATCCTTTCCGGGGATTGTAAACCGCCGTTTAAAGATATTTTGATTTTCATCAAAGAACAGGATCACCTGACTTTTGGGATGGGTATATTTAAAGATCGTCCGCAGCCAGGTGTGTTCAAAATCCTGGGCTTCGTCTATGATCAATACGTCGTACTTTTTCTTTAAATTGTTTTTGGTAGTAATCTCATCAAATTTATCGGGTAGAAGATGCATATGAAAATCATCGCCTCTTTCCGGATTTCGGACAAGCCAGCCGGAATCGTGCTCCTCAACCCGTTTGTAGGCAAAGGTGTGAAATGTGGAGACAGCGATATGATCATTGGTAATTGTAGCTTCCAGGGCCAAAGCGAGCATGCGGTTAAAGCATAAAAACAGGACAGACTTCCCTTCGTTTCCAAGATCAATGGCTGCGCTTGTAGCCAGCAGTGTTTTACCGGTTCCTGCACCCCCCGAAACAGCAAGCTTCCGGATCTGGTAAAGACTCGCGAAAAAGCTCTTTTGCTCGCGTTCAAGCTGAAGGAACTGTTCGTCAAATCGCTTGAGCCGGATATTCAGAGGCTGGATAATTCCGAGTCCTCTTAGTAAGCTGGTTCTTAATTTAGTGGTATAGAAATCTATTGACTCACCCGCGAATTGATCGTATTTGCCTTTGATCTTTTCGAAAGCCAGATCAATGCACTCTTTGAATAGCGAGAGCGAATCAAAATCCAAGACCTGCCAGGGCTTCATATTTACCGGGGTAAAATCTCCAGCAGTATTGTAACCTTCCGGAAACCACAGCACCCATCCCACAGGAACATTTACTAAAAGGGACGGAAATCGGTGAACCAGATTGTGCTTATTTTTCCGGGCTTGTCCGTCCGGTCCCGGGTTTAATTTATGCCCGTTCTGGAACCAGCAATTCTCCTTGGCAGAATAGGTCAGTTTTCCACCCTTAACCTCGATCACAAGCAGTGCATTAAAACGGTCGTTCCGCTTGTCGATGATGAGAAAATCGATTTCGTAATCGTCATTTTCGCGACTTCCGGAACCACTGAAGGTCTTTTGAAAATAAACGTCATAATCATCGGCAGGTAGTGCAGATAAGGCATGATACACCCTTTTTTCGGCAATATTTTCATAATCTTCCGGAAAATGTGGGGGGTAAATCATTGGATTTGCAATTGGTGGTTATTATTCAGGTTAAATTGAAATTTTTTATTCAAAAAGGCAAATATCTCATAAAGGCTCAGGTATAATTCTCAAAGGTAAGGAATAATTACCTCAATTGCCTCTACTAAATATTCATCTGCATATAATTTGTTTTTTTAAAGGTCAGATGGAATAGCCATGGTGATATTTCCATTTTCGGTTTGTGATTTCTCCGCTATGGCTATTTCATTCATTTATTTTATCCAATTCCCGTTCAATCCGGTGAACAAGGTAGAAAGGCAGGTTAAGCAGTGTGAATTCGGTTCCTGCAATGGTTTTAGCCTTTTCGACCGAATAAGGACCTTGCCAGACCCGCACCGCCAGCTTATGAGGGGCATGATCCATAAACTGGTGCAGCGAACGCAGCTTGCCAATTGCACCCGATTTTACTTCGATTGGGATTAATTTACTATTGTATTGGTAAAGATAATCTACTTCAGCGCTGGATTGTTTTTTCTCCCTCACCCAGAACCGGAGCTTGTTCATGATGCTATTTGACATTGCCATCAGTTCCTGTCCGGTAATGTGTTCGGCTATCCGACCTCTGTACACATCGGCGATATCCTCCGTGGATAGTATATCTTTAACCATATTCGTTGAGTAATTTATCATCCCGGTGTCAAGGGCATGCAACCTGGGTTTTAATGTCAATTTGGGCAATGCCGGGATGGTTATGTCAGTAGTTGGATAAACCAACTGGAATAGCAATGTTTTTTCGAGTGTGGTAAATGCCTCTTTCATTTCGCGAAACTTGTAACTTGAACCGCCAAAATTTTCGATGGTAATACGGCTTCCCGCCACTTCAAAAGCAGTGTTAAGTATATGCCTGATATACTGCACCTGCGATGAGGAAGGTGCATATTTCTCCACATCTTCAATATACGATATCAGGAGGCTTGCATAAATAGGCTGCAAAGCGGTGAGGTCGTTGTTGCGAATATATTGTTCCACTACCTGTGGCATTCCGCCAATGGTCAGGTATTTTTTGAATTGCCGCATTAAATGGGGATGGGCAAAGGCAGGAACTTCATCACTTTTCAGCAGATCGAGGCTTTGGGTTTCGCCGGTAGCAGCCAGAAATTCGCGGAAAGACACAGGGTGCATCACCATGTATTCCACCCTTCCTACCGGGTAAGAAATTTTGCGGTCCATAATCGTTTCCAGTAGTGATCCTGCTGCAATCACAAACAAATCACCGGCCTCTTCCTTAAAATAGCGCAACAATGCGATTGCCTTAGGAGCGTTCTGAATTTCGTCGATAAAGATTAAAGTCCTGCCCAAATGGCGTTCCTTTCCTGCATAGAAGAATAAGGCCATCAACAGATCCTGAAACGGATAGGAGGTTTCAAATATCTTCCGCTCTTCTTCCTTTTCAAGATTAAGTGAAATGTGCTGATCGAACTCTTTGGCAAACATCTCAACGGCGGTTGTTTTTCCAACCTGCCTGGATCCCCTTAATACCAGCGGTTTGCGATTATCCCTTACCGCCCAATCTTTTAGTTTATCTATGATTTCCCTGTAAAACATATTAGTGATGTATAAAAGTCAGGGATAAAAATAGTAATAAATGTATAATAGTCAAGGTTGTTTTTCTGATTATTTGTAGAAAAGTCAGGGTTATTTTTCCCATAGCATGTAATGAGATCGGAGTTATAAGTTTCATCATGTTTCAAATTGAGGGTAATATTCCTTAAAAAATGTAGTAGAATGGGGGATACTGCAATAAAATTTGAATTATTGTATTGTTTTAGCATTTCCTGTTAAAATTGAAGCGGACGATAAAAAACCTCTTCAAGTCTGTTGATATTCTCACTAGTAGGTCTCGTATAATAAATACCTGTCCTGTTATCCTTATCCCTGACACCCCGTAAGAAAATATAGATCACACCTCCAAAATGTTCATCGTAATTAAATCCTGGCATCTTTACCTCAAGATACCGTTTCATCGCCACTGTATAAATGAAATATTGAAGATTGTAATTATTCCCCTTCATGGCTTCGATTAAGCCACACTGTCCGTAATCTTCAGGTTTGTTTCCAAGGTAATTTGATTTCCAGTCAAGGATATAGTATTTGCCATTGTACTCAAAAAAGAGATCTATAAAACCGGCCATTAGACCTTCGATATCAGCGTCGCCTACAAGATCAGCCTCAACTCCTAGCAATTCATTTATTAAAGATTTACTGGTTTTGTTAAGTGAAAAACAGAACTCCAGCTCAGATAGCTTTTGGTCGTTCGAAATCCCGCTCAGCGAGAACTTCTCTCCGTTACAGTCTAATTCAGCATTCATCACATGGGTGACCAATTGCTTAAAAAGATCGAGGCTCTCTTCTTTGATAATATTGGAATAGTATTTTGAAGCCTCTTTCAGCGTTTGATCCCAGCTGTCAGGGTCAGCGAAATTAAGATGTTCTAAAATGCTGTGAAGAGCAGTTCCTGCATCCGCTCCTCGGGCAAGATCCTGGAAGATAAATTGGTCATACGCTTCTGTTTCCGCTGGTAACCCCTTTTCAAATGGTACAGAATGGTGCGTTTTACTCAATCCGCTGAAGCTGTGAATACCAAACGAGTTAATAATCTCAATCTTGGGTTCTTCTTTCGGCGAAAAAATCGGATTTACAGTTTGAGGCTGGTATTGTCCCTTTGTTAATTTCAGATCACTTTTAGTTATTTTCTTGACTTCAATTAGTTCAGAATTTTCCTGATAGTGGTCAAGAATTGCCGACAGGGAAGATGGTACAGGCTGGCCTTTATAGGACTTTGGAACGAGTGAAATATAGCTTTTATAAACGGCCCTGGTTAAAGTCACGTAAATCAACCTCCTGTTTTCCTGTTCCTTCTGGATATCAAAGATTTTTTGGTCGTCTACACCTAAATCGGGGTAGTTCAGCGTAAACCAATACATCCCATCTTTTTTAAACTCATTCAGGTTTCCCCGGTTCAAAAAATACGGTTTAGGGGTCATCGACAGGCCCGGGGCAAAGACAACGTTGTATTCCAGTCCCTTTGCCTTATGGATAGTAGTGATCTGCACCGCCTCATCGTCACTTTCAACGCGCTGTTCAAATTCTTCATCCTCTTCACCTGAGCTGCGTTCCATCCATATCAGTAATTCGTCAGGCGTATACTTAAATTGCTTTTCAATTTTATGCAATATCTCAGCCAGCTGGTTGATATTGGTTAAAACACGCTGACCTAAAACATCCTTCATGCAATTTATACGAATCCCGTAAATATCCAGGAATGATGAAATCATATTATAAACACCTTCTTCGGTGAGGATCTTTCGGAGTTCAATGAAGATCTCAATCTGTTTCTGGTCGTCAAGTGTATTTAAATCCTGAGTTGTAAACCCTTGATAAATATTGATCAACACACGGTTTATGGCACCCCTGTTGGGTGAGATAACCGCAATTAGTAAATATTTAATCATCCCGCATTCCTCAGAATTCAAAACCTTTGCGTCATCTCTCTTGACGGAAGGAATATTAAATCGTGCCAACGCTTTCTTAATGGCATCTCCCTCTTTGTTTCCTCTAACCAGAACACCAATATCCCTTGGAGTAATTCGACGCTCCTTGATCTTTACATCTTCAGTAAGAAGCCTGTAAATTTCCCGGGCAACGGTGCTACAATTTGTTTCATCTTCTTCTTCAAACTCCCAAATTGTGATTGGTGCAACTTCATGACCCAGATCTGACATTTTCCCCAGATCAACGGCTCCCTGACCGACATTGATATACCGAATTTCATCATCCTCAAACAGATTATAATTGTCACCTGGGTGTAATAACAGATTTAATGCTTCGATCATCTCTTTTGTCGACCGATAGTTTTTATTCATAGATAATACAGAACCGGCAACATTCTGTTTTGCCAGTTTATAAGTATCCAGATCTGCGCTGCGCCAACCATATATTGATTGTTTGGGATCGCCAATGTAAAATACGGTTGAATTTTCTGAAAAAACCGAGTTGAAAATTTCATACTGATGCTTATCCGTATCCTGAAATTCATCAATGAAAACGGCCTGGTATTTTCCAGCAAGTTTTTCTTTAAATGATTGGTTTGTTAGGGCTTTATGGATGGTCTTGATCTGATCGTCATACGAAATATACCCCTTAGCCTGTTTGATCTGATTGATCTTCTCCTTTGAGGAGCTTATAAAGGTGGTATAAAAGGTATACTCCGCCTTTAAATAGAGCTCGGCATAGTTTCTCCCGTAGGGTTCATAAAGGAAAGCAAATTCAGTAGTGTATTTTTTTTCAACACAGCAACTCTGGATAAAGACCGGAAGGAATTGTTCAGGGTTTTCTCTGCTTTTCGCCACTTTTGAACTGCCATGAACACGAGTCGTCTGAATTCTTTTAAAACTCAGTATCACTTGTTCCTTTAAGATCCTGTATGCTTCAATGGATTGAGAAGTTGTTTCACTGAGATTTTGGTTCTGAGTAAGATCGATGTCCAAAAAAGTCTTCCCTTCGAGGTATTTCTTTAGAATATCTGACATTTTATCAAAATTCAGATACGAATTGACCTTCTTAAACCATTCATAATCCGCGATCGTGTTCACCAATTCTCTTCTGAAATCAAGAACTGATTCTTCTCTCAGAAATGAATCATCCTGTACAATTTCGTAGTCAAACGATTGGTCGGTTTCGAACGTGAATTCATCAATCGTTTTTTGACAAAAACTATGAATTGTCATCACCGAAAGACTATCCAGGCTTTGAACGGCATTTCGGAGTACTGATATTTTATCTTCATCAGGAACACCTACAACCTCCTTTATCGTTTGATCGTGAATTTCTTTTCCCGATGCAAACCGGTATGCCAGACGCACAAACCTGCGGATCCTTGATTCAAGCTCGGCGACTGCAGCTTTGGTAAAGGTAACCATGAGGATTTTCTCAATCGGGATTTGCTTTTCCAGGATCAGCCGTAAAACCAATATCGCAACCGAGTAGGTTTTCCCGGTACCGGCACTGGCTTCGATAAGTTTTGAGCTTTGCAGCGCTACCGATTTCACATTAAAGTCTTGTGGCTCTATCATGACGCAGCAGTATTAAGGTTTAGCAGTGCGGCAATTTCTTTAATTTCATCATATTGAGGATCATCATAGATGCTTTCATCAAACCGTTCAACATCAAACTCTTTCAGATAACCCTCCTCCAGAAGAATAGCCACATACTGATTAGGAGGTTTTGAACTGTAGGCAACTCCTTCAGCTTCTTTTTTGAAGATATTGGCCGTTTTTGCCTTTTGTTGGACCTGGTCACTTGCGTCAAGGGTGAATTTTAAAGGCATTAGGTTACCTTTCCTGAAGAAACTCAAAAGCTCCGTAAGTTTCAATAGTGCATCAGCTGGCGAAAAAACAGGCAGATTTGAGATACCTCCATTTTTATCCAGAAATACGCCAGACTTAATCTTATCTGAAGCACAGATTAAGAGGGTGTTCAGATATGCTCTAACGCGATATTTTAAATTTTCAGAAAAGGCAAATGCAACAAATTCATATCCATAAACACCTTCGATGGTACCGGTTAATTGCGTATCGTCAATCGTTAGGTCGATGGCGATATGCTGCTCTTCCTTATTCTGGATTAAAGCGTTGTACTGTGATTTAAGGCCCGCTATTGAAGCACCTATATCTTCAACCGCAAGCTTGCCCAGGTTCTTCAGCGGTAACTGCCCCTCTTTTATCGATTTTGAAATATAAGATTCAACCTCGGAATCATTCAACCTTAGCAGATCATTCTTAATCTGCCATTTCTGAAGGGCATCGAGTCCAAACAATTCCGTTTCAGGTAAGGTGTCCGAATTATCTTCAAATTTAATCCCCAGAACTGTTTTGAAATACCATTCAATGGGATGCTCAAAAAACTTCACAAACGAATAAACGGAAACGTCAGTCAACTCTTTCTGTACCTGTTCTATGGGCTTAAATTCTTTCGCTTGCTTTGAGTATAAATAGGTAAATAATCGTTTGTCATCCTTTTGGTAACGTGAGCTAAACCCATGCAAGGGATGTTTTACAGCGATCCTGTCTGAACCCAAATAGTCCATGAGTGTATCCACCACAATGGAAGGCGGAATCTCTGTATTGTCCTTTACACTTTGTCCGATGTAACTAAGATAGAGGTTCTCTTTCGCTGCCAGAAGTGTATCCAGGAAGAGGAATTTATCGGTCTCTTTTTTGTTACGGTCTCCTTCGCGGTATTCTTCACCCAGCAGATCAAAACCCATGAACTGGTCTTTCCGGGGAAAAATGTCATTGTTCAAACCCAGAAAACAGATCACTTTGTAAGGTATTCCCCGAACCGGAATTGGCGAAGAGATCGTTACCCTTCCGGTGTTGAGTCTTGAATCACGCGATTCAGTAAAAAGCCTGGTTTTCAATTCCTCAAGAAAGAGTGCGAAGGGAACCTTTTCATCCGATTCAAGCTTGTCAATAAATGATAGCGCTCTGTAAATGGAAGATAATTCCGCCCGGTCATCCTTCTCTGAATCATCAGAATAAACCATTTTATCAAGAACCTCATTAAACAAAAACAGTTTCCAGTCAAACAGACTCCTGGCTTCCTTTTGTGTTTTTACAAGTGATTCCAACGCCGAAAAAAAGGCTTTAAGCCGAAACAAATCGTAACTTCCGGAAGCTTCCGTATCTTTGAACGGATAAAGGGTAAGATCGTTTCCAACCGGATATTCTTCATCGGTGAGCATAGCATATCCCAGGAGGATCTTTTCAAGCCCATATTTCCAGCTTACATAGCGGGTATCATCCTCAATCCGATTTTCGCTGCCGAACCGGATATTGGCCCTATTAACAACTGCACGAATGTAATCGGTGTCCTCAATCTGGAACCGTTTTTTTATGCGCTTCTGTTCCAGTAAGCTGATCACTTTTTCAGAGGTTAGATCTTCCTCCTTTAAATTCATAATCTGTTCCAAAGCAGCAGTTAGTGTATCGTCACTGTTATTTGCAGCACCCGATATCTGGAAGGGAATATTCACCGGGGCATTCCGAAATACAGCCTTAACATATGGAGCATATTTATTAATGTCCGTGGTCATAACAAGGACATCTCCGGGCTTTAAACCCCTGTCTTTCTCAAATAAATCGAGCAGGTAATTGTAAAGACATTCGACCTCTCTCACAGGAGTATAACAGGAGTTGATCTGCAGGGAATCGTCTTCCTTCCATTCCAGAGTTGTGTCGTTATGAATAATTTGATGTTGAATACGGGAAAGTAAAGAATCGGCTTCACTTTCTACAGTTGCAAAAACTTTAACATCAAACATCCGGGCCAATTCACCGGCTTTAGTTCCAAAGCTAACCAACAGTTCGTTTTTGAATTGAAGCTGATCTGTTGGAAGGCACAAGTAAAAATTCACACGGGTATATTTGGCCAGTTCTTTGAAGAAGTCGAGATGAAACCGGGTATAAACCGAAATGCCAAACAATGAGATTTCAGGATAACTCTTTTGAATCAGATCCTTTTGACTTTCTAACTGATCAAATATTTTTCCACTGATTTTTGATCTGGAATCTGTATTCAACTTACTCCACAACCACTGCTGCCATTTCTCTGCAGCGTTTTCTGTTGAAAGTTCAGCTCTTTCCCATTTCCCGAGCATTTCCGGACGATACAACTGGTACTGATCAAACAAATCGGCAATTTTGGCAGACAGTTGAAATCGTCGCAATTCGTTATTCTCATAATAACTGGCAACTTCGCTGAAAGTATCTTTAAATGCAGTATTTCCAAGAAAATCATAGATCTTATACTTTAGCGTATCAAGGTTATTTTGAAGCCTTTGCTTAAATAACAGTTGATATATTTCAGAGAAAAATCCATCCTGATTTTCAAAAGCAAAATTTGTAAAAACTCCGTTGCGCTGAGCAAGTTCAGTTTTCAGCCAGGCATTCATGCCGGCGCTCTGGGTGATTATGACTTCCTTTCCAAAAACACCATGTTCAGATCTGCGGATGTTTTCAGCCAGTGTCTGACACAGACTTTCCAAACGATTAGAGGTGTAGAGGTTATACATGATACTTCAATTATTTGGCGTTGTTAACCGTTTTTCCAGCCCTGATGCGCGGGAAACGGATCTTTCAACACATTTTTCCAGCACCTGTAACGAGGTTTGAAGCAGAACCTTTTTCCTTGCACGGGTAACACCTGTATAAAGCAATTCACGTGTAAGAAGTTTCCCTCCTTGCTTTTCAGGTAACAGTACAACAACATTGTCAAATTCTGATCCCTGGCTTTTATGAATGGTCATGGCAAAAACCGATTCGTAGTTGTTCAGGTAGCCTGCCTGAATCTTTTTGGTTTCACCGTCTGAAGTTTCAAAAAAGGCAAATAAAACTTCCCCATTATTTGTTTTCTCCTTTCTGATAATTCCCACATCACCATTAAAGATCCCCAGCTGGTAATCGTTTTGGGTAATGATTATTGGCTGATTATGATAAAAGCCTTCTGATTTGGGTTTAAATCCCTCAATTCTGGTGGACAACAAATATTGAATCTGCTGGTTGACCTGGGACACACTCAGATCGTTTTCTCGCGTAACACAAAGAAAACGAATCCGGTTGAGCTTTTGAAGTGCTGATTTTATGTCTTCTTCCAGGATGTATTCCCTATACAATAACGCATACTGCTCAAATAATTCCTTTGAGAATGTTGTATCAATAATCAGTTGTTCATTGCCGGCATAACTGTCAATACTGGCAATGTTTCCACCGATTACTTCGTGACTAAATTTGCCGATCCCCTTATCAGGTTCAAACCGCCAGCTTTTTGTCTTCACTTCGACTTTACCCTTTAACAGTTCAGACTCTTTGACACGGCAGAGGTCTCCAAACACAGAACCTGCTTCGACAGAGGCAAGCTGGTCTTTGTCGCCAAGAAGGTAAAGTATTGTATGTTTATCGATGGCGTTAAGCAACTTAGCCATCATGGCACCGTCTACCATCGAACATTCATCGATGATAACCACGTCATATGGAAGCCGGTTCTTTTCGTTGTGCCTAAAAAACACACTATCTGATATATATCCAAGTAGACGATGGATGGTCTGAGCTTTTAGTCCGGTCAGCCTGGTATGAACAGCTTCATCAATGCTATTTTGAGGATCTTCTGCAAACCTGGTGATAGACTCATTCATCCGTGCAGCCGCTTTTCCAGTTGGCGCAGCCAAAGCCACTTTCAGGTCAATATTTTCAGTAAATAACTTTACCAGGTTAGTTGATACACCAAAAGTTTTGCCTGTTCCCGGTCCTCCCGTAATGATCCGGAAGTTATTTCCGAGTCTCCGGATATTTTCAATAATCCAGGTCTCGTATTGAAAATAGCGGTGAAGGTATGCTTGTCCATTTTGAATCACAAAAGGCTTCAATTCAAACCCGGAATGAGTTACATATATTCCTTCTTCACATTGTTTTTCAAAATCTTCCGGTTGGGCCCAAAAGACAGAATCTTTTTCGTTGAATGACTCTTTTGATTTTTGTTCTTTGAGACGATGTGGTAGTTCGGTTTTGTATTCGTCAATATCCAGGCACATATTGCCTTCACTCAGTTTAACCGAAAGACCATATGCAAGAGTTTCATATCCCTTGAAATATTCTGCAAAGACCTTGTGTACATCAATCGATTCCTTCATAAGAATAAAATAAAGTTCTTTTTTTATTCGCCAAAGCTTAATCAAGATTACCCCAAATATATTTCTAGTCGTAGAAACCTTCTGGTTCAAAGTTCATTGTAAACCTTAAGCAGCTTGGGCATAAATTTCTCTCTTCACTTAAAAAAATATCTCCCCATTGGTGTCGCTTGCCAGAATCTTCTCCTTGATACATTTCAGGCTCATTGTAAAATGAGTAATTCTCCTTTGAAATATCTTTATCCAGGATATTTTTGATTTCTAATTTACCGCTTTTTTTATTAATGACAGGTACATTACAAACCTCAGTAAAGTTCAACATCCCGGCACCGAAATTAACAGTATTGGAATACCCGCATTTATTGCAGACTGCTCGCAGTAAAGTTCCCATAATATATTAGATATTAGTCATTTATTTTTACCCATTTATCAGGTCCGTCATAGATTGTGAAATTTCCGAACAAATTCATAACGCCAGCAAAGGCTTCCGTTAGGTTTGATATGTTATGAGAAATCAGTTGTTAAAGTACGATCATAATATATAGTTAAACCTCCCAATATACGCCATCAGCGTTTAATTCAACATTATTAAATAATTCCTGATATTTTTCCGGCATAAATGTATGGATAGGAACGATTCGGACCGGCGCAAGAGCTTCTGCAAATCTTTTTAAATCGGCAGGGCTTGCATGACCCGATGTGTGGATGCTAATTTTGGGAATCTTATGCTTGTCAATCCAATCTCGGAAATATTCATTTTCTTCTTTGTCCCAATATCCTTCCCATTGCGAGTAGATATAAAAAGCATTCTTGAGTAAATCTGCATTTTCAAGATCATGTATATGCAACGGGCGAAATAACAAAACGCTGCTATTTGAAATAGATTTAAGATTGCCAATAAAAATCCGGTTCTTTAGGTGCCTTTTTAGAAGGTTAAACCACTGATTCTGTTTGATCTGTATTCGCTGATTTTCAGGAATATAAAGTGCAATTTCAGGCCAGTCTGACTGAGGTATATTCTTATTCCCGGTGGCTTCAAGGACAACAGCTGTATAAAGGTCAATAACGAGGGTTTTTCCTGTTCTCTTGCATGCCCTGAAAATAGAAACAACCCGGTCGATATTTTGGGCGGATGTGTGCACCAGGGTAAGACCTGTTGTCTCGGCAAAAACGGTCGCCAATTGCTCCTCGATTTCAGTCTCAGTAGGGAATGTCTCATGATTCTCAAGTCTGCCCAGCGTTGATCCTTCCAGTAATAAAATATCAATCTTCTCCGGTGGGTGGGCCATAAGTTTTTCAGTCAATTTTGCTTTTCTGCCATGCATCCTGAAATCACCGCTGTAGAACAAACGTTTACCATCAGCTTCAATTAGTAGTGAATAGGCATCATAACCGGAATGGTCTATAAGATAAGGGGTAATCTTGAAAGGTCCAAGTTCAAACGGAGTTTCGGATTTAAAATTCAATCCAAGCGCCGGGACTGTCCAGTCGCCTCTTTGAAAAGGGGCTGCTTTAATTAAAATGTTTCGGGCGTCCTTACCCATGATTACAGGAATATTACCCGAGATATGCCCAAGTAAACCAAAATGATCCAGATGAGGGTGAGAGATCAAAACAGCCAGTAACGAATTATCACTTCCATCCAACCCTGGAATGTTTGGCAGGTACATTTTATCATTACTTTCGGCATCAAGTGGTAATCCAAGATCCAGGACTATTCTTTTCCCGCAATCAGAAACCACTTCCACACAACTCCCACCAATCTCCTTACTTCCGCGGTGTATACATACCTGCATGACCAATCAATTTTATAACAGTTTACTCCAGTTAATATTAAATGTGGTCAAAACTAATTGCGGGGTATGCCAAAACATGTCGCACATTTAATGTTTCTATTGATGATCTGAATTCACCTATTTGGTTGATTCTTCATTACCACATGCAAGGTGTTTGAATGGTCTGGAATATCCGAAACTTGTGAGTACGCCAAAAACATGTTAGACTCATACTATTGTCTTTTTTGAAAGCAGAGAAATCACGATTAACTTATTGGTTTCAATCGTCTAAATTGAAGCAGCGTATTTTATCGTAAACTGGAGAACATTTTCCAGTGGTCAGAATACAAGTCTAATGAACAAAATCATATTAGAGCTTCTTCCTAAGAAGATCAAGTCTTTGGGGCAACTACAGGATTAGCTGTTGTTATTTATTCTTATCTTTAAATCTTTGTGTCAATATATTTAACTCACAATTACTATTGAATATTTCTATAATTTCTTGAACAATTTTGTTCTGCCGACCATAGCTCCCAATACCTGAGTTTGTACCACCTTTCCTGAAATCAAAGTTTGATTTTTTTACCCAGTAAACCGATTCTAGTATTTTCTGCTCATCATATTCAAATGTGTCAATGTTAATTGCATAAATAAAAGAGTAGGGCATAATTTTCATGAAAACACCAAAAATGAAAGATGTTTTGAAAATAAAATCCTCAGAATAAAATTCCTCTTTATATACTCTGTTGATTATGCTTTTAAAGTAATCATTGATGAAATCTGCAATTTTATCGTATTTCTTAGACTTTAAATATCTTTTGAATATGACATTTGAAGTGTCTTTTTTCTCACTGAGAAATAAATTAGGCAACAAATAGTCAATAAATGCAGCTTGGGATAACCAACCAGTTCCTTTCCCCAGTAACTTAAAATTATCTTTTAAAACTGAATCAGGCGAGTCATTGAGCCAATAGGCAATTTCGTGTGAAAGTTTGAATTCGTCTATTTGAGTACTAGATAAAGCAAGTAAATCATAAAGAAAGGATTTATTAATTTTAGTCTGCTTGCTGTTTATAGTACTAAATAAATATGCCTGAAACTCTAATTGAGAGTTATAAAATATTGTGAGGGGAATTTCATATTTCTCGCTTTTATGAGAATTTATGTAGGCTTTAATCCCTTCTAATCTATGTTGTCCATCCAATGCAGTCAGAACAATAGACTCATCATCAGGTACATAAATAAGATCATTGGTAAATTCTACTATACCTAAAGGATCTGATATATTTATGATAATTGAATTTGGTATTAATCCTAGATCTCCATTTAGATATTTCGTTATTTCCTTTACCTTGTCAGGCATTAATTCTCGTTGAAGACCCTGACCAATTTTCTTTTCATTTATTTCTCGTATATTTTCTTCTAATTTTAGAAGGTCATATACAATAGGTTCATTCCGTCTAGATGTCCGTCTATTCACATTAATTTTATCAACGATACCCAATGCATCTGTAACTGAAATAAAATAAGTCAGACCTTTTTGTGTTACAGGTATATATTTAAATTCCATAATTATCGTTTTAGAAATTGTTTTTTATTTCTGTTGTTAATAAAATTCTTATCCTTCTCACTTTTATAAAACTCAATACCCCAATTGAAAAGTTTTGTCAGGTAAAATAAAATTACATAAAGAATAAGGAAAGACTCAGCCAATATGACAGTCTTATTTATGAATAATGCTTTCCTAATCTGATTCAAGAAATTTTCGAGTTTACTGTCATTATTTTCTATTGTGATATATCTTAAATCTTTAGGTGATTCTATTTTAAGTGAAAGTTTGTCGAGAATATTATCCAAAGATTTGTAATGAACTGAAATGGAAAAGAAGTCTTCGTTTCTAAGTTTAGGTGGGAGATTTAATTCAAAGGCAAGTTTAGGGTTGTTAGTAATTTCTATTGGAATGAATTCTTCATTTGAATTGGTGAAATTTGCATTTAAAGGAAGAGTATTAGTATGATACTTTATAATTACGTATGCGAATTAAGAGTTGAAAATAAGGTAAATGTAAGCTGCGGCTAATCGTCCAAAGACATATACCATCAATCCTTTTGTCGACCTCACTTTTGACGCTCTTTGAATATCTGTTTTTTCTATCAGCCAATTGAACAAGGATTCAATAGGTTGTCTGACCTTTGAAACAGCAGTTGAAAACAAGTCATTTGCTGCTTTGTCCCTCTGTTTTATGTTCTCAGCCTGATCTTTAATACCTTTAACAGGCGTCAATATCAGCGAGTTATTGGCAATTTCTTTATCCTGAAAGTATTGGGTATCGTGATAAATTTTATCTCCAAAAAATGTTCGGTTTTCAATTCCGCCCCATGCTTGTTTAAATAGGTTAAGATCGTTTTCTGAAGCTGGAGTTAGCTGAAATTGTTCAGGGAATGGTAAATGATGTGGATGATTGTACGCCAGGGCATGCAGTTTTAGTCCGTGGTAATAAATCCCTTTGGTGGAACAAAAGCCTTTGTCAGTAATTTCTCTTGCCACTTTGCCTTCGCGCTTGCCTGAACAAGTAATAACAGGCATTGAGTCCAATAAACTTTGATCTTTGATACAATCAGATGGCACGTTAGAATCTATTAAATTGGTTGATAACAACTTAAAGGCTTCGCCTAAACGATTAAGTCTCATAATAAACGCCTCATAAGAAGGCAACAGTGGAAACCAAGAGCGGAGGTGGTCACTGGCGTATCCATAAATTTGTTTAATTTTAAAACGTTGTTCTACGTTCATCACATAAAGATAAATTGTCATGACTTCAGGGTCAGTAAATTCAGGTACTGAGTTGTTACTGAACCGAAGACATGAATACATTAGTTCGCTGTTGTATATATCGCTAATATACAGATATATAGCAATTAATTTAAGTTCTTTAACCTTGGGAATCATACGATAAGACATAGTGTAGTTACTTGTCCTAAGATATTGATTTCCAAGGTTTTATCAAAATATTTTAAGCATAAGTTATTGACAATCAATAAAATAAGTTGTTAATAACTTTATCCATTTTAACTCTTAATTCGCATTACGTTGTTATTGTTAATTGGGTAATTGGAATTATTTTTTATAAAAAATGTTTTAACCTGTTGTGTCTTGTCAAAGGAAATAGATGTTTCAATTACTGAAAAATCATCAGTTTCAATTCTATTTATTTTATTTTCAAAAACAGAATTATTCAAAGCGGCTGAAGACAATAAGGTCAGCACTGTAATTAGTACATGTCTAAATATTTCTCTATTCATTATGGTTCATTATTATCATATATTTTTTCAAAATACATTGCAATTTAATAACAGCAATAAAATCAAAAAGCAAAATCAGCAAAGTTTATTGGTTTAATCAGTATTGTGTTTATTCCAACTTTTGACATAACAAGCTAAAGGATTATAAAATAGGATACATCGAAGAATCAATAAGTCTTATGCTTATGATTATATTAGTCATTTATTAGTCAAAATTAATTTATTTTAATTGAATTATTTCTGGATTATTTAAAATTTAATAGCAAGAATGCTGATGTATCGTTTTGGTTAATAGATGTAGCTTTTTCGTAAACAAGTGTAACATAAATTATATAATGCGACCAAAAAAAGGGAGCTTCGCTCCCAATTTTCAAAGGTCAATTAGATCTTCGACTTCCCGGACTTTAGTGTCTAGCGTCCTTTTCATCTCGTCGATGACGGTGTTGATCACTGCGGAGTTTGAAGTTCTGAACTCATTTCCTGCAGCGTCACGTAGCTGAATTGATGAGCTGAGCCCATCAGCACCCAGTTGGAAAGTCTGCAACTTCCTGCGGCTTTCGTTTAAGATCCGGTAACGGTCGATCAACAGACTCAAATCTTCCACCTTCTGAATACGTTCATCCAGTGAAAGTTTCCGGGGAGCTTGTACAGGCTCTGGCTTCACCACGGTTAAAACAACAGGTTCAGGAAGTTCAACAGTTGCAACAACTGCTTCGTCAACCAACTCAATCAATGCAACCGCTTCATCGCGGGTTACAGCAGAACCATTATTCTTACTCATAATCATTTACTGCTGCCCTGCAGATTTATTTTGGCATCTGGCTCGCCGGTTATACTTAAATTTCGGGCATTTAATATTGAGCCAGGCGGATAGTGTCAATGGGCGAATGTCAGTTTCTCAACCGGCAATTCGACTCCGCTCATTGTCCGGTTGGGAAACTGAACAAGCACGAAGTGCCGGGAGGTGAAACGCCAAAAGAATAACTTGTTTCGCCGGACGGCCCTTTACATTTCCGGCTGGCGATCAATACCTTTGCCCCGAGTGCGACACGTCGTTGCACAAGTAATTGTCTAACAATGATTAGACCTATTGTTCCGTTAATAGTAGCCTATGGACACGTGCATCAGGAGTAATCTTTTTGTTCGCAGCTGTCCTGACA
>CAIXZH010000060.1 GCA_903923905.1 uncultured Bacteroidia bacterium
ATCGGTCTCCTGTCCTTTTCCCTGAAACATTCCGCAATCCAGAAGAATTTTTTTGCCGTTGTCCAGCGTAATCAACGTCTTGCTGCCGGTTACTTCACGGGCAGCACCCAGGAATTTTATTTTCATAGCTCAGTCGTTTTAAGTAGTTATCAATTAATAATGTTCAATTTTTAATGCCCTTCTAAATTGATTATCTGCAATTTAAAAAGATACAATTATGTCATTAAGTCACTCCGATTGCTTATATTGGTCATATTGAATTAACTTCATTGATTTACTATACACCTGATAAGCATTTTGATCCGGATGGAAGGTTCTGAGATCCTGTTCATCTCTGAAACCATATTTTAAATTATGACCTAAAGGTAGAAAAACTCAGCTTAACTTATTAAACATTTAAAAATTAATATCCCATATTCCGGCAGCCTTTTCCAGTTCGACCAGGGACACGGCCCGGTTGAAAAGAGTCTCAAAATAATTCTGTTGAATGTCATTGTAGGTACGCTGGGCATTCAGCACTTCGAGCAATGACGTTTCACCCCGGCTATAACTGTAGATTTTCCCTTTCCTGACAATCTGAGCACTTTCAAGCATCCCATGATCATAGCTTTCAACCTGTTTGCATGCAGCCTTATAATTTTGCATCGCCTGTGCAATCTCAGTTCTGATCTGCAATTCCGCCTTTTCATAAAGTACTTCGGATTGCGAGATTTGAAATTGGGCTTGTTTCAGTTCCCCTTTATAATGATTCGAAAATTTCAGGGGAATTGCGATTCCGGCTGAGACCGTGGCAAAAGATGGACCGTAACTTTCAATATAAGAACTGTTACTGATCCCTAGCGTCAGATCCAGGTCGATATTCCGCTCCTTTTGTGCCAATCTTAACGCCTTATGAGCCACTTCTTTATTATAAAGGGCGGCCACAAGATCGGCCCGATTATTCCGGGCTTTTATGATCAGATCAGCCATCACAAACTGTCGGGGATTAAAGGCCAGTTCCCCTTCTGGAATCATAAGGGTATCCGGCATAAGGCTTCCTGTCATTTGGGAAAGCTGAATATAGGAGTTTCGCAGATCAGCTTCTGCCTGCAATAATTCATTGAATAAGGAACCCGCTTCCAGCTTACTTTGGACGGCATCAATTTCCATGATACTTCCAAGCTTTAACCGGATGCTGTCAGCCTCAGCCAGCCGCTTCATGGTCTGATACGAGTTGAGTTTGACCGCATAAAGCTGTTTTTGCTTCAGTGCTTCGAGAAAAGTTTCTGCCGACTGGGCTTCAAGATTCCGGAAAAAATCGGAGAGCAAGGCTTTTGAAAGTTCGTGTTCAGTTTTGGCAAGGTCAATCCTTGCCCTTCGTTTTCCAAAAAGATCAACCGACTGATCCAGACCGGCGGAAACGCCATTCCCCGTGGTTAAATGGCCATTGTGGTCCTGCGACATACCAAATGATAAGGTAGGATCCGGAAATATTCTGGCAATTTCGATTGCTGCCTCTGCTTTACTCACCTCGTAACGCTCTGCGGCATAATCGAGATTATGCTTCCCTACCAGATCCATATACTCATTGAATTTAAGACTGCCATTGTGGAAGGGAATGTCGGTCTGGCAAAAGGAAGTGTGCACCTGAGACAGAAGGGTGATCAGGCATATCGTAAATATTCTCATCTGTAAAATCTTAATTTATCAGTGAACTTGTTCATAGTCTTCGTCTTTTGACCATTTCTTTTCGGAAAGGTAGTACAAAGCCGGCAATACATAAAGTGTGATCAGTGTTGCGAACAGCAATCCATATACGATTACCGTTGCCAACGGGCGCTGTACATCAGAGCCTATACCGGTTGAGAGTGAAGCAGGCAGCAATCCCAAAACGGCGACTGTGGCGGTCATCATCACGGGTCTTAGCCGGTGACCGGCGCCGGAGAGTACGGCATCTTTCAACTTCAATCCCTGCCTTCGCAGTGCATTGATATGGGAGATCATGATCACCCCATTTTGAATGGAAACGCCAAAAAGGGCGATAAAGCCGACTGCCGAGGAGACATTCAGTGTCATTCCCCGCACATTCAGGGCAAGCATCCCGCCAAACAAAGCCAGCGGAACGATCCCCATCAATAGGCTCGCCTGACGAAGCTTCCCAAAAGTCCCGAACAAGATTAAAAACATGATCGCCAGTGCAAGCGGTACAATAAAACCAAGCCGTGCATAAGCCCTGTTTTGGTTTTCGAATTGGCCGCTCCAGACTACATTGCACTTTTCGTGGTTATAATTCATACTCTGAGCTATTTTCCTGCGGGCAGTGTTTAAGAATTCGGTGAGATCGATTCCTCTCAGGTTGATTCGCAAGGCAATATAACGTTTATTCATCTCACGGGTAATCGTGCTTGCTCCGGTGCTTAACTTGATATCTGCAACCTGAGAAAGGGGAATTTTCGCCCCGGAGCCTGAGGTAAGCATCAGGTTGCCGATTTTCTCAGGGGTATTCCGGCTGTTCTCGTTATATCGACAAATCACATCATATACTTTATTGCCAATGAAAATCTGCGATATTGCCTGACCGCCAATCGCAACTTCAATCAATTCAGCAACATCCGATACATTCAGCCCGTACTGGGCAATCTTGTCCCGGTTAGCCTGGATCTGCAACTGGGGTAATGGCAACTCCTGGTCAATGGCCAGATCCGCCGCTCCGGGAATCGTTTTGAGTACATTTAAAACATTTTCGGCTACTTTCCGGCTCTCCTTCATATCCTCGCCATAGACTTTTATGGCCAGATCGCTGTGGGAGCCAGCTATCTGGTCCATCACCATATCAAAAATGGGTTGCGAAAAAGCCACCGAATATCCCGGCATCGATTCAAGTTCCCTGGACATGTCGTCAATCAGATCGCTCTTTCTTCTGCCGTGTTTCCACTCTTTGTATGGTTTTAACCCGATTGAGGATTCGATATGGGAAAGCGAAAACGGATCAACACCCTGGTCGTCACGTCCTGTCTGGAGCATCACGTAGGTTACTTCATCATATTTCATCAGCCGATGGCGCAGGGTATCGCTCATTTCCCTGGACTTATCAAGTGAGATGCCCGGAGGAAGCTGAACTTGTAACCATAAGGAGCCTTCATCCAATTGAGGCAGGAAATCCTTTCCAACGGTAATGGTCAGAAGGATGGCACCAACCAACACGATTCCCAACGGAAGAAATACAGACTGAGGTTTACGGATAATTCTTGTGGTCTGCCGTTTATAAATAGTGGTAATTTTTTCCAGCCATTTATTGTGATAGCTCTTCTGCGGATTTTTATAAAGGACATAAGCCAAACCGGGAATCAGGAGTAATGCCACACACAAAGCCCCAAGCAGTGCGTAACCAACCGTGAAAGCCATTGGAGTAAAAAGCTTTTTCTCAACCCTTTCAAAGGCAAAAAGCGGCAAATAAGCTGTTATTATAATGATTGAGGAGAAGAAGACAGGTTTTGCAACCTCCAGAACCCGCTCAACAATCGATTTTTCGTCAAAGGTCATCTCCGGATGGTCTTCCCGTTTCTTCAGGATTGTCTCCATCATCACGATCGCCCCATCTACAATAATTCCGAAATCGATTGCCCCCAGAGACAGAAGATTTGCCGGAATATCGGTCATCAGCATCAATCCGAAAGCAATAAGGAGAGCAACGGGAATCGTTATGGCTACCAGCAAGGCACCGCGCCAGCTTCCCAGGAAAACTATGAGTACAATCAGAACAAGCAGAATCCCTTCGAGTAGGGTGTGTGAAACCGTGTTTAATGTTGTTCCTACCAGATCTGTTCGATCAAGGAACGGGTGTATTTTAACCCCTTCGGGTAAGATATCGTTATTAAGTTCCTCTACCGATTTATGAACCTCAGCCAGCACCCTCGACGGATTTTGAAACCTGAGCATCTGAACTGTCCCCTCGATACTTTCGGAATAATTCCTGGTTCGGTCTGAAAAGCTTAGGGTCCCTTTTCGTTCAACACTACCATATTTAAGATCTCCCAGATCTTTGATGAACACGGGAACCCCATTTTCGGTCTTGACCACAATCTTCCCCAGATCACCCAAATCCTTCACGAGACCTATCCCACGGATGACGTAGCCCAGATCGCCCCGATATAACATGCTGCCGCCGGCATTGGTATTGTTTTGTTCAATTTTGGCCGAAACATCCGACAGGCTTAGTCCATATTGTTCCAGCTTTACCGGATCAATTTCAATCTGAAACTGGGTTGTAATACCGCCAAAATTGCTGACATCGGCTACACCGGTCACCTGCTTTAAATGGGGAATAATCACCCATTTATTCAGGTCTGTCAACTCCCTGAGATCATGATTTTTACTTTCGATGATATAACGGTAGATTTCGCCAGTTGCCGAGGTAAGCACATTTAATCCAGGGACAGCACCATAAGGGAGCTGGACCAGGGTAAGTCGTTCCTGTACCCGCTGACGCGCCCAGTAATCTTCAATTTTATCTTCAAATACAAGGACAATTGTAGATAAGCCAAACGCATTCTTACTCCGCATTACGTGAACGCCCGGGAGACCGTTAAGTTCCCGTTCGATAGGAATGGTAATCTGCTGTTCAATCTCTTCGGCCGCCAGACCGGGAACCTGTGTGATCACCTGTACAGTAACGTCTGCAATATCGGGATAAGCCTCTACCGAGAGTTGGTTCCAGGAATAGAACCCCAACATGCAGATTAGAAAGAATACAGCGACCATCATCCATCTTTTTTGGATGGCCAATAAAATAATTCCGCGCATATCTCTGGCTATTTGGCTTCAAGTAAATAAATTGCACCTTCCGTAACCAGCTCATCTGCTTCCCTTAGTCCAGATTTCAGAATAATCCGGTCGTTATCGGTCCCAGAGGTTTGGATCTTCCGTTTCAGGTATCCGTTTGTCCCCACTCTCACAAAAACATAGCTGTTCTCTTCCATTTGCAGGACAGCGCTGGCCGGAATAAGTATTGAACTGTCTGCCTTCTCAGTAAACTGAACAGTTGCGTACATCCCTGGTTTGAGGTTCCGCCCGCTGTTGGCACATTCGATAAATACCTCAACCGAACGGGTGGTCTCATCAAGCATTTCACTGATATGATAAACGACGCCCCAAATCAGCAGACCAGGCATCCCGGCAGCTTCGATCTGAACTTCGTCCGATTCGTGGATACTGCTGATATCCTTTTCCTTCAGCTGGCCGACCACCCAAACTTTGCTCAATTCAGCAACAAGGGCAACGGGGCCCGCATCATCGCGCAGGTATTGCCCGATCACAATATTGTCGGTGATCACTTCCCCTGCAATAGGCGTGCGAACGACCAAAGGCTCACCCAAAACCATATTGGCAGGATTAACGTGGTAGACATTCAGACTGGCAATTGAATTCTCATAATCACGCTTACTCACCTCATAAGTCACTTCTGCCTCTTCCAGATCTTTTTGAACACCAACACCATTTTTCAGCAGATCCTGTTGTCTTCGGAGGTTTTTTTCGGCCAGCTGCATCTCTTGCTTTGACAGGTAATAAGCCTTTCCAGCCTCAAAAAAGGAGGGTGAGCTAATCTCGAAAATAGGGGCATTTACTGCCACCCGCTGCCCGAGCTTAATAAAAGATTTGATGATCCGCCCGGCAAAAGGGGAGGCAATCTGGGCATAATTATTTGGAATTGCTTTCACGATGCCCGATGCAGAACGCTTATTCCGATAGGGGGCAGCACTGACCAGAGTGGTTTTAATTTTCTCCTTTAGATTGGATTTCTGAGGAATATAAATGGTATCCCCCTTTATGGTATAATTCGCTGATGATCCCGGTTCCGTCTTGCTTTGACATGAAATAGCAAGCCATGCCAAACCTATAACAAATATTCTCTTCATTTTTAATTTTTTTGATATGCATAATCCATATGCCGGTTATTCTGAAAATCAGTTAACCGACAGTCATCGAAGTAATACTACTTCATTCATTAAATCAGATCATTGAAATCAAAGGGGGAGCGCGAAGAGAATTGGCACGGTTACCACCCGGCTCAGCATATCCTTCTTTGGTAGAATGAACTAAATCATCAACCAATAATGATTTAATTATCAAGGCAATGAAAGAGATACTGGCAGCTGTTGAGAGAAACTCGGATAAATGATGAATGAGCTGCAACTCCTTTCCGGAGTGGGGTAAATTTGAAGAGTTATTCCCACCTCCTGAATTGAACGGATGAGAGTGAATAATGGTAATCCCGTTGACGATATGGGTATGGGGAAACAGGGTAATGCCGCTGTAATACCCTAAAAATATTAGCAGTAACAGCAAACTCAATGATTTACATATCCACAGTTTTAATCGTGAACCCATCAGCATTTTTAAAGGATTATCCCGGCAAAGATAATTATATACCCAATAGTTAGAAACATTACTTCAATGGTACAATTATCATGGCATGATTGTTTTCCCATAGATAGGAAACAGGCCGGTGACTCTTCACTGGAAAAACAGAAAGGAAAGGGAGAAGGTAACCGAAAACAGGATTTGATATTTGTCCAGTGTTTAAGTTATTATCCCTGACTAATTTTCTCTACAACAAGTTTCTGAATAAGTCGGCACTTTTCTTTAGTCTGAATTTCCAGCGCTACAGCCTCAGAGAGTATTTGGCGGATGGCCTCTTTATCATCAAACCCGGTAGCATTCACCAGGACATTCAGATAGGCTCCCGAAACTGCTGTGGCAGCACAAAGTGCCCCTACGCCGGCATCGGTTATTGAATTTGGATTCCCCGTTTCGGCCATTGCCTGGATTACCTCCATCGATTGAAATGCGGTTTGCATCACCCGGAAGGGGATCTCGATTGCATTCAGGGTGGCTGTTTGGATGGCATTTTTCCGGACGATCTTCTCCCCTGATGTCTCCTTTGGTAGTTGGAAGGCATTCATAATCTGATTAAAAGCGTCAGTATCCTGATCCACAAGGTTGAGTAATGCTTCATAATACTCTTTCCCTTTTTCTGCCCATTCGGAATATTCCTCCCAGCGGGAGTCCCATCCCCTTTTCTGAGAGGTCAGGTTAGCAATCATAGTACCCAAAGATGCACCCAATGCGCCTACATATGCAGCTACAGAGCCTCCCCCTGGTGCAGGAGAATCAGAAGCCGTCTCGCGCGAAAACCCAGTTAATGTCATATTAATTAACGGGGTATTCTTGTTTTCAAGAAGATATTCGATTATTCTTTTGCCAGGATCAAATGGGGTCAGTTCATCCAGGCCCAATGATTTAACGGCGATATGGATAATTTCGCGATCCGGAATTCCAACTGAACGGTGCTGCTTCCGCAAAAAATATTTTCCGGCATCAAGCATGGCCTGCAATGGAATCATCCCGATCAATTCGGATCCGGTCACACGGATGCCCCGGACGCGGGCTCTTTCGCAAACTTCATCAAAAGCCATATGAACCGGAGTAGTGGTGATATCAACCAGGTTCATAGATATTTGTGCAATTCCATATTCCCTGATATACCATCCTATGGCACGCACCTTTTTCAAAGTGCCGGGAATTCTGACCGGCTCGCCATGTTCGTCCTTAACGATTTTCCCGGTAACCGGATCCCCTTCTCTTTTGATACGCCCGGCTTCACGCACATCAAAAGCAATCGAATTGGCCAGACGTACAGAACTGGTATTTAAATTAACATTATAGGCAATGAGGAAATTTCTTGCCCCGATTGCAGCAGCACCAGACCGCTCATTAAATTTAGCCGGACCAAAATCGGGTTGCCAATCAGAAGATTGTAACTTTTCGGCTAACCCTTCATACTCTCCGGCCCGACAGTTGGCTAGGCTTCGCCGCTTCTCTTCAAAAGCAGCAAATTCGTAACAATAAACCGGAATCTCCAACTCCTCACCAACCCTTTTGGCAAGGATCCGGGCATATTTAACAGTCTCTTCCATCGAAATATCTGAAACAGGTACAAACGGACAAACATCGGTTGCTCCAAACCGCGGGTGTTCCCCTTTGTGTTGACACATGTCAATAATCTCAGAGGCACGCTGAATTGCCCGGAAAGCTGCCTCAACAACCATGGCCGGCTCACCCACAAATGTAACTACCGTCCTGTTGGTGGCATATCCCGGGTCAACATTCAACAATCTGATTCCCTGGACATTTTCGATCACATCAGTCAATTGTTTTATAATTGCATGATCACGTCCTTCAGAAAAATTAGGAACACATTCGATAAGCTGTTTCATGATGTGAAGATTTTGATCTATATCGTCTATTTAAGCGATTGGCGGCTGGCAACTGGCAGGCCAATTTTGCATTTTAAATTTTGCACAGTCCAATTTGAATTTACTAATCCCTAATTATATCGGCTGATTGAAGGAGCAGTAAGGGATTGCGGGCTACTCTTGTCCATCAACACCGAAGTTTAAACAGGAAGAATGTATTAATTACTTTGAAACCATTATTGTCAATACGCTTTATTAGCATTTCGTTGTTTTTATTCGAATGTTATTTTATATGTCAATGGTTCAATTAAAAACTTGTCGTTATTTTCAAAATCAGGATTCTTTATCCTTAGTATTTTTGGCTTTCCAGAATTTATTTCACTCACGCAATAGACATAGTAATTTGAGTATGTTTTTGATTTAGATACTTCATTTCGTGAAATTATGAAACTCTTGCAGTTTTTATTTTCGGAAATTGCTTTTACTTCGATTTGTTTTTGTTTTTCGTCAGTCTCAAATGATAGAATATCAAACCCAAGGTTAGGATTATTAGAAACTAATCGAACTTTTTTGGCTAACACAGGGAAATCTACTTTTAAAAATTCTATTTCATTTTCTAAAACAATACTCTCAGCTAAATCTCCGATTTCCATTAATCTTCGATGATTTTCAAGATAATCAATTTCATTCTCATCGTTTGTTAAGCTTTCTATATCAACAACTTTTTTAGGTTGGTATAGTTCTAATTTCTGCTTTGGTATCTCTAATGGATGCTCAAATATTTTTTGTTCTTTGAATGAAGTAAATTGCTTAGTTTTCTCTTTGTCCTCCAAAATGTCAAATTGAAAACCATAAATCCAAAGAAAAGAATGAGTATCAAGTAACGATACATTTTGAAATCTTTGCGATAAATGTTTTCTAAATTGTTTTATTATTTCATTGTATTTTAAATAGTTTTCCCAAGAGCAATTGTGACTAGTTTTAAAGTCAATTCCTAAAGAATCGAATATTTTATCAAATTGCGTTTGAGAAATAGGCATGTATTTTTGAGGATTTTTTATAAAAAACAAATAAGCAATTAGTTGATACGTAAATCCAATTTCATAGAATTGGTTAAAGGCATTTTCGTCCTCAATTTTTGTCTTAAAGAAGTCAAAAAGTAACTTTTCATTTTCCTTATTTGCTCTTAATTTTTTAAAACCGTCTTTCTTTCTCCAGTCAATTAGATTATTACTGTTTAGATTAATAGAGTTTTTCACACAAGTCAAAATTCGTCCTGTGCCAAGGTCAGCTTCTTTCCATGTATTTGTCAACAGTTGACTTTTTGCTTCATCCTTTATTTCGTATTTGTAATTTTCATGTTTAATCAGTAATGGATGATTTTTAAAACTCGATACTTTTTCATTCAAATTTCCAGTTTTGTCAAATTCTAAAAATGCAGTTTCAAACATCTTCTCGCTTACTTCCATATTTTGTGTCTGTCTATTTACAATGAATGCTAACTTGCCGCTTATCTCCCTCAACGGGTATTTTCACTGCCTTTCTCCCCGTTTCCATACCACTGAAGGATCTAAACTTCCCTGGTGGTAAATAATTTCACGGTAATCAGCCACAGGAAATCCGGCCATATCGGCAAGCATTCCCACACTTAATACCCCTCTGTCCGTCAGGTTAAGGGCTCTGGCGGCTCTGAAAGTGATCCCGGCTAATGATTCAGCCATAGTCATTTTCTCAAATATACCCAATAATGCGGTCTGCAACAACAAATCGCCCATAGGAGCAGATCCCGGATTCCAGTCCGAACCGATGGCCAGTGAACAACCGGCGTCCAACAGTTTCCGGGCAGGGGCAAAGCGGCCACCAAGACCCAGCGAAGAACCGGGAAGTACAATTGGGATCACATCTGATGCGGCTAATAATTTAATTTCTTGATCATTCATGGTTTCCAGATGATCGACGGAGAGCGCCCCAAGTTCGGATGCAACGGCCACGCCACCCTCAGTAAACTGATCTCCATGAATTACCAGGTCAAAACCAAGGTTTTTTGCCCGGTTTAAATATACCAGGGCTTCAGCTGCTGTAAACGCCCCTTTATCTATATAAATATCTATTCTGTTCGCCAGTTTTTTTGCCCGGATCTCAGGAAGAAGTTCATTGACAATACTTTCCAGATAATCAGCCTGGGACCCATGAAAATCGGCAGGTTTAATGTGAGCTGCCAGACAGGTTGGAATCAGATCCACAGAAAGCTTTTTATTCACTTTCCCAATGACCTCAAGCAGCTTAAGCTCCCCCTCTTTATTCAGACAATATCCGCTTTTGACTTCGATTGTGGTCACCCCATTGCGTAAATAGGTCTTGGCACGTCCAGTCAACGAAGCCTCAAGATCTGCGAATGTAGCAACTCTTGTTTTCTCGACGGTATCCCCGATGCCTCCTCCGCCCTGGGCAATTTCGAGGTAACTTTTCCCGGCTAACCGGAGGGCATAATCGTTTGCACGACTTCCTGCCCAACACAAATGAGTGTGCGGATCGATCATTCCCGGGATAACGACCATGTCGCTGTCTATATAATCAATGATTGTATTGCGATCCCCAAACTCATCACCCAATAAATCGAAATTTCCTACTTTCACAATTTTCCCTTCACATACAACAATTCCGCCACCAGGTATGATTTCGAGCTGATTGTCATTCAAACTTCCTTTTAAAGGAATGTTGTTCATTGTCAGGAGTTGGGTAAAAGGTCCTATAAGTCTGTTCTTTATCATGGTTATTAGTTAATCTGCAAGGTTCAGGAAAGGTAAAAAAATCTGTTGCGCATTTGAACAGCAGCTTGCCCGTTCGATGTTTTACTTATATTAATAATAGTACAATCCGGTTTTCGGCCAGTGCCAGACGCGAAAATATTTAATTTCACTGAAAGCCAAGGTCGAAAGTTGTCATATTTTTCCGGGCTTTCTCATATCCGGCATCGTTATGTCTGAAAATTCCCAGTGCCGGATCATTATAGAGCACCCGTCGGATGCAATTTTCTGCCCTTTGGGTTCCGTCGGCGAGAACCACCATCCCCGCATGTTGGGAATAACCCATCCCTACTCCACCCCCGTGATGGAATGAAACCCATGTTGCACCACCGCCGGTATTGGCCATTAGGTTAAGCAGCGGCCAATCTGAAACGGCATCGCTCCCATCCAGCATTTTTTCAGTCTCCCGGTTTGGCGATGCCACAGAACCGCAATCGAGATGGTCACGTCCAATGACAATCGGAGCTTTTACCTTCCCCTTCTTTACCAGATTATTAAACAGCACTCCCGCCTTTTCGCGTTCACCCATTCCCAGCCAGCAGATTCGTGCCGGAAGACCCTGAAATTCAACCTGCTTTTCCGCCTTATGCAACCAGGTGATCATTTGCAAATTATCTGGGAAAGCTTCAATCAGGGCCTGATCAGTAACCCGGATATCTTCAGGATCGCCCGACAGAGCTGCCCATCGGAATGGCCCTTTTCCGTCGCAAAAAAGGGGCCGGATAAACTCAGGAATAAATCCGTTGTAATTATACGCATTTTTTTCACCTCCTTGTCTGGCCATTTCACGCAGATTATTTCCATAGTCAAAAACAACTGCTCCCTGCTGCTGCATTTCCAGCATAAACCCGACATGCCTTGCCATACTTTTCATGGACAACTCTTTATATTGATCAGGGGCAACTTTTCGCAGGGTCCTGGCCGCTTCAAGTGTCAGATCATTCGGCACATAACCATACAAAGGATCGTGGGCAGAAGTCTGATCAGTAACAATATCGGGAACTATTCCATCGATAAGCAATTGCTCAAGAGTATCGCCAATATCAGCCACCAACCCAACGGAAATTGGTTTTCCATCTTCCTTTGCCTTGAGCACCATGGCTTTTGCTTCATCATAGGAATAGGAAATAGAGTCTACATATCCTGATTCATAACGCTTTTTTATCCGCTCAGGATCGACATCCACCCCCAGAAAAGTGGCGCCAGCCATAGTTGCGGCGAGTGGCTGAGCTCCGCCCATACCTCCAAGTCCACCGGAAACAATCAGTTTATGTTTCAGATCTCCCTTAAAATATTTGGTTCCGCAAGCGGCAAAGGTTTCAAAGGTTCCCTGAAGGATTCCCTGGGAACCAATATAAATCCAGCTTCCTGCGGTCATTTGCCCATACATCATCAACCCCTCACTTTTGAGTTTTTCGAAATGGTTCCAGGTTGCCCAAACGGGGACAAGATTGCTGTTTGCAATAAATACTCTCGGAGCCTCCGGATGTGTGCGGACAATTCCGACAGCTTTTCCCGATTGAACTAAAAGACTATGGTTCTCATCCAGTTCGAGCAGACATTTGATGATCTGGCGCAAAGCTCCCGGGTTCCGTGCTGCCTGGCCTGTTCCACCATACACAACAAGTTCCTCCGGATTTTCTGCTACCTGATGATCCAGGTTATTGAGCAACATTCGAAGCGGCGCCTCAGTTTGCCACGATTTGGCATGTAACTCATTTCCCCTTGGAGATTGATAATTTGGATGAGTTGCGTATTTTTCAATAAATTCCGAAAAGTTCATGGCACTCATTTTTAAGGTTTATTTTCAGTTTTTTCGCAGCCTTGTTCGAGACAGCGATCAAAACCCGCTTTTTAACCAGCTCAATAGCCTTGTTCATCTCAGCTGACATGATGTGATCCGATTCTGCAAATGGAATTGTTTGCCGAATTGCACTGTGGCAGGCATCGAGAATCCCTCCCGATTTAAGCGGCTTTCGGAAATCAAATCCCTGTGCCGCACAAAAAAGCTCAATTCCCAGTATCTTTTCAAGATTGTCAATAACCATAAGCGCCTTACGTCCGCTGATTGATCCCATACTCACATGGTCTTCCTGTCCCAATGAGGTGGGTATACTGTCGGCGCTGGCCGGAAAGCATAGACTTTTATTTTCGCTGACCAATGCGGCAGTGGTATATTGGGGTATCATAAACCCTGAATTTAATCCTGTTTCACGCATGAGCAACTTCGGGAGACCTTCAATGGAATCATTAAGTGACAAATAGATGCGTCTGTCAGCGATATTCCCCAATTCTGCAGCTGCAACCGTTACATAATCCAAGGCCATAGCTAGCGGTTGTCCATGGAAATTGCCCCCGCTGATGGATCGGCCATCCTCCAGAATAACAGGGTTATCGGTGACCGAATTCAGCTCGGTGTGCAGCAATTCCTTCAGGTGTAACCATGCATTCCGTGAGGCGCCATGTACCTGCGGAATACATCTTAAAGAATAGGGATCCTGCATCCTTGAGCAATTTTTATGCGACTTTACGATCTCAGAATCTCCTATTAGCAATCTCATCCGTTTAGCTACATAGGTGGTTCCTGCATAAGGACGTAAAGCATGCAGCTCGGGAGCGAATGTCTTAACCGATCCAAGCATTGCTTCAAGGTTCATGGCAGCAATCAGATCTGCGTTATCAAGACAATTCTGAAGCCGGTCCACCACTTTAATGGCATGCGCTGCAATAAACTGGGTTCCGTTAATCAGCGCAAGACCTTCCTTCGCACCCAATTCTAAAGGTGCCATCCCAAATTGATGGAATAAAGAGCCCATTTCAACAGTTTTACCTTTATAATGGACCTTCCCATGTCCGGTCAACGGCAGAAAAAGATGAGCCAGTGGGGCCAGGTCACCTGAAGCACCCACAGAACCCTGGGATGGAACAACGGGTATAATATTTTCGTTAATGTGCCAGATAATCCGTTCGAGTGTCTCAAGGGCTATTCCTGAATAACCTTTGGAAAGGGCATGGACTTTCAGGATCATCATCAATTTGGCCAGTTCGGGGTCTATGGCATCACCAACCCCTACGCTATGGCTCTTTAAAAGATTAAGTTGCAATTTTTTAGTGTCACTTTCTGAAATAATGGTCGTGCAAAGCGGTCCAAAACCGGTATTGATTCCATAAACAATCACATGGTTGGCGACTATCGCCTCCACAATTTTCCGGCTATTCTCAATTCTTTCTTTAGCTTTCTGCCCGATTTCACCCATAATTTTACCCGCTGCCATTTGTAATGCCAGACCTGACGTGAGTATATCCTCTCCAAAATTAAAACCGGTCTTGCTCTTCATATCTTGCTGTTTCATCCTAATTCGTTGTAAAAATTAACGCCAATTATTGCCTGTAAGCCGAACATTCGACTGATGGAAAATCCGGTATAATCCTACGATTTATTTTGAGAACTAAAAATGACAAATGCCATTATTAGCAGGCAGAAGTCAGAAGGTGACCGACAGTTGAGGAGTTACGATTTGAAGATTTAAAAATTTGAAAATGGGAAAATGGTGATTTGGAAATTGAGCCAATCATTGAAGTGCAAATCATATACTTACAACAGATAGATAAGCTGAAAGGCAATGTTCGAATCAAGGCTTTATCTTCCCTATTTAAAAAAGTCCGTGCAGCCGGGCATCAATCCGATCGATAACTTTGCTTATGTCTTCTTTATTTTCTACAAAATTAAGTTCATCAACGTTAATAATTAACATTTTACCAGACTGATAACGGGTGGCCCAGGCTTCATAGCGCTGATTAAGTTGCTTGAGGTAATCGAGCCGGATGGTATTTTCGTAGTCGCGTCCTCTCTTCTGAATTTGTTTTACCAGTGTAGGCACTGTTGCTCGCAAATAAATAATCAGGTCAGGAGTCTGAATAAGCTTGCCCATCAAATCAAAAATATTGTGATAGGTCTCGAAATCCCGTGTGCTCATAAGTCCCATATCATGCAGGTTGGGGGCAAAGATCTCTGCATCCTCATAAATCGTACGGTCTTGAACCACTGTTTTTCCTGAATTGCGGAACTCAATAATCTGGCTAAACCGCTTATTGAGGAAATAAACCTGTAAATTAAAGGACCAACGTTGCATATCGTGATAGAAATCATTCAGATAAGGATTTCCATCCACATCTTCATAATGGGCTTCCCAACCGTAATGTTTTGACAAGATCTCTGTCAGTGTCGTCTTTCCTGCCCCAATATTTCCGGCAATGGCGATATGCATTGCAGAAGCTGGTTTTTTCACACGTAATTATTTAGTTTTTATGGATAAATGGAATATATTGAAAACAAATTACTTACAGCCGAAAACCCGGTTTCCGTGGATTCCCGGTTATTTTTTTTACATCTTCTGATCAAAGATAGTTAAAAATGGTGTCATCCAAACTTTGATTTCAGTGCAATATTTTCATTAATCCTCAAAAGGCTTTCAAGAAACTCCCGGTTGTTCGACAATCGCGGAACTTTATTCTGACCTCCGACTTTCCCCCTTTCCCGCATCCATTGTAGAAAAGTTCCATCGGCAACAGCCAGAACGTGTGGTTTTTCAAGGGTGGCGTTTTTGTGTCTTTTAGCCTCATAATCAGAATTCAATTTCTGTAACTCCAGGTCCAGGATTGTTGTAAATTTATCCAGATTATCGGGAACTGTATTAAATTCAATTAGCCATTGATGAGCTCCCTTTGTCTGATTCTCAGACATAAAAATCGGTCCTGCCGTATAGTCATCAATAATTGCCCCGGTTGCGGCGCAAGCTTCCTTGATAGCTCGTTCGGCATTATCAATAATGATCTCTTCTCCGAAAGCATTAATAAAATGTTTGGTCCTCCCGGTAATCCTGAGTTTATAGGGATCTTTAGAGGTGAAAACAACGGTATCGCCAATCATATATCGCCACAGACCCCCGCTGGTTGAAATAACCATAGCATAATTAACCCCAAGCTCGACTTCCCAAAGCGGGATAGTTGAGGGATTCTCATGTTCTGTATCACCCGCAATGATAAACTCATAATAAACCCCATAATCAAGCATAAGAAGCATGTCCGGGTTTAAAGGATCATCCTGAATGGCAAAGAATCCCTCTGAGGCATTATAAGTCTCCATATAGTTCATCTTTGCCGAAGGTATAATCCGTTTATATTGTTCCTTATAGGGTTCAAAGGAGACTCCGCCATGGATAAAAAGTTCGAGGTTAGGCCACACTTCGGTGATATTTGACTTTCCGGTATATTCAAGAATATTTCTCAACAGTACTAAAAACCAGGATGGGACCCCGGCCAGAGAGGTGACATTATCGTGAATAGCTGTTTTTGTAATTTGAGCTATCTTCTCCTCAAATTCCGGAATTAAGGCAATTTCAGTTGGTGGCGTACGATGAAAATCGGTCCAGAACGGAAGATTTTCAATCATGATTGCAGAGAGATCACCATAATAAGCCTTATTGCTTAGATTAGTCATCTGGTGGCTTCCGCCCAGAGTGAGACTCTTTCCCGAAAGCAGTGATGCCCCGGGGTTATTCCGGTAATAGATCGCCAAAACATCCTTCCCTCCCCTGAAATGACAATTATCCAGCGACTCTTTCGATACCGGGATAAATTTGCTCTTGGCATTGGTCGTTCCCGATGATTTGGCAAACCATTTCATTACGCCTGGCCAAAGGACACTTTTATCCCCCTGAATCATCCGGTTAATCATTGGTTCAATTGTTTCATACCGTGAGATCGGGATATTTTGCCGGTAATATTCCCAGGACTTGATTTTTGAGTAATTGTATTTCTCACCCCATTCGGTATTCTTTGCAGTGTTCAGCAAATTAAAGAGCACTTCCTCCTGAATCTCTCTGGCATGTTCCCGATAAAGATCGATTTCATATATTCGTTTATAATTGATCCAGTTGATAATTGAATTAACAATAGCCATGCCCTATACCTGATTAGAATTATTTGGATGAAATTTAGTAACTTTCCGCCAATTAACAGCGTATTAAAGATAATATTATATTTATTGCGGCAAATTTAAGACTTTATTCTAATCAAACCGATATGATTGAGAAATCACCATCCAACTTGAATGTCTTCGTCCTAACTATGGGTTTTGCTGCTCCTCTACTCCATTTGACCTTAAAAAAATAAATTATTTACAGATGAATGTGATCGATAGTATTTTAATATTGATTTTTGTGGCCGCAGCAATCAATGGATTTGTTAAAGGCTTTTTCATTGAATTAGCATCCATCGTCTCTTTAATATTGGGAATATGGGCCGCCGTCGAATTTTCAGGACTAGTCCAGCGCTGGTTGTCGAAATATTTCGACTGGAGTGCTGATGCAATGAAACTCGTGGCATTCTTTCTCATATTTATTTTTGTGGTCCTGGTAGTTCACCTGGTTGCTACACTTACCGAAAAATTTGTCCGGGCTATTGCACTAAGCATTTTCAGCCGGTTGGGCGGGGCAGTTATCGGTTTACTAAAAACTGCATTTATCCTCAGCATTATTATCATTCTCCTTTTTAAAATTGAAAATTTTACCGGTAGGATCATCCCTGAAAAAGCAAAAGCAGAATCCAGATTATATGGTCCGATCGAAAATATTGCACCCAATATATTTCCTTTTCTTAAAGCAGAAAAAGCAAAGATCCTTGAAAACAGGCCAAAAAATGCAATTATCTGAAGTCCCGGGAAAGATCGCAGGCACAAAAATAATTACCTGACCTTTAAAAGCTTCATTCTTTGCTGCCGGCATTTAGCTTCTGGCAGCTAGATGGAAGATCCTTAAGAGGTTATTATTTTATCCTGAATTTTCAAATTTTTTCATTCAGGAACGTATCCTTTAGCCAGCCGCCAGTTGCCAGTTGCAAAATAATCAACTACACCAAACAACCAGGAGACAGTACCAATTATCTTTCCCATAAGCTTTTCCCTAATTTCTCCGAAAAATCTTTCCAGAAAAGCTGGTGAAATCCAAGGCTGTTTGATTGTATAAGCAGTTCGTTTGGAGAAAAAACACTTCCAGGGACAGTAGTAAATCTCGCTTTCTTTTGATATAGCGCTGCGGGTTCGGGGTGAAACTGAACTCCGACAACATTTCGAAATACTTTATGTTGAAGACCCTCAACAATTTTTCCGTCCATCGAGGTGGCAATCACCTCCAAATTGGCACCCAGTCTCCCTGCAGCCTGATGATGGGCACTCAAAACCATTGGACCGTAGACCTTCGACATCGCTGCAATTTCCATTAAGTATCCGCTTTTAGCCATCCTGATCTGGTGAAAAATCCCCCCGAACAAGTCGTCTGATAACGGATAGAGTAGGGCAACAGAACTGCGGTGCTGTGCATTTACCGGAAGTTTAGATGTCTCCTCCAGCGTATTTTTATGATAGCATTCTGTTGGAATATCCTGAACCAGGGTCCCTCCGGCAGCCACATTCATGGTTTGCATTCCCAGACAGAAAGCCCGGACAATAAAGGCAGGGTTATCCGCCAAAAAAGGTTTGAAGGAAGGATTGCGGCTTCCGCCAATCAGATGAAAAAAGAAAGAAACTTCAAAATAATGACGGTTTGGATCGGTAACGAGTGTCAGAAAATTCTGCTTTTCGCCGTATATGGCGGCAGGGATATCGGGCCCGCCAAAGAAAAGTATCCCGTCCGACTCTTCAAATAATTTGCGGAAAGCCGGTGTGCAACTGTTTTCATGGTAGATTTCGCCTGGACGGATCTCCCCCTCAACTTTAAGAAGCCTGTAATTTTTCAGTTGATGCTCGCTGATATAATGCTCCGAAATCGCGTAGTCATAGACTTCATGAGCCGAGTAGACCCCAATCATTTCCAGACCTGGAACATCAATCACCCTATTTTCAACCATCCACTCGATGCTTTCAATATTACTCACGGTAGGATGTAAAAGAACCAAACGATGTTGTGCCTGCCCGTAAAATGCCATAAACATGAATAGAATGGCAATTGGCAGAACATTTAATAAAATGCGGGATCGTCTCATTTGGTTAGTTTTGGAATTACTAAAGTACCAAAATTATGTCAGAAATTACTACCCTCATTTTCAGGTGTTACTTCCGCTACCGTGGTGTTAAAAAGTTGTATCTTTGTCGCTCTTTAGCCATATTCATTGAGAAAAGTGAAGTTTTTCGGGGATTACAACTAAAGCCGGGGCCTTGCAGAAGCTCATTTCGAATTGTATATAAATAGAACACAGCATGAATTTTGTAGAAGAATTAACGTGGCGAGGGATGGTTCATGACATGATGCCCGGACTTGAAGAACAATTAAAAAAAGAGGTTACCTCGGCTTATGTTGGAATTGATCCCACTGCCGACTCATTGCATATCGGCCACCTGGTTGGGGTAATGATGCTTAAACATTTTCAGTTGGCCGGACATAAACCAATCGTATTGGTAGGTGGGGCAACCGGCATGATTGGGGACCCATCCGGAAAGTCTCAGGAGCGTAACCTTTTGGATGAATCCACATTAAGACATAATCAGGAATGTTTGAAAATTCAGATTTCGAAATTTCTTGATTTCGATTCCAGTGCAGAAAATGGAGCCGAGATGGTCAACAATTACGACTGGATGAAAGAATTTACGTTTCTGAATTTTATCCGCGATATCGGCAAACATATCACTGTTAATTATATGATGTCCAAGGATTCTGTCAAAAAAAGGTTGGACCCGGACAGCGGTACTGCTGGGATGTCTTTCACAGAATTTACCTATCAGTTGGTCCAGGGAACCGACTTCCTCCACCTTTACGAAACTAAAAACTGTAAATTACAGATGGGAGGTTCCGATCAGTGGGGAAATATTACCACCGGGACCGAACTTATCCGAAGAAAAGCGGGTGGAGAGGCGTATGCACTCACCTGTCCGCTGATTAAAAAAGCAGATGGGACCAAATTCGGGAAAACAGAATCGGGTAATGTTTGGCTGGATCCGGTAAGAACATCTCCCTATCAGTTCTATCAATTCTGGCTAAATACCTCGGATATTGATGCTGAAAAATACATTAAGATCTTTACTGTATTGTCTCAGGAAACGATAAACCAGCTGATTGATGAGCATAAACTGGCGCCCCATCTGCGCCAGCTTCAAAAGGTTCTTGCCAAAGAGGTGACCTGCATGGTTCATTCGGAATCAGATTACCAGATTGCCGTTGAGGCCTCTGAAATCCTTTTTGGAAAAGGGACGGAAGAAACCTTAAGAAAACTGGATGAAGCAACATTTCTATCGGTTTTTGAAGGGGTCCCCCAGTTTGAAATTTCCAGGACAGAGCTTGAATCCGGATTAAATATCATCGATTTGCTTGCAGAAAAAACAACTGTTTTTCCATCCAAAGGGGAAGCCCGCCGAACAATAACAGGCGGTGGCGTGGCCGTAAACAAGGTCAAAATTGAGAGTCCGGATGAGATTTTCAATGCCGGGAAGCTAATCGGAGATAAATATCTGCTGGTTCAGAAAGGGAAGAAAAACTATTTTCTTCTTATTGCCTAATACTCATTTATAAATCAGGAAAGCTGAGTGCAGCAACATCTCGACTATGCTTAAAACAACCATATTGCTATCGCTTTGTCTGTTCGCCAGCGGATTAATTCGGGGACAAAAAGCCAAAACCCAGGGGGAGATTGAGGAAACAAAGATCCTGACTCTGGTCAAAAAGATGACCCTTGAAGAAAAAGTGGGATTGCTCCATGCCAACTCCAAATTCTATGTTTCAGGAGTGGAACGGTTGGGTATCCCGGAATTGGCGCTATCTGACGGACCTCACGGTGTAAGGGCGGAAATTAACCGTCACAACTGGAGTTATTCGGGTTGGACCAACGACTCATCCACCTGTTTCCCTCCGGGGACAGCCCTGGCAGCTAGCTGGAATCCGGCTCTCGCCTTTGAACGCGGACTCGTTCTGGGTGAAGAAGCCCGATTTCGCAAAAAAGACGTATTGCTCGGTCCGGGTATTAACATCATCCGGTCGCCACTTTGCGGCCGCAATTTCGAATACCTCAGCGAGGATCCTTTCCTGATCTCGGCAATGGCTGTGCCTTATATCCAGGCGTTACAGTCCAAAGACGTTGCCGCAAGCGTAAAACACTATCTGGCAAATAACCAGGAAGATAACCGTTTTAAAATTGATGTTTCCGTCAGTGAACGCGCTTTACGCGAATTATATCTGCCCGGGTTTAAGGCTGCGATCACCCGGGGAGGAGCGCTGACTGTGATGGCAGCCTACAACAAATTCCGCGGAGATTGGTGCTCTGAAAACGACTACCTTGATCGACAGATACTTCGCAATGAACTGGGGTTTAATGGGGTCCTGATGACAGACTGGGACGCAGCACACAGTACTGTAAAAGCGGCGTTAGCAGGCCTTGACCTGGAAATGGGGACTGATAAGAAGGATTACAACGAATGGTATTTTGCAAACCCGCTTATTCAGGCAGTGAAAGAGGGCAAAGTCCCTTTGTCGGTGGTAAACGAGAAGGTGTCCAACATTTTGCGTGTAATGATGAAAATCAAAATGCTGGGTGATAAAACACGTGAGATAGGTTCGATGAATACACCGGATCATCAGCGTGCTGCCTATAATTCAGCCGCTGAGGCTATTGTTTTACTCCAAAACCAGAATAAAGTTCTGCCTGTTGATTTCGCCAAATTAAAATCCATTGCGGTAATTGGAGACAATGCCACCCGAAAGCACACCAATGGCGGGCTGAGCTCCGAAATCAAAACATTATACGAGGTCACCCCGCTCGAAGCATTGACCAGGAAGTTTGGAAGCAGCCTAAAAATCAATTTTGCACAGGGATATGAAAAACAGTCCACCTTTTATGAAGGAAACAACAAAGGACAATCGGACACTAAAAAGGTTGACTGGAAACTGATCGATGCCGCAGTTGATGCAGCCCGCAAGTCGGATATCGCAGTAATCTTTGGTGGGTTGAATCATGATTTCGATACCGAATCGTTCGACCGGCAGGATATGAAATTGCCATATGGTCAAGAAATACTCATTCAGGAAGTGGCAAAGGCAAATCCGAATACAATAGTCGCTATTATTGCCGGATCGCCACTGGAACTTAGCGGTATCGTAAATAGGGTTCCATCAATTCTCTGGGCCTGGTATGGAGGAATGGAAGCGGGCAACGCCGTAGCGGATGTTCTAAGCGGGAAAGTTAATCCTTCCGGCAAAATGCCATTCACACTTCCTGTTTCCCTTGAACAATCACCCGATCATGCCTTGGGTAACTATCCCGGACATGACCTTCGGGTTAACTATGAAGAGGATATTCTGGTGGGCTACCGCTGGTTTGACACAAAAAAAATTGCGCCACAATTCCCTTTTGGATATGGTCTCTCTTATACAACCTTTGAACTTTCAGGATTGAATACCGATAAACCATTGTATCACAAAGATGAAATCATTCATGTAAAATTTATGGTCAGAAACACCGGGACTACTTTTGGAGCCGAAGTGGCGCAAATCTATGTAAGTGAACCTGTATGCTCTGTTTTGCGCCCTTTTAAGGAGCTGAAAGGATTTGAAAAAGTGTTTCTGCAGCCTGGGGAATCCAAAACAATAGAACTTCCGGTGAAAATTTCAGACCTTGCTTATTATGATGAGGTTCAAAAAGGATGGAAGATAGAACCAGGGGACTTCCTGCTTCATTTAGGCACCTCTTCAGGCAATGTGGTCCAAACTGTGAAGATTGTAGTCAACTGAATTCCGGGGAAACCAGCTATAAAATAAAAGAGGACTGTTTAATTCCAAATCCGGTTTAAAACACTCCTCTTTCCATTTTCCCTGCCAAAGGTTTAACTAAATTAAGTCAACCTGGTTTCTGATAAATTCCCAATGGCTCTCTTCCAGCTCAGCTCCCACTACCTGGATCACTTCGCCGGCTAATAAAGCACCAATTTTTCCGCATTTTTCAAGATTATGACCAACTGCCATACCTGCAAGGAATCCGGCAGCAAAATAATCTCCTGCCCCAGTTGTATCCATAACTTTCCCTCCGCTAGCGGGGATATGCCATTTTTGAGTTCCCTGCTGAACAAAAGCACCCTCCTTTCCTACCTTAACAACGGCAATATCGCATCTGCTCGCCAGATTTTCAAGGGCAGCTTTGGGCGCCAAACCAGTAAACGATTTTGCCTCCTCTTCATTCGCAAAGACAATATCTATATAGTTATCTACCAATTCATTCAGAATTTCCATATTCGCTTCCACCACATTAAAGCTGGAGAGATCAAGTGCAATAGCCAATCCTGCAGATTTTGCAGCTGAGGCGGCAGCCATGATTAAGGAATTATTAAATACCAGATAACCTTCAATAAAGAAGAGATTGTAGCCCGAAAAAAGGTCAGGTGTGATATCATCCGGACCCATTTCGACAGCAGCACCCAGATAGGTGGCAAATGTCCGCTCGCCATCGGGGCTCACAAACCCAACTGCATTACCGGTGGGAAGTTCAAGTTCCTTAAGAACAACACCTATTCCCCGTTTGAGCATCTCATTTTTGAAAAGGATACCCAGGGCATCCTGACCTATTGAACCGATATATCCACATGCCGCACCCAGCGCGGCGATCCCATTAATAGCATTTGCTACTGAACCACCTGTTGTTATTTTAATATTGAGATGTGAAATCTCTTTTTGAATCAGGGATGAAAGTTCCCCGTCAATAAGGGTCATCCCACCCTTGGGCAAACTTAAGTTACTGATCAATAGGTCATCCTCAGCCAGCACCATGATATCAACCAAGGCATTCCCAATCCCAAGTATTCTTAAATTATCCATTCTGTCGATTTTTTTCTGATAATTTTGCAAATATATTTTAGATTTCTGAAAAACTTACTACTTTTGCAACGCTTTCGGAAAATAAGTACAAAAGCAAGATAAATAGTATTCCTTAGTAGCTCAGTTGGTTAGAGCGGCGGACTGTTAATCCGTAGGTCGTAGGTTCAAGTCCTACCTGAGGAGCTAAAGTGACTAGTAAAATTCACGAAAACGCTTGATATCAATGATTTCAGGCGTTTTTTCTTTTTAGACTATCTCGAAATTCACGGTATTTGCGGATCAATTGATAGCGGCTTCAAAGAAAATTGACGATTAGGTCAGATCCCTCATGGGAAGAAAACCTTTTTCTCCTATCGATTTAATGAAACCTCGAAGAAGAAAACTGTTATCAAATCGAATAACATACTTTCTTGATCCTTCCTTCTCGGAAACAAGCATATTTCTATCAATAAGTCTCCTTATTTGTCTTGAAACGTCAGCATCAGCTTTGCCAATAAAAAATTCTTTAATATCCGACGCTTGAACAACTTGTTTTTCTGAAACCCTTTTCAAAATCTTAGCTTCTATATCCGTAATGTATTTTCTATCTAAAGAATAACTAATTGTAGGTAGCAATATCTCTTTTTTCAGAAAATCATAATCTGTTAGCTTATCAATCTTTTCAATTTCTTCTTTCAACCCTTTTAGTACATATTCTGACCAACTCAATATTCCTGCATCAGTTCCAGTGTCGGCTTCTGACAGATGATTGTAATAGTCGTTTCTATTACTACAGAATACGACTGTCGGATTTATTATCCTTCCAACATTAATATTAAATCCTGTTTTGACGAGCATCGCATAAGTTAACAAGCGAACAACTCTTCCATTACCATTACCAAAAGGATGTGCCCAAACAAAGCGATGATGAGCAATAGCCGCTTTAAGCAGGTCATACTTTGTACTATCATCCCTTTGAATAAAGTCAAATAGCTCATTCATATAATCTTCAATCATTAATAAATCAGGAGGTTGATGATTTGATTTATTAATTTTTAGATTAATCTTTCGATATTCTCCTGGAGTATGGTCTCCTTCACCATTGGGTGGTGGCAACAATCCGTCAACAACCATTTTGTGCATTTCACTAATAAAAGCTCTATTAATGGGATAATCCTTCACATTTTCCTCAATAAATGACATCGCATTCTCAATGTTTTGAATTTCTTTAATCCCAGAAGGGACATTTTCAGACTTTTCTAGCTTAGTTTCAATATATTCTGCAATGGTTGTATTATTCCCTTCAATTCTGGCCGATCCAATACTTTCCAACGTATGAAAAATGTGTTTCAGTTGAAAGAACACTTTTGGGTGTGTTGAACCACCAAGTGGTTTCTTACGTAAATAATCTAATTCAATGATTAAATCAGTCAGTGAAGAACTAAATGACGGTTCTACTAACTTTAAATCATAATGTACAAATCTGGCCTCTGACATTTGAAATATTAACTTTAATGAATTAACGAACGCAATTTCACATTTTAACTTTTAGCCCTAAATGTTATTACTAAACAGGATATTACAAATATAGCAATTATCAAACAATTAACAAACTATAGAAATACATTTGATTTATGCTTTCACTACATTTGAAATTTACACCAATAATTATTCAATCAAATCCTTCATATTAACAAAATCTTATTGGAACTAATTGAGATAATCTTGTTGCAACTTTCGAATGAAAGGGGAGCCATACAAAAAAGGAGGTCATTTTCGACCTCCTTTTTGTTTTTAGTCCCTCTACAAACCTTGCTGGCATTGATGAGCACGTTAATCGGTGTCGTGAACTCACAGGTTACAACACACCTTTTTTTATCTTAAATTTGTTAGACAGTTTGCAACAAATAGAATCTTTTACCGTCATTTTATTCGAATGATGATGAAAGAAAGGAGTACAATGGAATTTTAGACAAAATTTCATTTTGAGGCTATTATCCTCATCGAAATATATCCTTCACAACAAAATATATATGACTACCAAAGCCTTAATACTGATTTTTTTTACGTTTATTCTCAGCAGCTGCAGTCCAAGAATAAATATCAGCAAGGTGAACCAATCATCTGTTGATTTAAAAACAATAAATTTTGAACCAAAAGGTATTTATCCGAAACCTCTTGTAAAGTTCTTCGTCAAAAAAATAAAGACTCCGGATAAAATCAACATTTCAAGTGGTATAGAATTGTATAAGGTTTCCTATTTTACGGCAGATGAGGGAGGAAAGAGGATATTGGTCTCAGGGTTGCTCGCGATACCAAGAAACAAAAAGATAAAAGGTATTGTAGCTTACTTGCATGGAACTAATAATAACAGATTAAATGCACCCTCCCGGCCTTCTCAGGATGAAGGTTTAGCCATATCCGCAATTTTTGCAGGTGGTGGTTACTTATGCCTGATTCCGTAAGACTCCCGAAAAAAGCCCTCGATTTTTACACAAAAGAAATACTTAATGATTTAAAATCAGGTCAAAATGACTGGTTTACAGAAAAATTAAGTGAAAACCAAACTTTCGACTGGAAACCAAGATCAATATATAGAATTTATTTTGGGGCTAGTGATAAAGATGTTTCACCTCAAGACGCGATAGCGACTTATCAACATATGAAACGATTGGGAGGAAATGTCCAACTTATTGAACTTGGTAATTTAAATCATATTCAATCCGCCTACTCCGGACTACCTAAAACCAGAGTGTTCTTTGACTCTTTAACTTTTATTCGGCAAAAACAAATATTACTACCTTAATCCGCTAAATATCTTATCATTAATATCAAATTAAAGATTTCCAAGGGTTGCAACTTTGGGCTATTAGAGGAGCCAAAGTGATCGGTAAAGTTCACGAAAACGCTTGAAATCAATGATTCCAGGCGTTTTTTCTTTCTAGACTATCTCGAAATTTGCAGTTATGGGATCAATTAAAGCAATAGTCCAATTAGGAAAGCAACTACCGACAAATTCTCGGTAGTTCAAAAAGTGGGAAACTAAATATTGTGATTATCCTTCGAACATCAAACCTTTTAGGTCTTCCTTCAAAATAGCTTTCAATCTCAGCGATGGATTGCAATACATCAAAAAGCCAGGTTTTAATTTCAGGATCCATAAACAAGTTGTTTACTTGAATCGATTGATTTTCTTAGATATGGATTTTTTATCGCTTTATCTTCCAGAAGGTCTACTTCCCGCTTAAACAGATTTTCCAAAGACGCTTTAAAATCAAAATAGTTGTCTGCATAATCATACAATTCTACACCCTGAAAATCAACAATTAAGTCAATATCACTATCCTTTTGAAATCTGTCTGACAAAACAGATCCAAAAACGAATAGCCTTTGCACTTTATGTAACTGGCACAAAGTACGAACATTGTCAATATTGCTCTCAATCAGATTCATATAGCAAAAGTATTAAAAAATTCGGAGTAAATAACCACAAATTTCAGGAAAATGGATGAACCGACCTGAAACAATAATAACCTATAAGCAAATAATACAGATGATTAAACTAGCTGCAAATATATAAACCTGTTGCAACTTTCGAATGAAAGGGGAGCCAAAAGGCTGGAATCGTAAGATTTTAGCCTTTTTGTTTATATTTACGTCAATGGAATACATCTTCCACTTATATAACATGATATCATATTGTCAGATAAATTATTTTAATATAATGCAATAAATGGGAGTTGGCAATCTTGCTGACAAAGACTAAAAATGCAGAAAACCAGAACACTGTCAAAATTCCAGATAATTCTTATGGCGATTGCCGCGGGAGCATCAGTGGCCAATATTTATTACAATCAGCCCATACTTAAGGATATTTCCTCAACATTTAATGTAACCGAAAGCAGAGCAGGAACCATCTCTCTGCTTTCACAAATAGGTTATGGAGTGGGCCTGTTTTTTATTATTCCGCTAGGCGATAAAATCAACAAGAGAACCTTAATTCTAAGCTTATCATCATTGTTATTCGTCACGCTTGTGCTGATGACATTGACTACAGATATTTATCAGGTTTGGATCTTAAGTCTTCTAATTGGGCTTTTATCTGTATCAGTACAAGTTATTTTGCCGATGGCTGCAAGTTTGGATACGGTTAATAGAGGGAAAACAGTTGGAACGATTTTTACAGGCATATTGATTGGCATCCTGGCTGCCAGGGTATTAAGTGGCTTTATTGCCCAATGGTTGAACTGGCGCTATGTTTATGGGTTTTCTGCCGTACTGATATTGGCAATTACCTTATTGCTCCTAGCCAGCCTACCCAATGTAAAGAACGAATTTAAAGGACATTATTTTCTGTTACTGCAATCTGTATTAATCCAAATAAAACGATTCTCATTATTGAGAGAAGCTTCGCTTACAGGAGCTCTGCTTTTTGGCGTGTTTTGTTCTTTCTGGACCACATTAACCTTTCATCTCAGTGGTCCCCCCTTTTATTTCCATTCAGATATTATCGGATTATTTGGACTAGTAGCGATTGCAGGGGCATTGATGGCTCCGTATATCGGCAAATTAGCCGATAAAGGGAATTCCAGACGGTCATTGCTTATGGCAGCATGGATGATTATACTTAGCTTGATTCTTATGAAATTCATGCCAAATTCCGTTGTAATTCTTGTCATAGCTGTTATAATTCTTGACATTGGAGTTCAGGCCATGCAAGTAACCAATGTTTCAATGATTTATACATTAGATCAAAGCTCACACAGTCGCATCAATACGGTATATATGACCTCCTACTTTATAGGTGGAGCTGTGGGAACGTTTGTAGGTTTGCAATGTTGGAAATATGGAGGTTGGAGTATGGTTGTCTGGCAAATGTTATTGTGGTCTTTCCTTGCTTTAGGTATTATACTAAAAAGCAAGAAATAGGAGAGGCAATCCTGGCCTATTCTGGGTTTTGGACCTCTTGGCTGATCTAATCATTTTAAAGGGGCAATCCGGGCAATTCCTATAAAGGCTCCAATCATGGAGGACTGCAATTTAAATAGGAATAGGGTAATGCAGAAAGCAGTGTAAATAATTTTAATTGCCTTAATGTCAATGGATGGAAAATCAAAGCACTGACAGGCTGATCTTTACCTTCGAAAACAGACACTAATTCAATGTTGATATAAAACGCTTTAAACAGCATCCCTTTCATTGTTTTCATACTAAAAGTACTGGCACCGATTTTGCCGGTAATGACAATGTCATTTTCAGGTATTTTATTATTCCATTCAGGGGGCAAGGCAATAATTGTCGTGCTGTCTCTTCCGTCCCACATTTGGTCATAAAAGTTAACTGGTTTATTATTTATACTGAATTTAGCTACGGTATCTGTACCTAATATCACACTATTCAGAAAATGTGAATCAGTATATCGGGCGGAAAAAACATAATCGCCTGACGATAGACCATGGGTTCCATTCCAGTTACTTACCTTATCAAGACTGGCACTTTCGTCTTCCAAATATCCGATAAAACAATGATATGTACTGTCCATATCTTTATAAGCATAGTCAGCAGTATACTTAAATGACTTAGTCTTTGAACCGTTCAACCCTGTAAGTGATACAAACAACTTACTCATAAAACGTCCTCCGATGTTCCTTATGATACCTGTCTTTTTGATATTGGCTTCGGAATACCGAATTGTAAATTCAGGTGGAGTGAGTTGATGAAAACCGAAAATATCATAATTAAATAACAACTTACTTATTGGCTTATTTCCAGGATAAGGATTCTGAAATATAGAGACAGGTTTAAGGTTCAATGATTTTTGTCTCAAAGGTTCCGGCTGGAAAAGCCAGGTGGCAATGCTATCAAATCCTTTCACAAACGATCGGGGGTAACCAATAAGCCTTCTGAGCGGCACCTGGTTTATGGGAATTGGATCTTTGTGAATATTAACCTTCAAAGATTTATCCATAATCACTGAATCATTATCGCTGCAGACCATATAACACTTAAGGTCAATTGATGTGGAAACAGCGTCATCTTTAAAGGAAGAACCCGGAGCTTCTACATTTTCATATATCTGTAAAAACAGATACCACTTGCCTGGCTCTTTTTCTTTTAAATACGTGTGGAACCTGGGCCTTTCGGTAAAACCAGGGAGCGGCTTTGCCGTCAATGAAACATCAGGCAAATTCATGTTCCAACGGGCTTTGAACACTTTGGCAAAACTATTCCTGATGTGAAGTTTTGCCGAATCACCCAAAATGATAAGACCCCGATTCTCAGCATCGATACTCCAGGTGTATTCAAAAAGTTTTAATTCAATGACAGGCTTCTGACAATAGGCTTCAAATGTCAGGAAAAGACCGGAGAGAAGCAGCATAATAGTCGATTTCTTATTCATGACTAAAACCTTTCCCCAATTAGTTAATTCAACATTTAAACAGTATGGCGCAGACTACCAAATATACATCTAATTTTATTAGGTTTTGATTTAAACAAGACAACTTTACTAAATATGCCACTCAAGTGAGAAGACCTGCACTAAAAAATGTGAATCCGTCATTGATGATGTAAAGCTCATCATTGAGGCCAATTGCATTTAATTCTTTCTCCGCTCCAGGGAGGTAGTTATCCGAAACGTAGCACAAGATGATAAAAGATAACCTGTCAAAATAATGCAAATCGACTTTTTACGTCTTAAATAATTAGATTTATGAGGATTACAATATATTGCGGCAATCTTATGCGTCGGAACGATCCTGGTCTTTTTTTATTAACCTTAGATTACTATGCCATCACATCCTGTCAACACTGAGACAACTCCTCTTTGATATTCGGATATAACCGGTCTTGATTTGCAAAGTATTTTTAACAGAAATATTTATAGAAATGAGAACATATTTTTGTAAATTAGTGCTCTGATAAAGAGGAGTATATCTGATTAAAATTAAACCTATATGAAAAAGGGACTATTGATAACAATACTTTTTTTTGTTACATCGATTGTATCTTTTTCGCAATCAAATTACAATGATTATCCTGAGAATTTAAAGAAAAGCATTGTTTCTGAGGATTTTAACAATAACAACAGTAAATGGACTGCATCCAATACCGCAGATAATTCAGCCAATTATAAAATAAAAAGCGGATACCTTCAAATAAATGTCCCGGATAAAAATAAGATGGGTCTGCAATGCGTGCCAATCCAAGGTTTTAATCAAAATAAAAACTGGGAGATAGAAACACGAATAAAATACAGCGGAGGCTCAATATTAAAGGCCTTTGCCTTAATTTGGGGTTATCAAAGTGCAAATTCACAGGGGTATTTCTTTTTTATTGATGCTCATGGCCTTTTTAAAATACAAAAAAAAGATGCTCCCGGAAGTAATTTTATCAGTTATAAAGATTGGTCCTCTTCCACTTTTATCAATAAATCGGATTGGAATAAGCTGACAATAAGAAAGGTAAGTGATAAATATTACTATTTTATAAATGAACATTTCATCTCTTCTGTTCCTTTCGAATCATTTTACGGAGATGAGGTTGGATATTACTGCGGAGGAAGTTTAACTATTGAAGCTGACTATTTAAAAGTTTCTTACCTCGATATCCAAGAGTTGATTACCGATAATACCACACCTGAAATTATCATTTACGAACCTGCTGTCAGCAGCGGTCAAAAAATAACTGCGACAAATAAACAAATGGTTGTTAAAGGTAAAGCTTCAGGAAAGAATGGAATTTATGAGGTGACGATAAACGGAACAGACGCAAATTTAAACGCAAACGGAGATTTTCAACAAAATGTCAAACTTGCCGTTGGTGAAAATTCAATTACGGTAAAAGCTACTGATACCAGGAATAACACAGTAAATTACTCTTTTGAGGTGACCAGGCAACCGGAAGCAATAAATAACGATGCGTTGATCAATGAAAATCCTATCAATCCCAATGAAAAAAGACTGGCATTGGTTATCGGCAACTCAAATTATGGCGGCGGTCAAACCTTGAAAAATTCGTCAAATGATGCTAATTTAATGTCTGCAACATTACAAAATCTTGGTTTTGAAGTAATAACACGAATTGATGCAACAAAGCAGAAAATGGAGGAAGCGGTTAGAGATTTCAGCAGAAAGCTGCCCGATTGCAATGTTGCTTTGTTTTATTTTGCAGGCCATGGATTACAAGTTGAGGGTACAAACTATCTGATACCGACTGACGCAAAATTAACAGAGAAAAGCGATTGCAAATTTGAGGCAATTCCCGTAAATTTTGTCGTTGAGGAATTTGAAAATTATCCCAATAATGTAAATATTGTGATATTAGATGCTTGCAGAAGCAACCCTTTTAGAAGCTGGGCAAGGGGCGGGGAACGCGGGTTTAAGATAATAAATCCAACAAGCGGAACCATAATTTCGTTTGCCACTGCTGAAGGTTCGACTGCATCAGACGGAACCGGGAAGAATGGACTTTTTACTGAGGAATTAGTTAAACAAATGACTATTCCTCAACCTATTGAAAGTGTATTCAAAAAAACGCGGGTTCAGGTTCAAAAAAGGAGCAACGGTGGACAAAGTCCGCAGGAATGGTCACAATTAACAGGCGATTTTTACTTTAAAAAATAGAATTAAACCATTGCTAAAAAAGGTTTCAGATAAGGCTTTTTCATTCCAAAAAAATCAGAAATATGAAAAAATCAAGTCAATATCGGGTCATTGCCGGATTCCGTTTAACCCTCCAGGCGGTTGGATTGGCAATCCTGTTTTCGGGTTGTACCGCCAACAAGTATTCCTCTAAAATAGACGGTGAATCGGTGACAATTAAAATCAAAGAAGATGCAAACCTGATAAAGTATGCAACCCTGCAGCCCCAGAATACCCCTGAACTTGCGTCAGCGTCTAAAAGCAGAGGGATGATGGATATAGTAGGTCAGGTTGCTTCTGCAGCAGTAAACGGGGTTATTTCCCTGGTAGATAAGGAAAAAAAGAAATATTCAGCCAGTTATCAGAATTCGATAGGTCAATGTTATTTTTATGACCAGGTCTCCGAAAGCAGTGCCTTCGATCCAACCGGGATGCAGTTTACCGGCTTTACTTTTCTGAGGCGTGCTAAAGACAACACCGGGAAGACAGATACCGCGGTATATGCAAAATTCAAGGTAGATGAAAATAATGCCTATGAAATCATCAACAATTCCTCGTTTAAACTGAAACTCGATGAGCTGAAAATAAATTACGCCAAGGCCAAGATCATGGCAAAGAGGTTATATCAGCCGCTGTCGTGGTTTAAAACATCCAAATACCCCACTTTAAATATGGATTTTGAGATCAATATTACCTCATCCTACGTCACCCGTGAAGGAGGTATCTATAATGATGTCCCGGTCGGGAAATTCTATCTTACCCTCCGCAAGATACCACTGGACAAAATGGATCCTGCCTATGATAAATTTTATGCCAATGTAAAAAAGGATACCATCCGGGGACGGTCATTCCTCGTTCCCCGCTCCTTCGGTTATTACTATGATTCGAAACGGCAGATCAAACCTTGTTACGGGCAGGGAATGTATAACATTGTGGTAAAAGTAAATGAATCCTCACGGCCAAATTTTGTTCAGACGATGTTGTTTGATAACTCAACAGAAATTATCAAACAGGCTGGAGCCACCTTTAACAAAGGTAGTGCGAAAACTAAATAGGAATTATTTACTCCTGCTTCTTATAGTTATTACCTGTTTTTTCCATGATGAGGGTGAAATAAACATCTCGTTTCCACGTGATTTTACCCTGCCGGCAACCAGATAATTTAGTAATGAAGAGGTATAACCACGTGTATTTACGGCCTCTGAATTGAATATTTCCACATTTGGGATCTGCTCATCCAGGGCCAGCAGGATATAATGATCATAACCGTAAGGTGGCGTAACCTGGAATAATTGCCTCCTCCCCAGATTGATGGTGTCGGGCAATTCATCACCCAACGGATAGTGGTTTTCTACGTTGGATATAGGGAACATCAGGGAACTTTTACCCCTGCTGTCGAAAGACGAAACATAAATAAATCGTCTGGATCTGTCCCAGTTTTTTGCATTTACGGGGTCCTTAACCAGGACAAGCCCATAGATTTCTTCTTCCTTAATAGTGCCGGATGATACGACTTTCCCGGTAGCTGCGTTTCGCAAAGCCAGGTAATAAGGGAATGAACCATCGTCAGGAGGTGAGGCAAGGGTTAGCCAGCCCTTTATTCGTGCAATACGACTGGAATACTCTGTAAGCGTATCACCAGCTTTTCCCAATATAGCAGGGTCTTCACTCAGATGAACAAAATCTGTTCTTACCGGCAGTACCGTTGAGCTGTTAACGGCCGAATGGGTAGCAGATATAAAAGCATATTCGATCTCATTATTGTTCAACCTTCCACTTAACACATAATCGGCTTCCGCTGAATTCTGAGTCACAGAAACAGCTAAATTACATTTATACAGATTATTCAGGGCAAAACCCAGATTTTTAAAAGCAGGAAGCGATAGATAGACCTTGCTCCCCGATGGCAGAGCACCACGGATAGAAGAACCGGATAACGGTTCATTTAAGGGTACAAGTTCACCGCCAGTTTTACTCAACAGCCAGCTTTTGCCATTAAAAAAAACAGTAGGGATACTATCAAGGCTGGTTGGATCAGCGATGAGTTTTATCTGATTATTTGACTTTAACCCATTGTAAAGTGTTTTCGCAAGGGCACGCAACGCATTGTAATTAGCTGCTGACGACGGAATATAAACTTTGAGGGTATTTTGAGTTTCAAGTGCCCATTCGGTTACCTGAAACATGTCTCCTGGTTTTATCTGGTTGAAATCCCCTCTTACTATTTTTGCCGATGAGCTGTTAGCTCCGTTTACACGGGTAACCTGAATTAAAAGCGTATCCCCATTATAAACTTTCATTAGTTTACTTTCGGATCTAAGGCCTAAAATATACCCTCCCTGAATGGTTATATCGTCCTGACCTTCATTGTTAAGGATAGCCACAGTTAGGATATTTGGAACTGATTCACGTGGTACTCCGGTAAATGTGGAATTCTTCCTGTTTTCATTCCCTTCAAAAACGGGCTCCTGAGATTTACCGTTATACTTGATAACTGCACGGGTACTTTCAATTATTTTGATAGCAGGGGCATTGGCAGGTAACGTCATTAATGCCCGGATCAACGCATAGGTGAAAGCTCCATGAGGATTTCCCTGCTCATCAATCTGTTCTTTTGCCGATTCATCATCCTGGGCAGCCGAAATGATCAACACATTTTTAGCTGCCAGGTCATGGGGTATGGCAGGATCATTCACCAGAGCATTGGGAACAGGCGCTAAATACCTGGATTTCGGTTCATGATCAGCCAGCCCCCTGCTGATCGAACCACTATGACAACTATCAAAGATTGCCGTCAGGATGACCCCTTTTACTGATAGCTGGTAAAACAGCTCATTAATTTCTTTGTCCCGGATATCGGCTGCCCCAAGGTAACCATCTGAAGGGATAATGGTTTCATCTTTTTGATCTGCTTCACTGCTGGCCGTATTCCTGATCTGCGAACCATGTCCGGCAAAATAGACAACCACAATATCCCCCTTTTGAGAAGTCTCAATCAGTCGTTTTAAACCGTCTGTAATACCTTGCCTGGTCGCTTTTTCGTTGGAGAGGAAGATTATTTGACCATCTTCGAACCCATATTTAGATTCCAGCAAAGTCTTGATTGACATTGCATCGTTTACGCAGCCGTCAAGATTAATCCATGAAGTCCTTGCAGATTTAATCTCAGAAACATTCCCGGGGAGGTAAATATCGATTCCTATGATTAAAGCCCTTTTAGTCCCCGTTGCAAATAATGAGCCGGAGAGGAAAACAAACCATAGAATCAATGAACCGGGAAAAAGTTTATATCGGTATTTCATAGATGTCAGTGGATTATTTATTTGAATCTTATCCGTTGGTTTTTAATCAAATAAGCAACAAGAACGATTTATTGCCGTAACTATTTACTCCTGCTTTTGACCTCTTTTTTTTGCACTTCCATTTGGTTGAATCCCCCTTAATTTTTCATTGAAGCCGGTTGTCCTGTAGTTTCCAGAACATTCCACCACAATTCGCTTTCCATATCAATTTTACTCCGTTTTGAGACGGAGGCAGGTATCGGCAATAACGTGAAAACATTATTCCAATGTCCGATTACAAAATCAGTCTTACCTGCCATGGTGGCATGAACTGCATTCTGAGCCAGAAGGTTACAAAACTTACTATCGTTGGCATTGGCTGGTGCACTGCGAATAATATAGCTTGGATCAATGTATTTAATTGAAAACGGGAAATCTGCTGAGTTGAATTCCTCTGATATTTTATCTTTTAAAAAAAGGCCAATGTCTTTATTTTTTATATTTCCTGAGGCATCCTTTTCTACAACATCATCCTCAAAAAAATACTGCCCGGCTCCTTCGGCAACTACGATCAGTGCATGATGCCTGCTTTCAAGCCGGTCTCGCAGAACCTTTAAAAACCCTTTCGAACCCTCTAAATCGAATGTCATTTCCGGCACCAGCACAAAATTTGCCAGTTGTATTGAAAGGGCAGCATAAGCAGCTATAAACCCGGAATCGCGCCCCATAAGCTTTAACACTGCTATCCCATTGTAGGCTCCAACTGCCTCATTATGGGCATACCGAATGATATCGTGGGCAATGGTAAAAGCCGTTTCAAATCCAAACGATTTATCAATCAGGTTAATATCATTATCAATCGTCTTGGGTATACCTGAAACCGAAATCTTTAAGTTACGGCGCAATATTTCTTCATAAATAGCATGTGCACCGTGCAAGGTTCCATCGCCTCCGATACAAAATAATATATTCACGTTCAATTCGACAAGCTTATCTACAATCCGGACTACATCCTGTGCCCCCCGCGAAGAACCCAGGATAGTTCCGCCCACCAGATGGATATTATCAACCCTTTCCGGAGTAAGATCGATTACGGGATGATGATACTTATCGATAAAACCTTCATAACCATATTGAATTCCAATAATACTGGTAACCTGATACCGGTAATGAAGCTCATTTACAATACTTCGAATCACGTTGTTTAAACCGGGACATAATCCGCCACAGGTTACGATTGCGGCTTTCGTTTTTGAAGGATCAAAATAAAGATGCTTATGAGGCCCCGCTTTTTCAAATGAGATTGGAGTTTCTCCGGCTTTCCGGCAGCGCTTATAATTTTCAAGAGAAGCATCGAATAATACCCTGTCGTGCTTCTCAATGAACCCAAAAGATGAGCCTTGAGGAAATAGTGTGAGATTTAATGGAGACTTTATCTGCGAAATACCAAGCGTTTCCACATTAAGATCTGCGTGAGTCATGAATGATTTTTTTATGCCTGATGAGAATCCTGTAACCTATAAGATATTCAATGCAAAGTTATTATTATTACAAAATATTTAAAAGAATAAACATAAAGTGGATCAAAATTAGCGACATCAAAAAAAACTCTAAATTTGCCTGACTAACTGATGGCCAATGGATGATTTCAAATCTAAATATGGACCCTGGGCAATAGTGGCCGGGGCTTCTGAAGGATTAGGTGCAGCTTTTGCCGAAGTATTGGCCAGACGCGGATTAAATTTAATATTAATTGCCCGGAGGTTGGAAAAACTGGAAGCATTATCAGTCAATCTCAGAAACAAGTATCCAATTGAAATCATAGTTTACTCAATTGACCTGGCTGATTTCGAACAAACTAAACAATTCCTATCCAGGCCAGAGACAGATATTGGCCTGTTGGTGTATAATGCCGCTTATGCACCCATTGGCTATTTCGAAAATATCTCAGAAGAAAACCTAACCAGGATAGTTGATGTTAATATCAAGACGCCCTTACTGCTTTCCAAACTGGTTTCAACACAACTGATTGGAAAAAAGAAAGGTGGCATTATTTTGATGTCTTCGCTGGCTGGCAATCAGGGTAGCCCTAAAATTGCAACGTATGCCGCTTCAAAAGCATTTAACGCAATTTTTGCGGAAGGAATCTGGAGTGAATTAAAAAAATATGGGATCGATGTGATGGCGTGTTGCGCCGGTGCAATAACTACCCCCGGATATAAAAACGCACAAAATACAAAAGATGCACCCGGTACATTAAATGCCAACGAGGTTGCGGAGAAAACATTAAATGCCCTTGGGAAAGGGCCGACAGTAATTCCCGGATTTACGAATAAAATGGCCCGATTTTTTATGGGTCGACTATTTCCCAGGAAATTAGCCATTTCAATAATGGACCACAACACAAAAGATTTATCATGATGACTAACCTGACAGGTTTCTTCACTCCCTGGATCATATATGCAGGAATTACTTTGCTGCATCTCTTTCTGCCCGGACGTCGCGTAACCGGATATGTAAGGGATTCCCAAACCGGAGAATTACTTAAATACCGGTTAAATGGAATTCCTGTATTAATTATTTCCATCGGGCTTTGGTTTTTGCTGGGTTTTCTGGGTTGGGTATCTTATGACTGGCTTTACAGGATAAGGTGGTATAGTCTGGCAGGCGCATCCACATTGGGATTGATATTTTCGTTCGCCATTGTTATTCCATACACTTCAACCGGGAAGCCATGGATTGCCGATCTTTTTTTTGGAAGACTGGAAAATCCACCCTCTGGCAAAAGGCAAATTGATGCCAAAATATGGTTGTATTTAATTGGAGCAGTTATGCTTCAATTAAATGTGCTGAGTTTTGTAGCCCATTACTATTTGGTATACGGGGAAATAGCTCCAGGTGTTTTACTCTGCGGGTCTATGTTAACTTTTTTTATCTGGGACTACCTAATCTTCGAAAAAGTGCACCTGTATACCTACGATTTTTTCGCAGAACGGGTTGGGTTAAAATTGGGATGGGGTTGCCTGACATTTTACCCATATTTTTATTTAATTGCCTTATGGTCAGGCATTGATTTACAAAACTCACATGTGCCAACCTGGTTACTTTTTTGTTTTGTCCTGACATTCCTATTGGGCTGGATTCTCTCCAGGGGTGCAAACATGCAAAAATATTTTTTTAAGACTCAACCGGCGAAACCATTTTTCGGGATTAAGCCTCAAATCATTTCGGAGGGAAATTTGACCTTATTGGTTAATGGCTTTTGGGGCTTCAGCAGACACCTTAATTATTTGGGTGAAATTTTAATGGGATTGGCGATTACTCTTAGTATTGGTTATCCGGGAAGTTTATGGGGGTGGCTTTACCCTTTGTATTATATTTTGCTATTAATTCCGCGCCAGATGGATGATGACAAGCGCTGTTCCACCAGGTATGGCAATTTATGGAAGATTTATACCCAAAAAGTAAAATACCGGATAATTCCGTATCTGTATTGATTGGGCATTAAAAGAAATGCCCCGGCCACATGGTGTGCAACCGGGGCATTTTTTACAGCCAAACATTTCTCCGATGGAGTTCCTTATTTGATTGGTTCCACATCAAGAATCACGAATGAGTTTGGTTTGATAGGCGGACGACGTTCTCCGGGAACAGGTGCCCCAAATTCTGCCGTTGGCAGGTAAAGGTGGTGAGTCACCTTATCCACGGCAATAGTCCGGGCACCCGGCTGGGTCTTGGCATTCTCAAGAACCTTGAAGGTATTGGCATCAACCTCCCGGACTACTGTAATCGTACCATCCCCGTTCGAACTGTAAGCAATTTTCTCCCCTGGGTCAAAAGTGACGCCATCACATCGGTCACCAATGGGCACCGTAGTGACAATCTTACCTGTCAGAGCATCTGTGACAACCATCAGTTTATTACTGCAAACACTGAATAAACGGTGGGTTGTGTTGTCAAGTGCCAATCCGCTGGGCTCTTCTCCGGGGGCAATTGACCAGTTTTGAATCACCTTATAATCTTTGGCATCAATCACCGTGATCGTGCTTTTGTCTTCAATATTTACATAAATCTTCCCATTGCCGTCAGAAGCGGCAAATTCAGGCTTTCCGCTTAACGGAATAGTGGCGACGACCTTGTTATTCCTCGAGTCGATAACCGATGCACTTGAACTGCGGCCATTGAAAGTATAGATTTTCCTGGAAAAGTTATCATACAGGATGCAGTCCGGATTGGCTCCTGTAACCTTAATTTTCTCAATGGGTTTTAAGGTAGTCAGGTCAAAAACAGTAACCGAAGAGTCACGTCCGTTGCTGGTATAACCACGGTTAATTTCCGGAGCCAATGCAATACCATGAATCCCTTTGGTATCGGGAATCGATCCGATCACTTTACCCGTTTTGATATCTACCACAACAGCTGTAGTTGCGTGTGAGGCATAAATCCGTGATGAGGCACCATCAACCGTAATATAATCCCAGCCCCCATCTCCCCCTACAGCAATCTTTCGCGCAATTTTATAATTCGATTGTGCCACGACTCCAAATGAACTCAAAAACATTAGCCCGGAAAGAACAACAAAAATTAACCTTCTCATAAATTGATTGTTAAGATAAATTATTGATTTGTAATGCGATGATGTAACTACTGTCAAAGTTAGCAAAATCATTAAACTAATCTGTAAATCGGACTAAAGGAAATTTAAAACTCAGATGAATTATTTAATTTATGCTGTTCAGTGAAACCGGGATATAAAATCATTTGTCTGTCTTTATAGTTTGAAAATCCAAACTTAAGATATTAATGGAAAAACTTCAAGCGGAAAATAGCTCGGTCCTGCGGGTGAAAGCTTACTTTCGAAAAGGATCAGTTTGGAGACAGTATAAGCTATCGGCGCTGAAAGTTTCTCCTCATTTAATAGTAAATCCAAACCTGAACCGACCTCCTGACGCGGCATGAATCGTCCCATGGTCAGGTGGGGACGGAAGACTTTATCTTCAGTTAAGAAACCTAATGCCGAAGCTGACTGATCTATGGTTTGTTTCAATTCAGACATTGGACCAAAATCCTCAATACCAAGCCATAAAACCTGTGGTTCTTTCCCTTTCCTAAAGATTCCAGGCCCGGTCAATGAAAACTTAATTGGAGCCTGACTTTTTATGGCAACCGGTAAAAGTTCGCATAGTGAGGCGATCCGGGGTACTGGGATCTCCCCAAAAAAGTAGAGTGTCAGGTGAAAGTTTGCGCTGCTGACCCATTTAATCCGGTAATTGGAAAGTCTTTTCTGCAACCGGATCATAATTTCTGCCGCCGGCTCAACCGGTTGGAGAGGCAGAGCCAGGAAAACCCTTTTCGAGATCATAATAAAGAAAATTTATTTTGTTATCTCCCACAAATTTCCCTTTGAATTTTTAACTATGAGATTATTAATTAGTCCTTATAATCAGGCTTATACCATTTCAAGGCATTGGTTCTGTAAATTTTGTCTATGACAGCTTTTGGCAGCTTCAACCCTTTAAATTTACCTTTAATCTCATTGTTTTTCATCGTTTCATCCGTAACCAGGTAAGTCCACTGGTCAAGCCAGGTTTTGTGTATATTCTTCTTTAAATCCTGCGGATTATCCTGTTGAAAGAACTCCTCATCTGTCCCATAGATCAGCCGATCCTGATAGTTGATCATAAAATCCCTGACCTTAACGTAATTGGTAATCGATTGATATTGAAGATGTATTAATCTTGCCGCTAAATCAACAGCCATATTGGGGAACTCATCAAGCTCCTTGGCCAATTCGTCCACACTCCATTCCAGGCTTCCAAGATGAGCTCCGATAAAACGCATGTCGGGGTGTCTCCTGACAAACCGGTCACGGGCATCCATAAGCACCTGGTAGGATGGTTTTTCGGGATGCATAAACATGTGTTCTTCGGGATTTTCGGCATAATAACTGCTATCGCCCCCAACAGTCATCTGACTAAACGGTAACCAGCAATTTTTCGGTTCGCCAAAATGACCCAAGATTGCTTTATCCTGTTTTATAATATATTCAATGACAGGGTCAAAACGGGGATTATCAATCATTATAAAATTACCGGCTGAATCCTTATAGGACATCCCGATCATCTTATAAAGTTTTACCCCAATGGCACCTTTATTGAACGAAGCTTCCAGTTTACGAATTGTTTTCTCAGCCCAGACCGGAGAATTCCAGTCCCTCAGAGTAAAGGCGGTCAAATAGTTAAACTGGCTGGGGAAATGTTTTTTTTGGATTAATGAGGTATTCTCCATCTTTACCAGGGCAGAATCATCCCCTTTGCCTCTTCGGTCGTGATTCACATCTATCAAATAGAAATTATCGGCTTTAGCCTGAACCGAGAATGCATCATCTTCAGATTCATAATGAATGTGTGCATCTATTTTCTTCACCTTCCAGAAATCTTCTTTCGAATAAAAGGATGAATTACAGGATACTGCAATCAAGGAGGCGGGAATTGCCATCAAGAACCAACCTATTGTATTCTTCATTTGTATAAATTATGATCCAAATATACCACAATTAATAATAAACAATTGATTTAAAGAACGATATAAAATAAAATTTAATTTAGTTCATTATCACTTTCCGATTACTTATTACCAAAATGGGCAGTCGAAGTGACTGCCCAATATTTCTGTATTCGCACAAATGGTATGGTTAATAAAATTGTGCCAGCCAGGTTGGTTTCCGGAAATTTTGGCCAGGAAAATATACGGTAGTAATTAATTGTTAAAAGGGTCCTGGGTATTCGTTTTTGGAGCATACAACTTATAGACCTTCCTGGGTTTCGAATAGGTGGTCTTTGCTGTTCTTGTCGGGGTTACCTTTTTTTTGGTGTAATCCTTCTTCACGCTGCTGTAATCAGTTAATCTTGGCTTACCGGTCAAGGCATTGGCATTATTGTTGCCTGTTTTATAGGTGTTGGAACTCTTTTTCAGAGTATGAGGATGTACAACTGCACCACTCGATTTCAGGTATCCATTTTTTTCTTTCCCATTTGGATCAATCTGTCCATTAGCCATATAAACTATCAGGATCAGAGAAATTAAGGAGATAAGCTTTTTTGCTTTCATGAGATTGAATTTAGATTTCAGAATTCAGGTATACTATTTCGAAATTCTCATTTCGTTGAGTAGATAACCTGCTCCGCCGAATTTATCCATGATAAAAAGGGTGTAACGGATGTCGACATTGATACAACGTTGCAGCGAGGGTTCAAAGATAATATCGCTGCTCATCGATTCCCAGTTACCGTCGAAGGCGGTCCCGATCAGCTCTCCTTTGCGGTTCATTACCGGGCTGCCTGAATTACCTCCTGTAATATCGTTATTGGTCAGGAATGCGACCGGCATCCGTCCGTCTTTCAATGCATATTGTCCGAAATCTTTGGCAATGTAGAGTTCTTTCAGCCTGGCAGGAACTACAAATTCCCAATTTTTTGGATCTTCTTTCTGCATCACACCATCCAGGGTGGTCACATAATCGTAGGTCACCCCATCTTTGGGCGAATAGCTCAGGACTTTTCCGTAGGTCATGCGCATCGTGGAATTTGCATCGGGATAGATGGCCTGCCCGGCTTTCATCTCCAGGATTCCTGCAATAAAGAGTTTTTGTCCTTCGGCATACATGGAACGTGACTGCTCAAGTTCCTTGTTGTATTTGGTCATGGCTTCAGAGATATTTTTTGCGGCCTTCAATGCAGGATCATTCGCCAACTCTTTCTTATCGCCGGCAAGAGCTGCCTTGAGCTTTTCTTCTGAGCCAAAAACCGAATTACTGAACATGGCATCGACATAGGCATCAATGTTGCCGTGAAATTCAGCATCTATGGTTTTAAAGAAGTCGGGAAGATCAGCTGGGGCCACTTTCTGTTTGAAAAGCGCCAGCATGGCTTTGGCAACCTTTTTGTCGGTAGCAGCATTGTAATCCTTATAAAAATCAGCCGGTGTGACCGCAGGCGCGGTTCTGGCAGCAACCCGGTCCTTTGAATCTTCCTCAGACTTTGGGCTAAAACGCGATGCCGCCGAGGTCAGTTCTATCGGATAGAGGGCTTCGGTATAGTATTTCAACAGCGTCTGGAGTTTAGCCCTGTCGTCAATGGCCGTTTTCACCTCAGAGAGCGCTTTGCCATATTTTTGAATCCGGTCCGGGTCTGCAGATACCCAATCGGTGAAGATCTTCTCCTCAGCGGCTCGCCGGTCATAAACTTTTAGCTTCTCAAAGGTCTCGTTCATGCCGATCGCCTTTTTCCAGAAATTGGAGGATCCTGCGTATTTACTTGAATACTGCAGCCTGATTTTAGGATCCGATACCATGTCGGCCAATAGTACATTCTGCCGGACTCCCCGAACCAGAATAGTTATGGCGTTGGTGATTTCGCTGGTCTCCTTCACTTCATAGGAGGTCATAAAACGATTGGTCCGTCCGGGATAACCTATGACCATGGCAGGATCGTTTTGCTGCTCCCCTTTTAGTGAGATAGTCAGGAATTTTTTGGGTTTAAAGGGAACATTGTCTTTCGAATAATCTGCAGGATTATTCTCCTTATCGGCATAAATGCGAAACATACTGAAATCTCCGGTGTGTCGCGGCCACATCCAATTATCGGTATCTGCTCCAAATTTGCCAATTGAGGAAGGTGGAGCGCCAACAAATCGGATATCATTGTATGTTTTGGTAATGACCAGGTAATATTGGTTGTCTCCAAAGAAAGAGGCAACCCTTCCTTTGAGGTACTTATTGGTCCCAACAGCTTTGGCTGACAGCTGATCGGATATTGTTTTTAAGGCTTCCCTCCTGGCTTTTGGATCAGTGACACCTGCTATAGCCTCAGAGACCTCTTTGGTCACATCTTCAAACCGGTCGAGAAAAGTAACTGTCAACCCTTTGGCAGGCAGTTCCTGATCGCGGTTCATGGCCCAGTAGCCGTTTTGAAGATAGTCATGATCGACCGTGCTTAGTTTCTGAATTGAACTATAACCACAATGGTGGTTGGTCAGAACAAGCCCGTCTTTGGAAATTATTTCGGCAGTGCATCCGGCGCCAAAATGGAGTACGGCATCCTTTAAACTGGAGTTATTGATATCATAAATATCTTTGGCAGAAAGTTTAAACCCTATTTCTGACATCTTTTTAATGTTCAGCTTTTGAATAAGGGGTAGCATCCACATCCCTTCATCGGCATGCAAAGTACCTATTGACAAAACGATTACTGAAAGAACTAATGATCCGAATTTTTTAATGTTCATCCTTAAAATTTATTTTGTATTGTTAATAGCAAATCGACCAGACAATAGTAACAATAATGTGCGGAGAAAAAAATGAGATATATTCTCTATGAATCTCAGGCATGACCGTTAACAGATGCCAGGATCAGGCCATATGATTGTCAAGGATTTCCGTTGATTTTGCTTTTGAATTACGCCGCCTGAAGCGTTTAGGGTTCTTTAAAATTGCCTGTTTGCTTTGGCAAAATTACCTGGTTTGGCCAAAGATCAGTAATGAGCATTCGGTCAGAGAAATCAGGGGAAATTGTTTTTAGTTTTTATATTCCAGGGATCAAAGCCTCACCCTGTGACTTACCAAAGATTAATTTTTTGAAAGAAAGACCCCAATGCGGATGGTTTCAAATTGGCTTGTCGTCTTCTTAATCGTACAACAGCTCTTGTATTTCTTTCACGCCCTTCATAGTATGGCGGAATCAATAGCTGCTGGAAGGGTTCATCTTTTTTAATCAGCCTCTTCTTTTTGATGATAAAGGCGGGTATCATAAAAAGGCTCGAACCTGCAATTACAATATAAGCCGTAAGACGAAGCACCCCATAGGTATGCATAATAAAAACCAACAGGATAAAAATAGCATTCGAGGCAATAATGGTATAGGTGGCACTGCTATGCGAAAATCCCAGGGCAAGTAGCCTGTGATGCAAATGATTTCTATCCGCACTGAATGGCGACCGGTGATTTATAATCCGGATGGCCATAACCCGGAGGGTATCAATTAATGGGTAGGCAAGGATTCCAAATGAAATAACCGGAGCAGAAGATATGGCAAATGATTGGGTTTGATTAATATTAAATTCATTGAACCGGATCACAAGAATCGACATTATTGCACCCAGTAAAAGTGATCCGGTATCCCCCATAAATATCTTAAACTCTTTACCGTAGACATTTAAATAGAAAAATCCGGCAACCGCCCCAAACAGCGAAAAGCAGATCAATGCGTAATCAAAATGACCGCTGACCAGAAACCAACTGCCGAACACCATCGAAATCAACATACTTAACCCGGCGGCCAATCCATCAATACCGTCCATAAGATTAAAGGCATTGATGATCACCACAATCGTAAAACCCGTGATTAAGACGCTTGGGAACATCCCAATTTCCGTTATGCCCAGTAATCCATGAAGATTCGTAAACCGGATATCAGCCAGGAAAATTAGGATACCTGCTGCAATAAGTTGAGCAACAATCTTTTTTAATGGCGACAAGTTAACGATATCGTCTTTTAACCCAACAAAGAAAATAAGTAGGAGCGCGATCAGGATATAGGGCCATTCAGAGAGTTGAAAACTGTATAAACCAATGGTGGTGACAAAAACGAAACTGAAAAAAATAGCAATTCCCCCCAGGGTTGGAATTGGCCTGCTGGCAGAAGACCTCGCATTCGGCTTGTCGAAAAGACCCAGTTTGTTTACCGCGTTGACCACTATGGGCAACACATAGAGCGAGATGCATAATGCCAGAAGTAGACAACTGATTAATTGTATGGTAATTTGGTAGTTGATCATATCTTGGTTGAGTACAGGTACTGATTTTTCCTAAAAAAACATGTTCTTCTTCAATCTGATTTGTCCGAACTAAAATTCAGAAACAAAACTGCAAATACAATCATTGAAATTCTGCCTGATGAGACTTTAACAATTATCTCTCCAACTTGGTTCAGGCAAGCAATTTGTTTTTCACGAATACGTTTTGCCCAGGCTTTATGTTTTGCATATAAAAAAATCATTAAATTGACAAAAAAACTTCGTGAAAGCGCCTTTCAAATGTAATATTAATTTTCAAAAATTGAATCGGATCGGGTTGATTTATTTTAAAAACAACTTTTTATTAATATTTACGTAACAACGGCAACTATTTTCATCAAATTCGTAAAATATTTTTACGACAAAAATCATTATGAATTCTTTTGACTCAACCTCATTGTTCCGATCGGCTTATCTCAGATTATCCCAATACCACTTAACCGCCTCTCTTAAGCCATCCTGAAGATTAAATTGCGGATCGTAGTGCAATAACCGGCGTGCTTTGTCTATTGAGGCCAACGAATGGGGTATATCTCCGGTTCGGTTTGGTCCGTGCAGGATTTCAACCTGTGCAATCAACGGGTCAAATTCAGAGAGAAACTCTTTCAGATAACCGGTGAGCTGGTTTAGGGTAGTTCGGTCCCCAAAAGCGGTGTTGTAGACACTATTTACCGCTTCCGGATTATCGGTTTTCATGGCCAGTATATTCATCTGGATCACATTGTCGATGTAGGTAAAATCGCGTGAGTACTCGCCGTCTCCATTGATCAGTGGTGACTGATGGTGCATCAGTTGTTTCACGAAAAGGGGAATCACCGCGGCATAAGCCCCGTTAGGATCCTGTCTGCGGCCAAAAACATTAAAATAACGCAGACCGATACACTCAATCCCATAGGTCCGTGCAAAGACATCGGCATACAGTTCATTCACATATTTGGTGATGGCATAGGGAGACAAAGGCCGGCCAATTACCTGTTCCACCTTGGGCAAGGTTTCCGAATCGCCATAGGTAGAAGAACTCGCTGCATAAATAAATCGTTTGACCTGTGCGTCACGCGAGGCAACAAGCATATTGAGAAAACCGGAAACATTAACTTCGTTGGTGGTAACCGGATCGGTGATTGAACGCGGCACTGATCCCAGCGCTGCCTCATGAAAAACATAATCGACCCCTTCAACGGCGAGCCTGCAATCCCCCATTTCGCGAATATCGCCTGTCAGGAGTTTAAACCCGGGATGGGGAATGAGGTTTTCAAGATTCTCCATCTTACCGGTTGAGAAATTATCGAGGCAGGTTACCCGGTAGCCCGATTGTACGAGGGTTTCGCAGAGGTTGGAGCCGATAAAGCCTGCGCCACCGGTTACCAGGATTTTAATATCTGTTGTCATGCAAGCAAAGATATAAAAGGAATGTTATTAAGATTTTGGGATTTACATCCCCAGTGGTCACTTATCAAACTTTTGCCCGTACAGGGCATTAATCATCTTCGGAAAATATTTTGTGATTTATAATCCAGAAGAGACGACCTGTTAAATACGAAAATGAACATCCTCAGAGAGAGGTCTTTATCGTTGTAAACGATTTAAAGTTTACCCCTTGTTGCAAATGAGGGGGTATATGGAGAGTATAGCCAAAACAATGGGTTTGGGCACTCTGTAAGGGTGATCCGTCAACTCTGACGGATTGTAGCCTGGTGTAAAAGAAACCATATCCAGAGGAGGTGCTAAGAATCTGTTAAATTTTGTTTTCAGGTTCCATCAGGAACCAAAGATCGGCAGAAGAATTAAAAATATACAGGTCTTATGTCCCATACGGGACAATACGAAGATTGTAAATTCATATTAACAGGTTGTCACACACTCTCTTCGTCACACCGTAACTGCATCTCTGCCTCTCTCCCTCCGCCAGCACTGAGCTGATCACTGAGCGCGGCACTGAGCGGCAGTCGAAGTGCGTCAGTCGAAGCGCAGTCGAAGTGTCACTATTTCCCTTCCGATCCTTTACGTTTAAATTCCGGCAGAATCGGCAGACCCTTTTGCAGACGCGGAAAGATATAGGCAAATCCGATCAGGAAAAGCCCAAGGAGCAGGTAAACGATACTCCGGGCGATCGTTTCCAGCGTCTGAAAGTCGATTACAAATAATTTAACCAGCATTCCCAGGAAGATTACGATGCCGAAATTGCGCATAAAATGGTTCCGATGGATCATTGCCCGGATAAACACCCCCAAGGCAACCGCCCAAATGATCAGGGAATAGGGAAGAAACCTGTTCTGAAGCAGCGGGTCACCGCTCATCAGCTGTGCCCCAGGACTGCTCCTGATCACCAGAAAGGCGGCGACCAGGTTATCATATTCGGTACAAAGGAGAAAACCCAGAAAAGCGACAGTTAACAAATCCGTGAGACGTAGCACATTGTTCGTTTTAATATGATGTCTGCGGATCCGTTTGATCACCATTCTACCCAGGATAATCACCAAAGCAAGCGCCAGGTAGTGAAGTGCCAGTACAATGACATTCAGTTCGTTCTTGATCAGCATACTGGTCCTGCAGATCACCATGTTCAGGTGGACCATGAAAGGATAAGTCAAAATAAATGCCACGGACAAATAGAGTATCGGCCTTTTAAGCGAGGATTGTTTACCTGAATAATAGTGGATGACCTGGATAAAGAAGAGCGTTCCGGCGATAAACCAGGGTAACGGAGTATAATTCAGTGTGCCGGTAAGCTGACTGACCAGACAGAACCCGAGCCATCCCAAGGTGATCAGAATCGAAAAAAGGAGCATGATTCGGACCAGCCGGTCGTATTTTCGTTTGCTGAACAATTTGTGTGAATAGGACAGCTCCACCGTTTGAAGCCGCCAGGTGGTGAAGCCCAAAGATCCAATGGCCAGACCTCCAATCAGCAATCCGTAGCCGATCAAATCAGGTTCGGGAACGATACTCACAAAAAAGTGGGCCGGGAGGCAGAACCTGATCCATGAATAGAGAAACAGACCAACAGTCAACCCGAGCGAAAACAGGGAGATCCAAAAAGAAGCAGGATCTTTTGTTTTATGGGCATATCCCAGCATCAAAACAGACAAAACAGCGGTGAAGAGAATTAATCTGGTCTCCGGAAAACAGAATGGAAGTATCAGTGCGGCAAGAATCATCACCGCGTAATGGTAAGGAAGTGCCCAGACCGAAAGCTTTAACTTTTTAAGCAGATAGAGTCCCAGGATATTAAAAAGGAAAAGTGAACCTATAAAAACCGGAAGACTGAGAGGCGCATAGAACCGGTGCAATACCCACAATGTGGTCCCCAAAAAAATAAAAAGGTTTGAGCAGGTGATGGTAAACTGCAACCATTTAGGAAACGAATGCTCCTTTTTATCGGGAGCAACGATAACTACTGCATAAAATAGGATATAGACTAAAATTCCAAAAGTGAAAAACAGCGGAAGAAATTCAACATTCTGATGGACCCATAATTTACGGAGCCAGAAGAGTCCAAAAAATCCCCAGGTAAAGCCAATATTTATTAAATGAATAACCGGTTTTCCGATCCTCTGTCCAATCCAGGATACCAGAATGCTAAAAAGCAAAACGTAGGTAAACAGGAATTCATAATGGTTGAAATAATTTATTGCTAAAAGTACAGGAGCAAGGTAAAGATAAAAGCATGTAAAGATCAAAAGGGCAGGCTTCCGATGAATTAAACTGTTTGCAAGTAATAGCAGGGCTGGAAAGAACAGAAGCAGAGTAGCCGTAAAAAAATCCGGATAATAACACCCGCCAAAATTGAGGTTAAAATAAGAAATTTTAATCTGTATCCCGATCAGATAAATAGCCGTCAGGAGGGAAACTGGATAGGTGATCGGTTTATAACTCCTTGAGAAAATAAGGGTTGCGCTCAATAAAAATATCGTGGGAATAAAATAGAGCAATAATTCTACGATTCCAGTTCCTGATCCCTCAACCACGGGCATATCCACGAGTTCGGGAATTAAAAATCGCTTCAACATCTCAATGAATCCGTTTGTCCCATTTTCGGAGGAGAAAGATGAATATATTCCGATGAGCAGGAATATCGCACCTAAGGCGATAAATGTGCGTGAGTTTAACAGGCGTTCAAACCCTTTGACCGGTTTTATGGTCTTTGTTCGCGGGGTTCTGCGGGTGTGACGTGTTCGTTTTTGTTCCATGTGATTAAATGGGGATTAGGATCTGATATTCTTATCGGGTCAGGTGTTGCTCTTTCAAATAAGGGGTAAAGATACGGTTTTTTTTATGGCTAAATTTGAATCTGTTTGTTCAAATACCTTGTTAAGGGTTTAAGGGACATAGCCCGATTTAAGGCAACGCGCTACACCGGGTAAAAATGCGAGAAAAAGAGGCGGCGTTATATACCGTCAATTGAAAAACTAACCTTCCTTTCGCCGCAAGAGCTTCAGCGGATGAAAGAGCGTTCCTGAAGTTTTGTGCAATTCCATCCGAAACAAAGGTCCCGGCTTTTGCGGGCCTTTGAACGCGGACGGTCTTCAGATTCGGCCTTTTTACCCCGGGTTGCTCCGTCATTTGACGGATTACCCGGGGTTATTTACAGTTTGCCCCTCCAGGGCTTTGAGCTGCCTGGGATAAACTATTTTGTCATTTTGACTACCCCGGAGGGGTGGTATGTTTATAGCCTGGGGTAAAAAAAATGAAAGAATGAAGAAATGAACAATGAAGGTTTACCTGAAGAGACGCCCTCACTGACGTATTTGATTTTTTGGGAAAACGGCTCTTTCTATTAATTAAAGGAATATTCTCGTGGATTACAAATCCATCTTCTGACAGCCATGGATTGCAAATCCGCATCAGCAGGTACCCTGTTAAGGGTTTAAGGACAATAGCCCGGTTTTAAGGCAAGCGCCATCCGGGGTAAATTATGTAGGAAAAAGAGGCGGCGCTATTTACCGTCAATTGAAAAACAAACCTTCCTTTCGCCGCAAGAGCTTCAGCGGATGAAAGTGCCCTTATTATTATTATAAAAGATTCAAAACTTTTTATTCATCCAAAACGTTCACCTCTTGTTAAAAGGTATTCGCTCATCTTACAGGATGCCATGAGACCTAAGTATCTCAGCCAGATCAGCGTGTTTCTTTGAATATTCCCGAAGTGTGACAATCAGGTTACGACTATTCTCCTCTGCCTTTGAGGCTTGCA
>CAIXZH010000061.1 GCA_903923905.1 uncultured Bacteroidia bacterium
ATACACAAAGTTAGCCGATATTCATTTATTTAATTCTTTGTGAACCTTAGTGTTTTCGTGCCTTTGTGGCTGTGAAATAAGATCATTGCAATTTTCAACTCAGATATAGAAGATAAAATTAAAATACATAAAAATAAGTACAATGGACTTGTTCAAAAAAGTAATCAAATATTCTGTCGTTTTTGGGCTTATCTTGCTTATATCGCTATTGGCGGACTCGCTATTTTCGACAGTAAATGGAGCGGGAAAATTCAAAAATCAAAATGGCCGGAACGACTCCTGGGGTTTTGTCGGTGCCGGAGGAGGTGGTGCCATGTTTAATCCGGCTGTTAGCCCTCACAATCCAAAAGATGCCTTTGTTAGCTGCGATATGGGCGGTTCCTTTGTAACCCATGATGGCGGCGAGTCATGGCGGATGTTCAACCTTCATAGCATGGTTCAGTTTTATGTTTTCGACCCGAATAATTCCAATACGATATATACCAGTTCATTGGGATTGTTTAAAAGTGTGGACAAAGGAAATACCTGGAAACTTATCTATCCCGATCCGTCGGAAATAAAGGGATTGGTATCCAAAGGAGATCATGCAGAAGAAGTGTTGATAACAAGAGATGGTTCCGTTCGCAAGGTATTGGCTTTGGCTGTTGATCCAGCCAACTCGGCAAAACTGTATGCTGCCATTTCGATCAATAAATCAATTTCATTTTATGTTTCCAATGATGGTGGAAAACACTGGAAAGCTGAAAGGGATTTGGATTCAGGAGTAAAAAGTATATTTATTGATCCTTCATCCCCCAAAGATAACCGCACCATTTATATTGCAGGGAACAAGGGAATTGCTCAAAAAGTGAACGGAAACTGGAATGTGAATAAGAACCCCAAAGATGTTTCAAGTCTGACGATGTTTTCAGGTGGTTTCGATCATAACAAAAAGAAACTGATCATTTATGCCATCTCAGGAAAATCTTACTTCGGTTCAGCAGAAGAGCGTTCAGGTATTTATTTTACCGAAAATGGAGGAATGACCTGGGAAAGCAGACAGGAAGGTCTTGTTGCCTTAAATAGCAAAGATGCTCCACTGCCTGAATGGCGTACAATCGCAACATGCGGGCTTCATCCTGAAATTGTATATGTTTCGTACAATAACCTGAAAGTGAACAATGATACAACTTGCATCGGAGTTGCCAAAAGCACTGATTTCGGGAAGACTTGGAGCCTTGTTTGGAAAGATGTTCAGACAAAGAATGGCTTTACCTCTTCTCCTAATTTTGGAAAAGACTGGATGAACGAGCGATATGGCCCGGGATGGGGCGAAAATCCATTTGGAATCGGAGTTTCACCGACCAATCCTGAAATATGTTTCGCTACCGATTTTGGCCGTACCATAAAAACCAATGATGGCGGCAAAACATGGGAACCAGCCTATTCCAGGAATATAAATAATAGGGGCTGGACTTCAACCGGATTGGAAGTAACCACTGGCTATACGATTGTTTTTGATCCGTTCGACATAAACCATGTCTATATTCCTACTACTGATATTGGTCTGATGGAAAGTAAAGACGGAACCGCCACCTGGATGAGTGCCACAAAAGCCAATGGAGTACCGCGTGAATGGGAAAACACCACATACTGGCTGACTTTCGATCCCGATGTTAAAGGAAAGGCATGGGCAGTGATGAGCGGATCACATGATTTACCACGGCCAAAAATGTTCAGAAAGAAGGGAACTTCAGAATTTAAGGGTGGAATTCTGGAAACTGAGAACAGTGGAAAATCATGGAAACCTGTTAGTTCAGCTATTGGAGAAGCTGCTATGACCCATATTCTTATTGATCCAACAAGCAATAAATTCTCAAGAACCGTATACGCATGTGCATTTGGAAAAGGTGTTTATAAATCAATGGATGGAGGGAAAACCTGGATTCAAAAAAACAAAGGAATTGCAGGACCGGAACCCTTTGCCTGGCAAATAACCCGACGGGAAACCGATGGGGCGTTGTTTCTGGTCATAAGCAGACGAAGTGAAGACGGAAGCATCGGCAATGACAAAGATGGAGCCCTTTACGAATCGGTCGATGGCGCTGAAAACTGGATCCGGATTTCACTTCCTGATGAAACGAATGCCCCATCCAGCATAGCCATTGATACGAACCATCCCAGACAGCTTGTATTAACTGCCTGGGGAAGAAAAACACAAGGTCAGTTTAATCCCGATATTGGCGGTGGAATCTTTCTCTCAGGTGATGAAGGGAAGACCTGGAAGCAGGTTCTTTCAAAAGATCAGCATATTGGTGCTGTTACTTTCGACAAAAGGAATGACAGGTTTTATGCCTGCGGGTTCGAAGGCTCGGCCTGGTATTCTGAAGATGGGGCAAAGAACTGGTTCCGCATTAAAGGTTACAATTTTAAGTGGGGACAGCGGGTCGAACCAGATCCACGTGATCCGGAAAAAATATTTGTGATCACTTTTGGGGGCGGTGTATGGTATGGGCCGGCCAAAGGGGATCCCTATGCACCGGAAGATATTATTACTCCTTTAAAATAGGACATTATATCTGTCGAATTACTTAGCTTTATGGCTGAAAATTAACCAACAAAATCGCACCATGTCAAATATTGTAATAGGAATCGATCTGGGAGGAACGCGAATAAAGGCAGTAGCTACTGATGATTGTGGCAATATTCTGCATCAGTATTACCAACCTACCAATGACGGTTATGATGCGATCTGGAAAAAAGCCATTTCCACAGCTGTTGACGAAATTCAAGGTAAACTCAAGTGCCGTGCCAGCTTATTTGGAATTTCGGCACCTGGCTTACCCGATGCCACTAATTCTGCTATTGCTTTTATGCCTGGTAGGTTATACGGGTTAGAAAATTTTGACTGGACAGAGTTTCTGAAAACTAAAACCTTTGTGCTTAATGATGCGGTTTCGGCTTTAATGGCTGAAGCAAGGTTTGGCGCTGCAAAAAACAAATCAAATGTGATCATGCTCACCTTGGGAACCGGTGTTGGCGGAGCAATTCTCATTCATGGCAAACCCTACCAGGGCTCTTTTCATAAAGCCGGACATATCGGTCATATGGTCATAGACAGCGAAGGTGACCCGGATATCATCGGGATGCCTGGCAGCCTGGAAGATGCCATTGGGAATTGCTCTATTGAGAAAAGAACCGCAGGAAAATTTACATCTACCGAACAACTACTTGTGGCTTACCGGAATGGAGATGAATTTGCCGCCAAGGTATGGCTGACATCAGTCAGAAAATTGGCTATAGCCCTTGCAACGCTAACGAACATCCTGTCACCGGAAATGATTATTCTTGGTGGCGGGATTACAGAAGCCGGAAAAGATTTATTCGATCCCCTGGAAAAATATATGGAAAACTTTGAATGGCGTACAGAGGGTAATAAAGCAGAAATAGTGAAGGCTCAGTATGGTGATTTGTCAGGAGCGGTCGGAGCCGCATGTTTTGCGAGGGAGGCTTTTAATGATTAATAAAATATCAAATTTCAATATGACAAATATAATACCTGCCTTGGATAATAAGACCAGACTTCTTTCAATTGATGCCCTTCGTGGTTTTGATATGTTCTGGATAATTGGAGGTGGAACCTTAATTGAAGTACTTTCAAAATGTTTCCCTTCCGGCTTCCTTCAGTCGCTGGCAGCCCAGATGGAGCATGTTCCATGGATCGGATTTCATTTTGAAGATCTGATATTTCCTTTGTTTATGTTTATTTCAGGTGCCACCATTCCAATCGCACTGCTTCCAAAATTGGGGAAAGGTAATCCGAAACGGGATCTGGTCATTAAAGTCACCAGAAGAATGGTCCTATTGATAATATTAGGTATAATTTATAACGGAACCATGCGGAATGGATTTGCCAACGCCCGTTACGTGAGTGTTCTCGCACAGATTGGGGTCTCCTATTTTATCGCTTCAATAATTTTAATTTATACAAATTCGTTAAAAACCCGTTTATATTGGTTGTCAGGAATTCTGGCGGGATATGCTATTGTTCAGTTACTGATACCAGTCCCGGGAATTGGAGCCGGCGTTCTGACTCCCGAGGGATGCATTAATGGTTATGTCGACCGGTTATTCCTACCTGGCAGACTGGCTTATGGTCATGATGGAATGCTCCCATCATCTGGTAACGGGTTTTACGATGCTCTTGGTATCCTTTCCATATTGTCGGCAACAGGAATTACCCTAATGGGATATTTTGCCGGTCAGATATTGATTCAGAAAAATTCAGCACCAAGGAAAAAATTTGTCACATTAGTCTCTGCGGGAACCGGACTTATTCTTCTTGCACTTTGTATATGCCCATTCTATCCGATAATAAAAAATTGTTGGACAACCACTTATAACTTATTGACTGGGGGAATAAGTTTTCTTTTAATTGCCCTGTTTTATTTAATCATCGATGTCTGGGAGTTTAAAAAATGGACCTTTTTTTTCAGGGTTATTGGAATGAATTCTATTTTCATTTATCTGGTCGTTGTTGGTAATCTGGTCGATGTGAATTCAACGACACTTTCATTGGTTGGGTGGATTTCCGGTAGCCTAAGCCAAAATGGAGGACAACTGGTACTAACACTTGGTGACATTACACTTGCATGGCTATTACTCTATTTTATGTATAGAAAAAACATTTTTATTAAGGTTTAGCCACGGATCAAAATCAACGATTGATCGATTCTAAATAAGGACATTGCGGTGCTCTGCACCTTACTAAAATATGATTAACGATACTTCTACAAATATTTTGCAGCTCTGCTGTATTGCATTTGTAACAAAAGGTGCAGAGCACCGAAATATTTGATTAAAATGGCTCTATATCGAATCGTATGCGTATTTCATTTTATTGTCATTGTGCCACGAAGTGGCTAAATCTGAATAACCGCGGGTGTTAAACCACGGTTATTAAAATATCACCCTTTCAGTGCGATGAAAAGAGATTCTCCAGGACTGGGATTATTATTTTATTTGAGTTACACACATCAAGCGTCATAGAGCCTTTAAAATTAACATAACACATAAATATCAAATCCGTATGAATAATAAATTAATGTCATTGTATTTAGTCACTTTCCTTCTTGGCATCATTACGCTGCAAGCCCAGGAAAAGCCTGTACTAATTAAGATAAGGCCAAAGGAAATTCAGGATGTTCTCACTAATCCTGGGATTGGGTTCACAACTTTTCAGCGGTTTAACGGCGATTCCTTAAATTCGGGGGATCGTTGGACCGAAGGATTACCCATTGTTTATCAAAAGTTTGAAGGTGATCTCACTAATAAAAACTATCCGCAAACTACCATTGCCTATTTCAGGGTTGACTGGTCGTTTATGGAACCCGAAATGGACCAATATAACTGGCCCATGATTGATAAGGCCTTGCGGACAGCTGCAGAACGGGGACAAACTTTAATGCTTCGGATAGCCCCTTTCGAGGAGGGTGTAAAGGATGTTCCTGCCTGGTACAGGACCCTGGTTGGTAAAGAAAAGAAAGGGCCCTCTTTCAAATGGAGGATCGATCCCGAAGACCCGACCTATGTGAAGTATTTCGGGGGTCTTATAAAAGCCTTGGGAGAACGTTATGATGGCCACCCCGACCTCGAGTCTGTTGATGTTTCCATTGTGGGATTTTGGGGAGAAGGGGATGGATCTCATTTATTGTCAGATCATACCCGGTTGGCTTTGCTGAACTGCTATCTGGATAATTTCAAAAAGACGCCGCTCACTTTTCAACCGCTAAACGGTGATGCTCCTGACCCCGGGGTTTTGGTGAAGGGTACTCCGATTACCGCTTCATGGCCCGATGGCCGGAATAATGGTACCGGACCGCAAATGCGTTACCTGGGCTACCGGATGGATTGTCTTGGTGACATGACTACCGATCTCTGGCCTGAAAAGCACTGGAGCCACATGACCGATATTTATCCAAGAGACATTGTTAAAAGCGGTATGAGTGAGGTTTGGAAAAAGTCGCCGGTGACCATGGAAATATGTTACACGTTTCTTCATTGGCTCGAAACATTGAAATACGATGAAAAAACAGTGAATTACATTTTTGGGGAAGCCCTAAAATGGCATATAACTTCATTCAATGCCAAAAGTTCGGCGGTCCCTGAAGTGTGGAGTCCGTTGGTGGACAAATGGCTGAACAGAATGGGATATCGATTCGTTCTTCGTAAATTTGAATATCCTTCGTTTGTAATCCGCCAGGGTCAATTGTCGTTTACTTCATTGTGGGAAAATTTGGGGGTAGCGCCTATTTACAAGGATTATAAATTTGCTATCCGATTAAAGAATTCACAAAAAACCCAAATACTAAGCACGAGTGCAGATTTACGCACCTGGTTACCGGGTGATATCGTGCACGATGAGAACCTTTATATTCCTTATGATATGCCTTTAGGAACTTACCGTCTGGAAATCGCAATTGTATCTCCTGTCACTTTTGAGCCACGTATTAAACTCGCCATTTCAGGAAAAACTGAAGATGGCTGGTATTCTATGGGTGATATCGAGGTCAAATAGAATGAATAATTAACCTTCGTAAAAAAATATTAATGATGACTTCGGTACACCGGTCCGTTCCGATGTCTTGAATAGTAAAAATAAAAACAATGGAAATCATCTACAAATCAGGCATTACGCCGGAAACCGATTCAATTATAGAGGTATACAACAGTTCAGGGCTGAACAGGCCTACAAGCGACAGGGATCGGATTGTAGAAATGTATGCTAATTCAAATTTGGTGGTCACTGCATGGGTGAATGACCAGCTTGTTGGGATTGCCCGTTCACTAACCGACTTTTGTTACTGCTGTTACTTGTCCGATTTAGCTGTAAGAAAAGATTACCAGAAACATGGGATTGGTAAGCAACTAATTAATCTCACACGTGAAAAAATTGGTCCTAAAACAACCCTTTTGCTTCTGTCGGCACCCTCTGCAATGGAATATTACCCCAAAATCGGATTCCGTAAAGTGGAGAATGGGTTTATAATAGACCGGACACAATAAATAATTTGGATCAAATCCTTAATAGTCTGAAATTAAACTCTTAATCACTAAGCATCATATGAAATTAGCACCCCGGAATTGGCCACTAGGAAAAATATTTCTTCTCTTTGTTGTGCTGATTCAATGTTCCAAGGATCACAAAAATCAGGTTGTAACACCTGTTAGTGATAAGACCTGCATTGTCACAGATATCTCAAAACTGGAACAGATTCAAATCTTTCCGGTCAGCAATCCCATTAACCAGAACATTTCTTTAGCTCAGGTAGATCCTCGTTCTGACGCGATTATGAGTGTTATCGGAACACCGGGAATCCATCCCGATTTCGGTACCGGACAAATTGGTATTCCGTTCATTTTGGTCTGTAAAACACAATCCAAAATCCCGGTTTTATTCCGTGCAAATAGCTACGACGGTAATTATGGCAGTGAGAGCGATCCGGGTCCTTATCCTGTCCCGCTTACAGCACCTATTGAAGGAGGAGGAGCAGCCGGAGGCGACAACCACGTTCTTGCCGTTGACGTAGATAATCAGATTTTGTATGAAATGTATAATGCAAGTGTTGGCGTAAACCAGTGGGAAGCATCCAGCGGTACAATCTGGAATTTAAAAATAAATTCAACTCGGACGGTGGGCTGGACTTCATGTGATGCTGCCGGACTGCCGATATTCCCGTTGCTGGTCCGATATGATGAGGTACTCAAAGGTGCTGTAAATCATGCTATCCGGTTTACCCTGACAAAAGCAAAAGCGATGCTGGCTTTCACTGCCCCTGCAAGCCATTTCAGTTCGGGGTCAAACACCAATCTAAATGCTCCGACACCGATGGGTCTTCGTATTCGCCTAAAAGCTGGTTTTGATATCAGTTCATTTTCACCCACTAATCAGGTAATTCTTACTGCCATGAAGAATTACGGACTTATCCTTGCCGACATTGGATCTGATCTATTTATTTCGGGCGCTCCCGATGACCATTGGAACAATGATGATCTACACAATTTGTTATCTGTGAAAGCCACCGATTTTGAGGTTGTTAAAATGGGGGAAATTCTAACAGCGTATTAATAATGAATGAGAAAATGAATGTTAAGCATAAGGTTTTATATGCGGAATTAACCCCGGCAGAATTCCGGACACGATTAGCCGAAGCTCCCATTGCTTACCTTCCGCTGGGTACCCTTGAATATCATGGTGAGCATATGCCGCTGGGATCGGATGGGATTCAGCCCCTGGAATTCTTTAAGGAAATCGCGGCAGAAGCTGGTGGCATTGTACTCCCTCCCCTGTTTCTCGGACCTGACAGGGTTGAGATCATTTTGGGTGCTGAATATTATGGAAAGGATAACGGGAATCATAAAAGTCTTGAAAAACAGCAATATGAGCCTCAGATTCTGACCGGAAGCGCCTACTGGATTTCGGAGGAACTCTTCATTTTAATTATGAAGGGAATCTTAAAACAACTGAAAAGACAGGGATTTAAAATTCTTGTTGCCCATGGACACGGGCCATCCACCAGAACTGTGATAAATTATACATCACAATGGGAAGCTGAGTTTGGAATTAAATTATTTAATCTCTGGAGTTCAGAGAATGATGATTGGAACGGATTTATGTCCGACCATGGTGCTATGCTCGAAACTTCGGTGGTTATGAAATATCGGCCAGAACTGGTGCATATGGAGAACCTGTCTCAAAAATCTGATTGCTGGCCTGTAGGCATCCGCGGTTATGATCCGCGTATCCATGCCAGTGCCGAAAAAGGGGACGAAATCGTTAAAATTCAAAAACAACGAATTGTTGATAAATTGATAACTGCCCTGAATAAGCTCAATTGTCCCAATTTGGGAAGAATTTAATATAAAAATTAAATCTATCAATATGCTAATCAGAATAATCATTTTCGCATTTTTACTCCTTCCTCTGTTTCTGCTGGCACAACAAAAAGCCACCATTACAGAAGAGAACAGGGAGATGATCACTTATCCTTACGGTGATCCAAATCCGATTCCGATTTTAGCGGATAAGAATTTCAGGACTTACCCCTATTTTACATATGACGGATATAGTCAAACTTCACAGAAGCAAAGCTGGAAGGTAATTAAGCTCGAAAACGATTACATCGAAGTATTTATTACCCCCGAAATGGGAGGCAAAGTTTGGGGTGCCATTGAGAAATCAACCGGTAAAGAATTCATATACAGTAACGATGTGGTCAAATTTAGAAACATTGCTATGCGTGGGCCATGGACCTCAGGTGGCATTGAGTTTAATCTCGGTTTAATTGGCCACACTCCGGCAACGGCCTCGCCTGTTGATTACATTACCCATGAAAACGCAGATGGAAGTGTGAGTTGTATCGTTGGGAACATGGATTTACCTTCGCGCACCCAATGGCGCATTGAGATCAGGCTACCCAAAGATAAAGCTTACTTTGAGACAATTCCGTTGTGGAATAATCCAACTCCGGTGCCACAATCCTATTATTGTTACATGACCGGTGCTGCTGCTGTTTCTGATGATCTGGAATTCTTCTATCCCGGAAACCAGACCCTTGGTCATGAAGGAAAGATTCATCCCTGGCCGGTTGATGAAACCGGTCATGATATGTCAAAATATATCAATGACAATTTTGGATCAGATAAATCAAATCATGTTGTAGGTGATTACAACAATTTTATGGGGGGTTATTACCATAAATCGGAATTTGGGTTTGGCCACTGGGCTTTATACAATGATATGCCGGGCCGTAAACTTTGGCTTTGGTCAACCGCACGGGATGGGGCAATTTGGACAGACCTGCTAACCGACAAACATGGCCAATATATGGAATTTCAGGCAGGCGGTACCCTAAACCAGTATTCTCAGGGCACTTACCGAAGTCCGATCAAGGAAATGCCTTTTAATCCGGGGGTTACAAACCAATGGAAAGAAATTTGGTTTCCCGTTAAGGAAATAGGTGGTTTGCAGGAAGTCTCACCCGTGGGTGTTTTAAATGTTAAACATGAAAACGGAAAGCTTCAGATTGGAATCAATGCTCTTGGTATCGTTCATGCAAAATTGGTGGTAAAAGCCAACGGACAGGTAATTTTTACTGAAGACAAAAGTTTAAATCCGATGGATGTTTATAAGACTTCTGTTGCATTGGATCAAAATTCACCTTACGACGTGTCGGTCGAAGGAATGGATCTGGAACACCATTCGGTAAACAAAAATTGGATCAAACGTCCGTTTGTTACCACGATTCCTGGCGATCCCACCAATGCCTCCAGTTTATATCAGGATGGAATACAGTTTAAAGAAAACCGGAATTATATACCGGCAAAAGCGAGTCTGAAAAAGTGTCTGGCTAAAGATCCGCTTTTCATTGACGCCATGGCAGCTTTATCCGAATTGTATTTTCGCAGCGATTTGCCTGACTCGGCTTTATACTATGCCAATCAGGCTCTGCAGCTCGACACCTATCATCCGGCAGCCAATTATTACGCAGGCATTACCTACCGTACCAAAGGTGATTTGATTAATGCACTCGAAACATTTGGATGGGCTGCCCGATCGATGGAATTTCGTTCTACAGCTTATTCCCAAATGGCGGGAATCGAACTCCAATTGAATAATCTGGCTCTGGCGGAACACTATGCAAATCAGTCGTTAGACTTTAATCGCTTTAATTTTAACGCTTTAAGAGTGCTGGCAATTATTTTCAGACTGCGTGGTGAGATAAAACCGGCAGAACAGACCATCGCCACCCTGATTTCCCTGGATCCACTGAACCATTTCGCTGATTTTGAACGCTACCTGTTGCATCCTTCGCCCGAAAACTTAACCTCGTTCAAAGCAACCATCCGGAATGAATTCCCATACCAAACCTTTTTGGAACTGGCTATTGATTATTACAATTCAGGTCAAAAGAAAGATGCAATTCAGGTTCTTGAAAACGGACCAAATCACCCGCTTATCGCCCTGTGGAGGGCATTTTTAAAAGATGATGCCCCGGCCCTGAAAGAAATTGCCAAAGCATCCCCGGCCTTTGTTTTTCCATACCGGACTGAAACCGTATCTGTGTTGGATTGGGCGGTATCGAAAAATGACAATTGGAAGTTTAAATATTATCTGGGCCTGAATATGTGGGGTATTCAGCGTGAGGAAGATGCCGGAAAATTATTCGCTGCCTGCAAACAGGAACCCGATTTTGCGACTTTCTATCTTTCGAGGGCAATCCTGGGAAAGCAAACCGATCAGAAACAGGAATTAAGCGATCTTCAAACGGCTCATCAACTTGCCCCGAATGAATGGCGTGCATCGATCCATCTAATTGAAGCATATCTTTCGAGAGAAGATTATAAAACGGCATTATCACTTGCAATTGAAGCGACTAAAAAATTTCCTGACAATGATAACCTTGCTTTGCAGTGTGCCCGGGTACAGTTAGCAAATAACCAATATGAAGCCTGCCTCAAAACGCTCGAAAAAACCCACATCATACCTTTTGAGGGGTCGATACAGGGGAAATATGTTTACGAACAGGCTAATATGCTGTTGGCCATTGATTTAATGAATAAAAAGAAATACAGGGAAGCTTTGGTTAAACTCGGGAAATCGAAAGAATGGCCCGAAAACCTTGGAGCAGGGGCCCCTTACGAACCCGATAACCGGATGCAGGATTTTCTGGAAGCTTTGTGCCAGGACAAATTAGGCAAGACTAAGGAGGCAACTGAGCTAAAAGATGCAATTCTTAGTTTTACTACTAATCACTGCAACGATTTCAGGCCCACATTTAATAATATTTTCGCTTTAACCATCCTTCAACAGCGGGGAGAAACTGAAAATGCAAATTCGTTGATTCAAAAGATCAAAGGTTCCGATCAGGCTACAAAACCAATTCCGCGTTGGGTAGTTGCCTATTTTACCCATGACAAGGCAACCTGCAGCCAACTTGAAAAAGAACTGTTAAAGAATCGCTATTATTCAATGGTTAAGCATATTTTAGCTTTCTAATATCCCAATTTATGAGAAGACTGGTCATTGTAGGATTGATAATGTCTTTATTCTTTAGGTATATTTCGCCTGTCAGTGCACAGAAGGTTCAACGCCCTGCAATCTGGGGCATTGCGAAAGTCACTTTTTTGGTTAGCAATTTCCAGATGGCACGCGATTATTACGGCAGGTTTCTGGGATTCGATGAGGCTTTTTCGTATCAGTCTGTCCTAGGTAAAATCATTTCGTTCAAGGTAAACGACCGCCAGTTCCTTGAGTTTATTGAAGATCATCGGGCCAAAGAGAAAAAACGGTTGGTATCCGTTTCACTTGAGACCGGGAATATTGAGCAAATGCGCCAATACCTGAAGCAACAAGGTCAGAAGGTCCCCGATCAAACTACAATTGATGGAGCAGGGAACGAATTTTTTTCAATTGACGATCTCTCAGGAAACCATATTGAGTTTTTAGGCTGGAAGAGTGATGGATTACATAAGAAATCAGCGGGAAAGTATCTGTCTGAAAGGAGGATATCAAAACGAATTCATCATGTTGGCCTATATACCGAAAAAATTGTGGACAACGATCCATTCTATGTTGGCATTTTGAAATTCAGGGAGCTTCTCAGGTATCCGGAGGAGAAAAGTATGGCACCGACTATTCTCTACCTGGGGATGGGTGACTGTGTTGAGAATATCGAACAATATTCGCCTAACGACCCGAATTTCAGTCATCCCTGCTTTCTGGTCGAAGATATGCAGGAAACGCTCTATACTCTGAAAGAACGACGGGGCAGTGAAACTTTGACAATGCCCGTGATTGGGAAAGGGAAAAGGTGGTTACTAAACCTTCTTACCCCGGATCAGACAAAAGTTGAATTTACTGAAGCACATTGTGTGCGTTAATCAAACTTTAGACTCATATGGTATGAACGACATTTATTCACGCCGGAAATTTATAAAAGGAACTGTTGGTACCGGCCTGCTTTTTGCAGGTGCCGGTTTATTGCCTTCATGCTCCATCTTCAGGATGTCAGGAAAAGGTATTAGTCCGGCATATGATGCAAAAGGTTTGCCAACTGTTCTATTTGGCAAAACCGGCGTTCGTGTGCCACGAATTGTTTGCGGTTTAGGTTCCCGTTTTTGCCATCTGGAAAGTGACGAAGAGGCAGAGCGGCTGCTAAACTATACGTTGGATAATGGTCTTTACTATTGGGATACGGCCTGGGCTTATGATAATACAATCGGGGTACCTCCCGGTAGGACAAAAAGTTCACGACTGGTTACCAGTGAGGTACGTTTGGGTCCGGTGGTTAATGCCCGCAGAAATGAGATCTTCCTTTCAACGAAAGTGACCAGCCGCGATCCGGATGAAGCCATGCGGCAAATTGAAACTAGCCTGAAACGTTTACAGACCGATCATGTTGATCAATTGATGATTCACGACGTTCAGTCAATGGCCGATGTGGCCAAACTCAGCGAAAAAGGGAATCTCATTGATATTCTCCATCGTATGAAAGAGCAGGGACTAACCCGGTTTATTGGCTATTCGGGGCATACCGAAGCTGAAGCCATGAAGGCAATGGCAGATCGGGGTGATTTCGACACCATGCTCATGGCTATGAACCACTGGAATGCAGCAAACAATCCTCAAAAACGATTTGAGATGGCTGTTCCGGCTGCTAAAGCTAAAGGGATGGGTGTAATATTGATGAAAGTGGTGCGTCCGAAAGAAACAATTACCACTTTGAAACCTGTCGATTTAATCAGGTATGCCCTTTCGCTGAAAGGACCAGATGTGATAGTACTGGGTCTTGATAGCATGGAGGTGGTCAAATCTAACATCGAAATCCTGAAAAACTTCCAGCCAATTGACGATTCAGCAATGAAAGTGATGGCTCAGCATTTGGTTCCGTTTTTCAACCATGAAAACCTTCCATGGATGGAATCTGGATATTGCGATGGTAATTATTTGGTTTAGATAAACTTCACTCCAGGCGCGACTTTGAGTTGCACCCGGAGAAATCGAACACAACTCCATATGCAACTTGAAAAGATTCAAACAAAGATTTATGAAATCCGGCGGCAGAACGTGATGTTGGATTTTGACCTTGCCGAATTGTATGAAGTTGAAAACCGGGCCTTGAAACAAGCAGTAAAACGGAATATTGACCGTTTCCCTGAGGATTTTATGTTTGAACTTACAAAAATAGAATGGCAGGAGCTTATCACAATTTGTGATAACCTTCCCTCAGGCATAAAATTCAGTCCTGCCAAACCCTTTGCATTTACGGAACAGGGTGTATCTATGCTTTCCAGCGTTCTGAAAAGTAAAAAAGCATTACAGATAAATATTGCAATTATGCGGGCATTTGTCTTTATCCGACAATATGCTCTGACGCATAAAGATTTAACCGATCGGTTGAAGGGCCTCGAAGCAAAGTACGACAAACAATTTAAGGATGTATATGATGCAATAAACTTCCTGCTCCAAAAGGATAACCAGGATTCAGAACAAAAACAGCGTAAACGAATAGGATATAAACCCGGAAAGTAATCTTTCACTCCGGATACAACTTTAATATGGTCTTACTCCGGGTCCGACTTTGAGTCACCCCCGTAGTTAATAGAAGAAAATATTTTATGATAAAAATTGACAACAAACTTAATCCGGCTGACCTTACAGGCAAACTGCAACGGTTCTGGCAACTTTCTGAACAGAAAATCCATCTAATTGAAAAACAATACGATAATTCACAGGGCTCTCCTGTATTTACTGTTGATGGCAGATATTCAACCAGAGGATGGACCGAATGGACTCAGGGATTTCAGTATGGATCTGCTCTGCTACAATTTGATATTTCCGGAGATCCGAAAATTCTGCAAACAGCCAAAAGCCACGTAATTTCTAAAATGGCCCCTCACGTTAGCCATTTCGGCGTTCACGATCATGGCTTTAATAATGTGAGCACCTACGGAAATTTATTGCGTTTAATGAAGGAAGGAAAGATCCCTTTTAACGAATGGGAGAAGAATTTCTATGAGCTGGCACTTAAAATTTCGGGGGCTGTGCAGGCTTCCCGCTGGACACCCATTCAATCCGGAGGATTTATCCATTCCTTCAACGGGGCACATTCCTTATTTGTCGACACTATACGTTCATGCCGTTCTCTGATAATCAGCCATCTGCTGGGTCATATTTCCTATGGTGAAGGGGATGCGAGGATCAATTTGCTGGAACGGGCTGTCATGCACATGCAGACTACTGCAAAATATTCGGTATACTATGGCGAGGGACGCGACAATTTTGATGTCTGGGGACGCACTGCTCATGAGAGTATTTTCAATGTGAAGGATGGGAGCTTTCGTTGTCCAAATTCACAACAGGGCTATTCAGGTTTTACAACCTGGACCAGAGGACTGGCCTGGGCCATGTGTGGCTTTTCGGAACAACTTGAAGCACTTGATATTATCGACAAGAATGAATCTGCTGCACTTGGAGATAAAGATACGCTTTCATCGATGATGCTGAAAGCAGCCAAATCAACCTGCGATTTTTACCTCAAAAATACTTCTGCCGATGGGATTCCCTACTGGGACACCGGCGCACCAAATCTTTACAAATTGGGCGATTACCTGAGTAAACCGGCCAACCCATTCAACGACTTTGAACCGGTTGACAGTTCGGCGGCAGCAATCGGTGTCCAGGGTCTGTTGCGCCTGGGTAGATATCTTTCAGAAAAAGAGGATGCCGAAGCCGGGAAAAAATATTTTCAGGCCGGACTTACCGTGCTAAATACCTTATTGGATGAACCTTATCTAAGCACAGATGAAAATCATCAGGGACTTTTGCTGCACTCCGTTTACCATCAACCCAATGGCTGGGATTATATTCCTGAAGGAAGTACAATTCCAAACGGTGAATCATGTATGTGGGGAGATTATCATATACGCGAAGTTTGCTTGTACCTGCAACAAATTATCAATAACAAAAATTATTACACTTATTTCAACTGTGTCCAATGAGTCAGAATCAACTCAAAGATCTTTCCAGGCTGTGCGTCCATACCATCACGACTAAACCGTGGTGTATTGAAGAGGCTGCGTTGAATTATGCGACAAATGGTATAAAGGGAATTACGGTTTGGCGTGATGCTCTGGCCGGAAGGAATATCCGTCAGACAGGTCAGATGCTTCGGGACCATGACCTGTCAATCGTCTCGTTGTGCCGGGGAGGATTTTTCCCGAATTCGGATCCGGCAAAAAGGAAACTCGCACTGGATGATAACCATAGAGCCATCAATGAAGCTGCCGATTTGGGAACAAAACTGATTGTATTGGTTTGCGGTTCAGATCCGTCACAATCGCTTGAAGATTCCCGCAGACAAATTCAGGATGGAATTGCCGCTTTAATTCCTGAAGCATCAGCCGCTGGCGTTAAGTTGGCTATTGAACCGCTTCACCCAATGTATGCTGATTCCCGTTCAGCCATCAATACCCTTGCTCAGGCCAATGATATGACCGAAGCACTTAACTCTCAGTGGGTTGGGGTGGCAGTGGATGTTTATCATCTCTGGTGGGACCCAAATCTTGAAAAGGAGATAGCGCGATGCGGGAGAAATGACGCCTTATTGGCATTTCATGTCTGCGACTGGAAAACGCCAACTTCCGATTTCCTGAATGACCGTGGTTTGATGGGCGAGGGGTGCATCCCCATCCCGAAAATCCGGTCGTGGGTCGAAGCGGCTGGTTTCAATGGCTTTATTGAAGTCGAGATTTTTTCCAACGACTATTGGAAAGAAGATCAGACTCTGTTTCTGCAGAAAATTATAAAAGCATTCAAAAAATGTGTTTAGAAATGAAAAAAATATTCTTATTCCTGGCTGTTCTGGTCGTTACCAGCTCGTTTTCGTCCAGACAAAAAGTGTGGGTAGCCATCGGTGATTCGATAACCTACCTGAATGATCATGTCGATGAGACAGGAAACCGTGTTTCCAAAGGTTACATGACCCGGGTTGCCGGGAATTTAACCGGTATAAAGTATATCAATCAGGGTCATAACGGATGGACGGCAGGCGGTATAGCAAAAGAGATTGAAAACTTAGGTTTAACCGGGGCACCTATTTATTCCATTTTCCTGGGAACCAATGACTGGTGGAGCGGCCGACCGGTGGGAACGATAGAGGATTATAAGAACAACCCGGGCAACAATACCTTTTTTGGTTCCTACCGGTTAATAATCAATAAACTCCGTAGCCTAAACAAAAATGCCCGGATCATTTTGGTCACCCCAATGCAACGCGTAAACTTCGTATACGTGAACGATAAAAAGAATAATGCCTGGGGCTCGTACAAAGAGAAGAACGGACAATCGCTTGAACAATTTGCCAATGCAGTAGTAGGTATTGCTAAGTTGGAAAACCTGGAAGTGATTGACTTGTACCACAACAAACAATTGAAAATTAAAGATCTGGTCTGTTTTGAACGGCTAAAAGATCCTGCAACGGGCAAATATAAAGACTTTAAATATCCCGAATTTGAAAATATTCCTTTCAATCCTGAAACAGATGAATATCCATATCCACCAGAAGCAGCAAATATAACTTACGACGGGTTGCATCCCTCAGACAAGGGGAACGAAATAATTGCAAATATTTTAATTAAATTGCTTCGGAAATAGAATTGTAATTAACTCATAATCAAATGAAATAAAAGCGACTATGATAGTGAAAAGAGAATTGGTCCAAATTAAAAAAAAGATTGTTAACCCAGCTTTTTTGCTTCTGTTTTCATTCCTGTTTTTTGCAGGATGTCAGCAAGGACGAAAACCGGTATCGTCTTCTGGACTTTATGTGTTCGACAATAACCAGGAGATCCGCTGGAGCAGTCCCGAAAACCGGAACGGCGAAAAGGGGGCAGGCGGAAAAGCCAACAATGGCGCTAAAGGTCATCCTTTCGACTCTATTGGCACTGGTCAGACAAGGGTTTTGCTCGATATTCAGGCACAGGGAATCATTAACCGTTTCTGGATAACCATTCGTGACCTTTCACCTGAAATGTTGCGATCCCTTAAATTTGAGATATTTTGGGATAACGATTTAAAACCGGCTGTCTCTGTTCCGTTTGGCGATTTTTTCAGTGTTGGTCTGGGCAGAACCACGGTGTTTGAAAATGCACTGTTTACCAGTCCTGAAGGCCGCTCATTTGTTTGCTATATTCCAATGCCCTTCCGCAAAGCGGCAAAAATTTGTATCACAAATGAAAGCAAAATAAGGCTGAATTACCTCTTTTATGATATTGATTATAGTTTGATGAAGGAATGGAATGAAGATAATTTATATTTTCATGCATATTGGCACAGAGATTCAGCTACACAACCCGGAAAAGACTTTGAGGTTTTGCCAAAGATAACCGGGAAAGGGAGGTTTTTGGGGACAAATATTGGCGTAAGTGCCGACCTCCGTTATAAGAATGCCTGGTTCGGGGAAGGCGAAGTAAAAATGTATATCGATGGCGACAAAGAACTGCCAACATTGGTTGGTACCGGAACCGAAGATTATATTGGAACAGGCTGGGGTCAGGGCAAGTTTATAACCAAATATTCCGGTTGTACGGTCGCCGACGATTCTTTAAAACAATGGGCGTTTTACCGGTTTCATATTCCGGACCCGGTATTTTTCAAAGAAAATTTGCAGGCTGTTATTCAGCAAATTGGTGGTGATGATTTGGAAGCTGTTGCCGGTTATCAGCAGTCTGGCGCTCCTGTAATTCCAGTTTCCATCAACAACGACCACGGCGATATGTTTCCGTTTTATAAAAAAGACACTGTCATTAAGTTAAATCCCAATGCTAAAATCAAGGGTTGGACAAATTTCTATCGTTCCGATGATGTTTCCGCCACAGCTTACTTTTATCTCGACAAGACGTCAAGTAATCTACCTGAAATTCAGCCGGTGGGTTTACGCACTAAAAATTTACGCCAACGAAAATTATAATCTATGATACAACACACTGTAGGAATAATCATGAACGGGGTTACAGGTCGTATGGGAACCAACCAGCACCTTATTCGCTCCATTGTAGCAATTATGAAACAAGGGGGCGTAATGGTCGGTCCCGGAGAAACGATTATGCCTGATCCCGTTCTGATCGGCCGGGATGAAAACAAGCTGAAAAAGCTATGCATACTTACCGGTATAACAAAAATGAGCACCGACCTGGATAATGCACTGAAAAATCCTGAAAACCTGATTTATTTTGATGCTCAAACCACCGGACGAAGGGCCGATGCAGTTCGAAAAGCGGTAATTGCCGGCAAACATATTTATTGCGAAAAGCCAATTGCTGTAAGTACTTCAGTTGCTTTGGACCTATATGAAATCTGCACCAGGGCCGGGCTTAAAAACGGAGTCGTCCAGGATAAATTATGGCTCCCTGGGATGATTAAGCTCAAACGCCTTATACAACAGGGATTCTTTGGCGAAATTCTTTCGATAAGGGGAGAGTTTGGGTATTGGGTTTTCGAAGGGGATACAATTCAGGCACAGCGTCCGTCGTGGAATTACCGTAAAGAGGATGACGGCGGTATTATTGTCGATATGCTCTGCCATTGGCGATATATACTCGATAATATTTTCGGAAAGGTGAAAGCGGTTTCGTGCCTCGGTGCGACTCATATTAAAAACAGGGTTGATGAAAACGGGAAGGCCTATAAATGTACCGCTGACGATTCGGCTTACGCCACCTTTGAACTCGAAGGGGGTGTTATCGCCCATTTTAATTCTTCATGGACAGTTAGGGTCAGGCGAGACGACCTCCTTACCCTTCAGGTTGATGGCACAAAAGGGTCAGCTGTTGCCGGCCTTCGCGATTGTTACATTCAGCATTACGGGAATACACCAAAGCCTGTGTGGAACCCCGACATTGCGCAACCCATTAATTTCTTTGAAGGCTGGTCTAAAGTACCCGATCAGGAAACATATGAGAATGCGTTCAAAGTTCAGTGGGAATTATTTCTGAAACATGTGGTGAAAGATGAACCATTCCCGTGGACACTTCTTGATGGGGCCAAAGGGGTACAGCTGGCTGAAAAGGGACTGGAAAGCTGGGCAAAGAGATGTTGGGTTGATGTTCCTGAAATATAAAAAAATCGTAATAATGAAGCAAATTGCATTAGTTACCGGTGGCAGCAGGGGAATTGGATTGGGCATTGTCAAACATCTTGCCCGATTGGGTTTTGATCTGGCCATCAACGGTGTTCGACCAGAAGAATCTGTGGGCGATGTTATCGGGAATATCAAAGCATTGGGTGCCGATGTGATCTATTGTCAGGGAAATATAGCATTACGTGAAGACCGGAAAAGGATCATCCATCAGGTGAGAACCCATTTCAACCGGTTGAATATTCTGGTAAATAACGCTGGAATAGCACCGCACGAAAGGCGCGACATCCTTACAGCAACCGAAGAAAGTTTTGATGAAGTGGTTTCCGTAAATCTTAAAGGGAATTATTTTTTGATGCAGGATGCAGCGAACTGGATGATCGAACAAAAACAGGCGGATTCAGGTTTTACCGGGTGCATCATCAATGTGTCGTCAATTTCAGCTACGGTTGCTTCTGTTAACCGTGGAGAGTACTGTATATCAAAAGCCGGAATCAGCATGGCCACCCAACTTTTTGCCGTTCGTCTGGGCGATTTTGATATTCCTGTTTATGAAGTCAGACCCGGAGTAATTGATACTGATATGACTTCAGGAGTTAAAGAAAAATATGATACTCTGATTGAGCAGGGCTTATGTGTCCAAAAACGATGGGGACAACCTGAAGATGTTGGAAAAGTTATTGGCACATTGGCCATGGGATGTTTCTCATACTCCACAGGGCAGGTTTTTATGGTTGACGGAGGAATGACAATACCACGCTTATAAGAAACAATGATATGGAACTATCCCGGAGAAATTTTATGTTGAAATCATCGCTGGCGGCAGCAGGAATTTCATTTGGTGTAAACACTGATTTGCAGGCCATTGAAAACTTCAGGATTCATACTGGTGAGATCCCGAAACCCTGCATGATGGATCAGGAATCGTTTAAGATCAGCGTATTTTCCAAACCGCTTCATTGGTTTGATGTACCTGAAATGGCCAGTCGGATGGCAGATTTGGGATTTGATGGAATTGATCTGACGGTCAGGCCAAAAGGGCATGTATTGCCTGAAAGGGTTGAGGAAGATCTGCCCAAAGCAGTAGATGCTGCAAAAAAGGCAGGAATTGGCATTTTTACGATAGTCACTGCAATTAGTAACGCGGATGATCCGTTCACCGAAAGAATTCTTAAAACTGCCAGTTCATTGGGCATCAAATATTACCGGATGGGTTGGCTGTACTATGATGAAGACAAAACTATTGAGGAGAATCTAGTGATTATCCAAAAAGATATGAGTAAACTAGCCGTACTGAATGAAAAATACAAAATACGTGGTGAATACCAAAATCACTCCGGAAAGTTTACTCCCCATTCCTATTTCGGATCCTCCATATGGGATTTGTGTACTGTTTTAAAAACCATCAATTCACCCTGGCTTGGATCTCAGTACGACATCATGCATGCAACTGTTGAAGGTGCATATTCCTGGGAAACTAACTTCAGACTATTGAATCCATTTGTTTATTCGATGAATGTCAAAGATTTTTTATGGGTGAAAAAGAATAATAAATGGTCTCCGGTAACAGTTCCGCTTGGCGAAGGGATGGTCGATTTTAGTAAATATTTTGATCTGTTAAAAGAATTCAAAATCATCTGCCCGGTTTCGGTTCACTATGAATACCAATATGGAAGAGCAGATTCTGATGGTCAGCCAACAGCTTTGGAAAAGGGGAAAACCTTTTTGGCATTAAAAAATGATCTGCAAACACTGAAAAGATATTTCAGGGAGGCTAATCTGATTCATTAACAATTTCTCATCTGCAATGGCCATAACCATTGTAGATGAGACTGTTCAACTAAACTAACCAACAAAAAGCACCTGATGAATATTGAAAAACCAGGTTTAGGACAGGTAAAAGTCACAATCACAGGCTTTTTTAGTCTATTCTCTATTGTGGGCATTGCCTTTTATGGTCTTCCTTTTTTCTATGATTTTTGGGTTCAGGATTTTGGGTGGTCGCGTGCTACAGTGACTTCCGGGAATGCTTTCGGTAAAATAATCATCGGGTTGTTTGCCTTTTTTGCAGGATGGATTATCGACCGGTTCGGACCACGAAGAGTGATGATGGTTGGTGTCATGATGGGAGGACTTGCTTTGATTGGATTCAGTCTGGTCACCTCATTATGGCAGTTTTATTTTTTCTATTTAATCAGTGCGATTGGTTACATGTGCGGAGGTCCGCTTCCAAATCAGGTATTGATTTCAAGGTGGTTTTCCACTGCACGCGGAAAAGCGATGGGAATTGCCTATCTGGGAATTGGGTTTGGCGGCATGCTGGTACCCCAGATCGCGAAAAAACTGAATATGGAATTTGGATGGCACCAGTCACTCATGCTTCTGGGAATTCTGATGATCATCATTGCTTTTCCAATGGTATGGATGGTCAGAGATAATCCAGAAAGTTCCTCATCAAAAGTGACCATCAAAACTTCAAAACTCCCTTTTGGCACTATTCTTCGTCGCTGGCCATTTTATCTTCTGCTTATTGGAAGTATGTGCTCCATCGGAGCTGTCAGTGGTACAGGTCAGAACCTGAAGCTATTCTTCAGCATCGATTTGAGGTATACACAGCAGCAGTCAGCAAATGTTATGTCTCTTGTTCTTGCTGCAAGTATTATTGGACGATTGCTGATGGGCTGGCTGGCCGACAGGGTGCCAAAGAAATATGTGATGATCCTGATTTATTCCATTGTAGCCGGATCAATACCCCTCCTTTATTTAGCCACTACCCCAGGCGTAATCTATCTTTTCGCCTTCATTTTTGGGATTGGTCTTGGAGGAGATTACATGATCATCCCATTGATGGCCGCCGAGTTATTTGGCGTTCAGGTGATGGGACGGGTAATGGGACTCATCCTGACTTTTGATGGAATTTCGGAAGCATTTTCACCAATGATAGTAGGCTGGTTAAGAGATACTGGAGGCAGCTATGCCAACGGATTTGCCTCGTTAATGATCCTTGGCCTTATCGGGACTATTGTTGTATTGATGCTGCCACGAGGAAGAGATTTATCGTAAATTGTTTGGATCAGATTCATATTTGAAAATAAAATAATAATCTTTTATATACTAAAATTAATAATCAAAATGGACTTGCCCGACAAACTCTCCAGACGTCGTTTCATGCGACTTGCGGCACTTAGCGCTGGTGGGATTTATCTTTTTTCGCGATGTGCGGGACCGACAGCTGAATGGCGTTTTTTTACAAGTTCAGAAGCCCGGCTTATGGATGCCCTGGCAGATCAGATCATTCCTCCTGACGAATGGCCGGGAGGAGGTGAATCAGGTGTTACGAACTTTATAGATAAACAATTAACCGGACCTTTTCTTCGCTTTCAGTCTGAATACCGGAAAGGACTAAAGGGGATTCAGGATTCAAGCGAAACCCTTTATCATCAAAGATTTGAAAACCTTAACTGGAAGGAACAAACTTCATTTCTTGAATTGATGGAAGCCGGCAAAATGAATGAACCCGTTTGGGCAGATGGATTTGATCTTAAATTTTTCGGATTGATCCGCGATCATTCGATGCAGTCGTATTATGGTAGTTCCAGACATGGTGGGAACAGGGATAATATAAGTTATAAAATGCTGAAACTTGATTACCCTTTTATCGTTGGTCAAAACCGCTATAAAAGTTGAATTATGGCAAATCAAAAAGTAAATGTGGTTATTGTGGGTGCAGGTGCAGGAGGTGGGGTTGTCGCGAAAGAACTGAGCACGGCTGGGATGTCAGTGGTTTTATTTGAACGGGGTAGCTGGATATCTTACGATGATCATACCGACGATGAACTCCTTTCCGAACGCAACCCGGTGCTGGGCAATTCGTGCGGACCGGACGACCAGCGTAACCGAAGGGTAAATGTTCACTTTGACGGAAGCAGCCATATTGTGCTGCCAAGCGAAGGTGATTATAACAATATTTCGGCATGTGTGGGCTCCGGAACAGTCACCTATGGTGCACTGGCCTGGCGTTATATGCGCGAAGATTTTAAAATGAGAAGTACCTACGGAGATGTTCCCGGGTCAACCCTTGAAGACTGGCCAATCAGTTATGAAGACCTGGAGCCCTTTTACGAGAAAGCCGAATGGGAAATTGGGGTTTCCGGGAATGACAGCCAGAACCTTTTTGCCCCCCCCAGAAAGAAACTACAGCCGATGCCCCCTTTTACACACAACAAGGAGGCAACAATTTTAAAGGAAGCTGCATTGAGATTAGGTTATCACCCTTTTTCGTTACCCATGTTACGAAATTCAATTCCCTATGGCGGTCGACCGGCCTGCTACCGGATGAGAACCTGTATCGGATATGCCTGTCCGGTTGGTGCAAAAGCAGGAACTCACAATACGGTGATTCCGGTTGCATTAAAATCAGGGAACTGCGAATTAAGAACAAACTGTGTCGTTTCCGAAATAATCGTAGACGACAGGGGAAAAATCATAGGATTAACCTATTTCGATCAGGATAATAATCGTAAAACCCAACTTGCCGACATCATTGTTCTTTCTGCCTCTGCCATTGAAACCGCCAGGTTGTTACTAAATTCCAAATCCGGATTTTTCCCGAATGGCATCGGCAATGAAAATGACTGGGTGGGTAGAAACCTACAGGGTCACGCCTATCCACACGCATTTGGACTGTTTGAGGATGAAATTTATGACGATTTCGGACCGGGTTCTTCAGTCGGTATTTGTGATTTCAACCATCATAATCCGGGAATTGTCGGCGGTGGTTATCTGGCAAACTCTTTCATACGAATGCCCTACAGCTTTTCAGGGGTAAGACCTCCGGGAGAAAAACTATGGGGAAAGGAACACAAGGTATTTCAGCGGGAAAATTTTAAGCGGATGGCGGAAGTCCATGGCCCTTTTCAGGAGATCCCGAATTTTCACCAACGTGTCGATGTAGATCCGAAAGTTAAAGATTTCTGGGGAATTCCCGTTGCCCGCCTCTCCGGAAAAACTCATGACGAAAACATTCCAGGATGCACCTTTATGGCAGACAAGGCTGAATTGTGGCTAAAAGAAGCCGGTGCCGTAAAAACCTGGAAGGGGTTGGGCATTGCTGACGGCGTAAGTGCAGGTCAGCACCAGGCAGGTACATGCCGCATGGGCAATGATCCGAGGAGTTCTGTGACCGATAAATTTGGCAGGGTTCATTCCACACCAAATCTCTTTGTGGCTGACGGCAGCCTTCACGTCACCAATGGCGGGTTTAATCCCGCACTGACCATTATGGCTCTCGGCTTCCGGATTGGCGGTTACATCGCTTCCGAATGGAATAAAGGGAACCGATTTAAATAAAAATGTCATGGCTGGAAAATCTATACTACACAAAATATTAATACTGGCAATCCCTTTATTCCTGATAGTGAGCATTGGATTTGGATTATTCTATGGTTATTGGAATTCTGCTTCCCCAAAAAAAACCTGTGCCTCATGCCACGAAATCAGCGCTTCTGTTGAGATGATCACTCAGTCAGCTCATCGAAATCTTGCCTGCAAGGAATGTCATGGTACTGCATTGAGTAACGGAGTCAATAGTTTGAGAGAAAAAGGGATGATGATCATTAACCATATTAAAGGGGTAGCTGATGAAGATGTAAAGCTAAATGAAGTGCAAATCCTGGGAGTAATGGACAACTGCACCAGATGTCATAAAACCGAGCAGGCAAGATGGCTCTCCGGAGGGCATTCTGCCAGATATCAGGATATTTTCCTGAATGCGAAACATAATAAAACCGAACAGCTCAATTTCGATTGCTTACGATGTCATGGCATGTTTGCTGATATGAGCATTGGGAATATTGTAGAACCTCTTGATACTACAGGGCCATGGAAATTTAAAATAAATTCCGTATCCGCGCGTCCTGTCATTCCATGTCTGGCTTGTCACCAAATCCACCTTGCGGGCATGCCACAGCCAAGACCGGATTATTCAAATCCTCAAAACCTTTTCTATGGCAGAATAACCAGCAATTCCTTAGTCAGCTTTTATACTCGTCACGACAAAATACATGTATCAGCCGGGAATCTTCCTATCTTGAAACTTTGGGAAGGAGTGCGACTTGTAAAGGTTTCTTCTGATCCAATCATGAGAAATTGCATCCAATGCCATGCCCCCAACGCCGGACACCAAGCCGGAACCAGTGACGACCGAACCCCAAGAGGTGTTCACGAAGGATTCTCCTGCATAACCTGTCACGATCCCCATTCAAACAATGCAAGACAAAGTTGCAACAAATGCCATCCGGCAATTTCACACTGCAAAATCGATGTTAAAACAATGAATACCAGCTTTTTAAATCGATCGAGTCCCAACAACATTCATTGGCTATCCTGTACTGATTGTCATAAAGGAGGACGCCGGAAATAGCTTTGGATTTTTCTGATAATAGAAGCACGAATAGCCTCCGATGATCCGAATAGACTGGCAAAAATTTATTAACAATCTTTACTCTTTGTTAGAAAGATTTTCAATAAACAGAGCCTATCTTGCACCTAATGAATTTTATTTAAATCTTTAAGCACATGGAAAATTTAAATTCACTCCCCAAAGGCACCGTATCTGTTGATAAGTTATTCCATTTACATGATGTTACTGATCTCGAATCTGAACTTTTTGATGCAATTCTTTCATCACCATCCAATTTTTCTTTTAAAGAATTCTGTAAGAGTTATGTCAAACGGAAATACACTGAGGATCAAATATGTAAAGCTTTACAAGCATTGATAAATAAGAAGCTTTTATCCTATGACAGTCAGTTTCGAAATATTAAACTGCACATACAATCAGTTTTCCCTTATAGCACTCCCCAAATTTCAGATCACTGGTTAGGTTAAGATGGATACATTTCTCACAGTGACCTATTTTAAGAAAGCAAATTCATTTGATGAAGGCTGAGAATTTAGTACTTAACATTTTATTCCCCTGTGATATAGTTTCTCACTTTTTCGGTTTGGGATGTGAATATTGACACGAATGAAGGTAAGCGAAAAGGAGTTATAACAATGGTTATGGCTCCTTATTTTATGATATCAAATCCCCAAAGCCTAACTTCTCTAACTTATTTCTTTCAAAACTCCTCTGCCAGTGAACTTATTAAGGGTGCTGCACTATTCAAGTATAATTATCGTATCAAGGTCTTCCCATCGATCAGTTGAATTGAGAGTCAGATATACTGCATATTCTGTTTGTTGCAGACCAATTTTATGATTATTCGAAAATAATCGCGCAGAATTGAAACGTCGCTGATCTGCCGGCACCGGAAGTTCCAGTCGTTGCCCTTTCGGCGGTAAAAAAACATGCAGGTAAGTTTTATTGCCATCAGGTGATTCAGTTGCTACATATTGGGTGCCTAATAGGGGCTGACCTTCTTTCGTAATGTAAGCCCTGGCTGGCCGGGTTCCAAAAAGTGACTCGCGAGCATTGTCAATAAAATATCCTAAATCCTTACAAAAGGAGCGGACACCAGGTTCCCACCGACCACCCGGATGTGGGCCAAAAGACCAACAGGTTCCTCCGCCCGTCCTGTTACTTAAGGCTGCCTGAAGTAATGTATATCGGTAAGCCATTTCAGGATTAAACATAACATTATTTGCCTTCGCCCACCACTCCCCGCTGATTCGTTGGCATCTAACCCAGCTCGTCGCCGGAAAAGGCGGAATCATATTATCTTCCTTCGCTGAAAAGTCAGCTAATAAAGGGTTGTCGCCGCTGTTTTGAATGATCCATGACTCAGGATAACGGTCAATGATAGTTTTTCGTAAACGTGCAGCATCGACTTGTTCCGGAAGGCCTCCGTCTATAAAATATCCGGAAATATCTTTCCCATATTTGCCTACCAATTCACCTAAAAATTCATTTACAAAATCGTTCCAGTGGGTATAGGGTGCATCATTGTTCCATCCAACAAGTTCCTGGTCCTCCCTGGAAAGATCATGTCCGTCACTTGGATGAAAGTAAAGCAACAAGCGAATATTTTTCCCCTTTAATACATTTATAAGATCCTGAATTACATCACGTTTCGATGTGTGTCCTGGTAGTTGATGGCTCATTACAGCACTGGGATAGAGCACCATCATATTGGCATGAAAAGGAGTAAAGACAACATACTGCGCCCTCATGGAAGCAGCTGTTTCGGCTATATCATTAACATCAAGGTTATCAGCCAGTTCATCAATACTCTTAACTTTTGAGGTGTCAGCCCACATTGTTGAACCCCATCGATAGGATTTCCCGGCATAGGTGTAATGGATGAACATGCCCAAATGCATTTTCTGAAACGCGCAGCTCTTGGCGGAGGCCACCATATTTTGAGTTAACCCTTCATTTGAGGTTAGAAACGATACATCGCTGCAGTATCTGCCATAACCATTATTCCCCGCTGATAAATGATGCCCATTTATTGCTGCAAAAGTCAGGGTGCAAGCCAAAAGTGTTAATCTGCTGAAATTTCTCATAGAATTATTTTGATTTTATTTCACCATTAGCCGGACCAATCAGTCCGGAAGGTAGAAGAGGTGAGTCTGGTTTATAGGATATGACATTTGTATGGGTTTTCCTTTTTTCCATAGGCAGTAAGGCATCCCCAACAAATCAGTTTGGACTGCGATTGACGATTATTGTCCAGGTTTGTTTCTAAAATCTGCAAATATACAAACATTGCTTTTCGAAAAGTTACAGATAACAGGCTTCCTTTGTAATTATTTCAATGTTAATCCGTAAAAGGAAGATCATCTCAGTATTCAATTCGTATTACCCAACTCAGCCGTGAAGAATATTCTTAATTATTTAAAGGAAAAAACAACCTAAGTGGTTATGATAAAACATGATACCGATCCGGATTTTTTATGTCAAATCACCAATGAACCTCTGACCAGAAGCAATTGGGATAAATTTGTCAGGTTGTTCGGGAATAACGGAGCTTGCGGAAACTGTTGGTGCATGTATTACAGACTTAAAAAGGCTGACTACAAAGAAGGAAAATCTGAAGATGGGAATAAGCTGGCCATGAAGGAAATCGTTTGGAATGATAAGCCGGCCGGAGTTCTTGGTTTTTATGAAGACCAGCCAATTGCCTGGTGTGCCTTTGCCCCCCGTGAAGACTTTGTTAAACTGGAGAAATCGCGTGTGCATAAACGTATTAATGACCAGCTGGTTTGGTCAATACCGTGTTTATTCATTCATAAAGAGTTCAGAAAGCACGGGGTTGCGGCACAACTTTTGAAAGGAGTAACCAGATTTGCCAAAGAGCATGGAATCGGGATCATAGAAGCCTATCCGGCAATACCCACCCGGGAAAAACTGTCAGACTCCTTTCTTTGGATTGGGGTTTATAAATCATTCGAAAGTGCCGGATTTAAGATTGTGGATCAAACGTCAAAAAAGCGGCCAATGGTGAGGTATTATACTGAAGAACATCCCTGATCATAATAAAAAGCGTAGTCTGTATCGTATATTTGTATTGGCTGGTCAGAATTTTGTGCTTTAAAGAATTCAGTATTAAAATAATTAGTGAATAGTTTAGTCTGACAGACACCAAACCGGACAACTTTTAGTTTTCATATAACAATCGGAGTCTATTTGCATGATAATGAATAAAATGATAGCATATTGCGGATTAACTTGTGACAGCTGCCCTATTCATCTGGCTACTTTAGAGAAGAATAAATCGACTCAGCAAACTATGAGAGAGGCAATAGCTGAGCTATGTTCAAGGATCTACCGAATTCAACTTCAGGCAGACGATCAGATGGATTGCGACGGATGCCGCACTACAGCCGGAAGATTATTCTTCGGCTGTTTCGGTTGTAAGATCCGGGGATGTGCGAGCCTGAAAAAAATTGAAAACTGCGCATATTGTGGTGAGTTTGCCTGCGTCAGACTGAAAAAACACTTTTTAATGGAGCCGGGAGCCCTCGCTAATCTTGAAGAGATCCGAAAAACCATGGACTTCTGATGATACCGCGAGCTGGCTTATTTACACCAGAAGATTAAAAAAAGTATGGTTAAAACACTTTTAAAGTTAACTGAAACGCACTAATAACATGAATGACAGGTTCATTTTGTCGGAATCCCGACACGAAGCAATGAATGTTTTAACATCCAAAGATCCTGACAAAATGGAATTAAACTATTCCAAAAACTTTACGGCAGCCTTTCCTGGCAAATACATTCAAGGTGAGAATGCCCTCGCTGAGTTGCCAAATATGATCAGGTTGCTGGGGAAAAAAGGGCTTTTGATTGTCTCGCCAACCGTAAAAAGCAAACTGCTGGCTGGAACCCCCGGAAAGGAATATGAAGAGTGGATTTTTGTCGAAGAATTTCGCAGGGAGTGTTGTGAAAAAGAGTTAGCCCGATTGTCTGGGATAATCAGGGATCTTAAGGCAGACATCGTTGTAGGAATGGGTGGAGGCAAGACGATTGATGCGGCCAAAATCGTCGCCGACAGAGCTTGCATCCCGGTTATTATTGTGCCATCTATTGCTTCAAATGATGCCCCATGTAGTGGGTGTGCCGTTATTTACTCGGAACACGGAGTTTTTGAATCGGTTTATTACCTGAAGATGAATCCTCAGATTGTCCTCATTGATACCAATGTGATCGTAGATGCTCCGGTCCGCTTTCTGGTTGCCGGCATGGGAGATGCCTTGTCTACATGGTTTGAGGCCAGATCGTGCGATCGCTCTCATTCACTGAACGAGTGTGACGGATACAGCACAATGACCGGATTGAATCTGGCAAAACTTTGCTATGACACTTTAATTCGCTATGGATCAGCAGCTAAATTGGCCTGTGAAAATAAAATTATAACACCGGCTCTGAACCATATTATTGAGGCAAATATACTTCTTAGTGGTATCGGATTTGAGAGTTCAGGACTTGCAACCGCTCACTCCGTTCATAACGGATTAAGTGCACTGGAAGAAACCCATTCTTACTATCATGGAGAAAAAGTCGCTTTTGGGGTATTAACAGGACTTCATCTCACCGATGCCTTACCGGAAGAGATAGAAACGGCGTATTCATTCTGTGAGGAAATAGGATTGCCAACCACATTCTCCGACATAGGTATCCGGGGCATCCGTCGGGCAAGGCTGATGGAAGTGGCATTAAAAAGTCTTGCACCCAATGAAGGGATTCATCATGAGGTATTCCACCTCACCCCCGATAAAGTCATAGATGCTATGATTGCAGTCGATGCCCTGGGGAAAATCAGAAAAAATAAATGAAAAATATGAATAACCTTCTGATTCATCTCTTTTGGGGTGTTAATCTATTGGCTGGATTAAGTCTCCCGGCTCAAAGTAAATCTCTTTTCCCGGAAGATCAGATTAAACCTCGAATTCGGGTAATTATCGACAATGATTTTGGAGGCGATCCCGATGGGTTGTTTCAATTGGTCCATCAGATATTGTCTCCTTCAGCAGAAATCAAGGGGATAATCGGGTCATTTATTAAACCCGGAGGTTTTGGCGGAGCATCTGAAACTGCTGCAAGCGCCTGCAAATCGGTGAATGAGGTGCTGAAAATAATGGGGTACAGCGACAAGTTTTCTGTTTATGAAGGGGCAAATTCGGGATTTTCAGATTTGAAAACCCCTATTATCTCAGATGGGGTAAAAGCAATCGTGAAAGAGGCAATGAGGGAAGATACCAGTTTGCCTTTGTACATTGTTTGCGGTGCCGGATTAACAGATATTGCAAGCGCTTACCTTATGGAACCGAAAATTGCCGGACACCTCACATTAATCTGGATCGGAGGTTCCGAATACAGCGATCTGGCTTCTCCGCCGCCAGGAGCTTCAAGTGTAGAGTACAATCTGGGCATTGATCTCAAAGCGGGCCAAATCATTTTTAATAATTCGGACATTGCAATATGGCAGGTTCCGAGAAATGCATACCGTCAAGCTTTATTGTCTTATTCAGAATTACTGCTTAAGGTAAAAACTCAGGGGAAAATCGGTGAATACCTGTCCCAAAAAATAGAAAACGTCATGAAAATGACTCAGAAGTTCAATTATCTGATTGGTGAAACCTATATTCTGGGAGACAGCCCATTGGTACTTTTAACCGCACTTCAATCTTCTTTTGAGGCAGATCCTTCTTCAAGCAAATACGTCCTGAAACATGCTCCAAAAATTAATGATTCAGGTTTGTATGAAGAGATTCCTTCATCCCGCAATATCCGGGTATATACGAATCTGGACATCCGGCTGATGTTTGAAGATTTTTTTTCCAAACTCACCTTATTTAATAAACACGATTGAGAAACTGTTTAACAAATTCCCGTTGGGATAATCTTACAATAGAAATAAGAATTTAGGACCTTTGTTTTGTCCCATACGGACAATGCTGTTAAATTAACTAACGTGGTTGTGTTTGTAACGGGAAAAATAGTCTTTAAGACATAGTGCACGATTAAACTATTTAAATTTCTCCATAGGAGATCAATATTCATAGAAGGTTATAATTCAGAAAATAAATTTCCCGTCAGGGAATTAACCGTTTACCTGTTAATGTTCTAACGGACAATGGTATTTCCTTGATTTGATTTTCTATTGAAATGGATGCCCTACGGGCAAATTAGATTTAAATATAATTTTTAATCATTCTCTAAGTTTCATTCGTATAAATAAAGATTAACTTACTATGATTTTAATAATTGATACTCATGGAACCCTTATAAATTTTATACATCTCCTTTTGGCTCGGGTGCAAGAGGGTTTCACAGAGTAATGAGTATCGCAAATCCTTAATATAATGACATTGCCCGTACGAGACAAATAACCCGCACATTTAAAATTTTTCTATCCGTCGGTTGATGAATTCCTAACAGAGTCTTATCTTCCAATCATTAAATAATTCTCAAATAATTAATGGAAGTTGCACACTCCATTTGGTTGTGTATGGTTTTTCCTTATTTTTAGAAGCTTTGAAAGCTAAGTTACATAACCCCGAATTTAGTTCGATTAGAAAATTCAACCTTATGATTCTGAATAATTTAAAAACATCTCTGTTTTTTATCGCGGTCATCGCAGCCTATTCCAACTCCAATGCAGCCAAATACGATTTGACAGTTAATTGGAAATACCGCATCGTGGCTCCTGAAGGACGGTCACCAGGAGTCGGCAGTCCATTACCCTTCCCAAATGCGGAACATCCCAACAGCATAATTCTAAGTGTGGGATATGGGGTTGTGCGACTTGATGGCAATGGAAAAGAGCTGTTCAACTTTGTGACAGCCGAAAATGTGATGACCCCGGCTGTTGGAGACATTGACGGGAATGGGAAGTCAGAGGTTGTGATACCGACAGATGCTGGGGTAATCTATTGCATTGATGAAAAAGGGACCCTCCTCTGGAAAACCGATCTTAAAGACAATCTGTACAACTTCGGAAGTGCTGTCATTGCAGATATTGATGGTGATGGAAAGATGGAAACGCTCCTCAATGCCCGGGAGGGAACAATTTATTGTCTGAACTCCGATGGTTCGGTCCGCTGGAAGGTTCTCGCAGAACCCAGGGTCTGTAGTCCGGCAGTTGGCGATGTAGACGGAGACGGGAAAGCTGAGATCTATTATGGTACCGATGTAGGCAAAATATTTTGTCTCGACTACCAGGGACGCTACCTGTGGCATACCGAGATTCCTGACAGGGTCTTTGGGCGTTCGGCTCCCATCCTGGCTGATCTGGAAGGTGACGGCCATTACAAATTATTGATGCCTCACAGCAACACCACCCCTTACCCGGCCATTGTTGCGCTGGATGCTCATTCGGGTAAGCTTGTGTGGACCGGGAACACGGTCATGCAGAACTACGGCGGGACAAGTGTGGTTGATCTCAATCACGACGGGAAGCTGGATGTAATTGTTGTTGATAAGGGCAATGTTGTCAATAACTTCGGCCACAATGGAAAAATTAAATGGCAGACTACCCTTAGCGGCCATGGGGTATTCTTTGCAGCGGGGGTTGCCGACTTTTTTAATGATGGTCATTATGAGTTGATGTGCGGCTGCCGTCAAACAGGCCCTGAAGGAGAAACCATGTTTCTGCTCAGCGACCAGGGGAAGGTTCTCAGAGTATACAAGGATGGCGGAGACCGGGAATCATCGCCGATGATTGCCGATCTGAATGGAGACGGGATTCCTGAAATTTTCATATCTGACGGTGGTTCTGAAAAATATGTGGCGAGCTATTCCCTTGAAGGTTCCAAGGCTGGCGGAAATATTCCCTGGCCGTGCTGGAAACGAACTTCTACCAATAACGGTTTTATCCCTTCCTTATCGAAAAAAAAGGTGGCAATTGATTACCAATTGCCTGCAAGGATCAAACAGGCAGAGCCTCAATCCGCCTTCATTGGCAAAAACATTCAAACCATTTCTTTACCGGTCACCTGTAAAGGCAATGAAATTATAGCTGAGACCCGTGTTACTGATAGCAAAAATACCACCTCATCAACTTTCAGCTGGCTGGAAAACAAGAATAATAATCTGGAGTTACCCTATAATCTTGGAACGCCAGATGATCATGACCTCGAATTTATTATTCGTGACCGGAAAAGCCACCAGATCATTGTCCAAAAATCGATGAAGATAAGTGCTGCAGAGTACAAAAGCGATAAAGATTTTGTAACGAATGCCGCCAATGAATTAAATGGAATCCGGAAGCAGCTTCCAGCTACCGATTATTCATTGGCCAGTAAATTGTCTGCTGATATCAACCAAATGTCTGCAGTTTTCTCTGGAATTGATACCCTAAAGTCCGGTGAAGAACAAAATGCAGCCAATATCATGATTGAAAACAACCGCAGGAAAATTGATATAAGCCTCAGGTATGCCCAATTTCTAAACCGAATTCGCAAAAAGGGGAATCATGGGACTTTCTATGTCTGGCAAAATCCAAATCAGTGGGACGAAATTAAAGCATATGATAAATATCCTTCCAGCTCCGAGGCCGACACCGCAAAAGTTTCAATTTTAGCCATGGGCAATGAAACGGAGGCACTCTCCTTTTATATCACAAACCTTAACGAGTCATCTCAAGAGGTAAAAATATATCCCTATGATATTATTGAGAGCAATGGCAAGACAATTAATATTCAGGATGTCATAGAGTTACGTGAACCTATTAATACCCCTGACGCGAGTGGAAAAGAGGTTGACGAGGTCCTTCCCAGGTTAAATGAAGGAAATACCATCTACCTTGCTCCGTACGACAGCCGGAAACTGTGGGTCAATTTCAAAACCAGAACGCTGGCTCCCGGTAAATATACTATTCTACTGGGTTTCGAATCGGTAGGTATGGTTGAATCAGTTCAGACTGTCAAGGTAGACCTGGTAGTCAGCAGTGTCCGGGTGCCCGATAAAAGTGAATTTGCCTTTAACACCTGGAGTTCCATTTCAATCAGTAATGATACCCTGAGGGCAAAGGTTGTTAAAGACCTGATTGATCATAAAGTAACCGTCTTGCCACAAATGTCGGGTCCACGGTTCTATTTTGACAAAAACAAGAAATTAGCTGAGGACTGGTCGCAATGGGATAAATATTATACCCCACTCAAGGATCTGATAATCTGTTTTGTCCTCAATCCCCTCTCTGTTGAAATTAAGGAAAAGGAGTTTTTAAAAGAGCAATATGCTGCCCTGCTGAGAGAAGCCTATTCGCGCACCTCCAAAGGGATGGCTGAACGGGGGATTGGAAAAAGCCAGTGGGCCATTTATGTCAAGGATGAACCTGGTTTAACGGGATATCCCAGCATTGAAGAGGGTGTTAAAATAGCCAGAGAAATCAGGGAGGCCTCTCCGGATGTGGAACTTTTCATTGATCCCGCAGGAATGGTATCGCCGAAGTCGATGAAGGGTTTTGAAGGGCTTATCGATATTTACAGCCCTCAGGTTGATCTTTTAAAAGATCCTGAAGGTAAACTGGTCAGTTATTTTCACAGTTTAGGTAAGCGCAACTGGTTTTATGAGGCTCCAAGTCCGGCACGTACCTTCCATCCACTGGGACATTACCGGATACAGGCCTGGCTGGCTTTTGATCTGGGATTCACCGGCAGTGGTTTCTATTGTTATCACTACAACAGCAAAGACAACCTGTGGCGGATCAAATCGGCCTACCCCTCACCCAATGACAATTATTCGGTAATCTATAATGATGGCATCAATGTAATCCCATCCCGCCGATGGGAAGCCAGTCGTGACGGCAGTGAAGATTATCACCTTTTAATGATGCTGAAACGAAAAATAGCAGAATTTAAAATTGGCACCAAAAATCAAGCTGAGCTTGCTACTGAAGCTGAAGGAGTAATGTTAAAAATTGTCCGTCAGATCACCGCAAACGTGAAAAAGATACAGGAAATAAACCGGGAATTTGTCCCGTATGATGTCGATTACTCCCTTTTTGTGGAAGGTAGAAAACAGCTTATCGGCTACCTGGAAAAGATGAACCAATTACAAAATTAGAGGGAATTGTCGTGGCGATATAACCTGTCAATCAGATAAATGAATCTCAACACTTTCAGAGCATTCAGCAGCCGTAATTTCAGACTCTATATCACCGGACAGTCAATCTCACTGATTGGGACCTGGATGCAGCGTACAGCCGTCTATTGGCTGATCTATACACAGACCCATTCAGCGTTTATGCTGGGTGTTGCTGTTTTGCGACCCAGTTCCCGTCATTTTTATTCTCTCCGCTTGGCGGGGTGATTTCTGACAGATATAACCGGTACCGGGTGCTATTGACCACGCAGGTAGCTTCATTGGTTCAGGCAACATTGCTCGTTGTTCTGGTTGTTTATACCAATTATATGGTTTGGGAAATTCTTGCGCTCTGCACCCAGCTGGCAACATTAAATGCTTTTGATGTTCCAGCCAGGCATTCCATGGTGAATGAAATGGTTGAAAACAAGCCGATCTGTCAAATGCCATAGCGCTCAATTCATCGATGGTCAATCTGGCAAGGCTGATCGGGCCAGCAATATCAGGTCTGGTACTGGAAAACCTCGGAGCTGGAATTTGCTTTCTTCTAAATGCCCTAAGTTTTGTCTCAGTAATTGCGTCTATTTTGCTCATGAGATTTCCTGAGTATATTCCGGTTCCACAACCGAAAAAGGTGATCCGGGAGTTTAAAGAAGGGCTGAAATATCTAAAAAGGACCCGCTCCATCGGTTATATCATGTTAATGCTTGCCTGCGTTAGCTTAATGGTCCTGCCGTTTATCACCTTACTGCCGGCTTATGCTAAAATTATTTTTAACGGAAATGCCTCAACTTTTGGCTACCTCAACAGCACTATCGGGTTGGGAGCAATCGGAGGGGCAATTTTTTTAGCCTCATTAAGACCAGAAATTGAACTGAAAAGAATTTTATTTATTAATCTGATCATTTTTGGGGCAGGTTTGATGCTGTTCTCTCATTTAACCTGTTTCCCGTTAGCATTGTTTGCAGCCATGCTTTCGGGATTCGGGATGATGTCGCAATCAGCAACACCATCATTCAAACAAATGTATCCGGTGAAATGCGGGGTCGGGTGATCAGTTATTTTGCAATGGCAATTTTAGGAATGCAGCCATTGGGTGGATTATTGATCGGAGCAATATCCCAAATTGTTGGTGCACCGGATACCATTTTGGCTGAAGGAATTACAGTCATCCTGATAGCTTTCTTATATCTCCCTTTTCTGCTAAAAAATTTCCTGAAAGCAGAGGATAAAATAGCCCTCACCGAGCTGGAAGAGCCGTTAGTGAATTCAAACCTGTAAAGACATAAGTAATTGTCAATGAATAATGTTCAATTTTCAATGTTATTACGAATTGATTATCTGAGATATAGAAAGATATAGTTGCGACATTAAATCATTCCACTTACTTAAGGGCATCGTATAGAACAGAGAATGATCTCAATTTTGCTTGAGGATCAAAAATATAACTGGCTGCCATCAGTTCATCAATTCCGGTTTCCTTAATAAATCCGGAAAGATCATTTCTCAGCGTATCTTGGTTACCGGTAAAGGTGCAGGACAACATACTGTTTACAAAAGCTCTCACATCAGGGTTTTGATAACTTTCCGGCAAGTCACCGGGTGGCTGGAGCGGATTTCGGGTGTTAGTGATGATTCCGACAAATAACCGGATCAAACTGCTCTTCAGGAATTGAGCCTCTTCATTGGTTTCGGCACCGATCACATTTACACAGGCCATCACATAAGGAGAATCAAGCTGTTTCGACGGTTTGAAATTATTCCGGTAAATAGCTATTGCTGAGCGGAATTGTGCCGGAGCGAAATGTGCGGCAAAAGCATAGGGCAGCCCCATTTGTGCGGCCAGATAGGCACTGTCCGTGCTGGACCCTAAGATCCAAAGGGGTATTTCCAAACCTTCCCCCGGGAAAGCGCGAACCCTTGCATTGAAGTTGTCATTACTGAAATAGGTTTGAAGTTGCCTGACATCAGCAGGAAACTCAGAGGAAGTGCTCATATTGTTGCGCCTCAGAGCCATGGCTGTAAATTGATCCGTTCCCGGAGCCCGGCCTAAACCTAGATCAATTCTTCCGGGATAAATGGTTTCGAGGGTCCCGAATTGTTCCGCAATAACGAGTGGACTGTGATTGGGCAGCATAATTCCACCCGATCCAACTCTGATCGTATTTGTCTTGCCGGCAACATGACCAATCAGGACCGAGGTGGCGGAACTCGCAATATGCTTCATGTTGTGATGCTCGGCCATCCAGATTCGCTGATATCCCAGAGATTCGGCATGTTTAGCCACTTTAACCGTGCCGGCTATGGCTGTTCCTGGATTTCCCCCTTCGGTGACTGTAGCCAGTTCAAGGACAGATATCGGTATTTTTCTCATGAATTGCTGAATGAGTTCTTTAGTGAATTAATTGCCTTTTTAACTTCCGGGACAACCCGGGTGCCAAAAAGCTCTATTGATTTCATATTAATTCCGATTTGCAGGAGATCCGGATCACTTCCCATCGCTATTGCTGTTTCTTTATAAAGATTGATAAACGGCGTAAACTGTTCAGGCATTCCGCCAATGTTAGCCAACATCAATGGTAAACCCAGGGTGGCCGCCCTCACCGCCGAAGCCGGGGTGCCGCTAGTTGCCAGCTTTATCTCCTCCATGAGATCCCTGATTCGCTGACGGGCTTTCACCGAACTTCCGGATTGAGATTCCGGATTCATATCGGCAAAGGTCATTAATCCAAATTCCATCCTGTTTGAGTAAAAATGTCATAAATCACTGGCTGTATCCAGTCTGGCCATTTGCTCATTTGTTAAAGTCAGCTTTGTAGCATGCAGAAGGTCACTCAACTGATGCTCACTCGTTGCGCTGGCAATAGGTGCCGTGACCAGCGGTTTTTGCAATATCCAGGCGATAGCGATCTGAGATAGCGGGACATTTTGTTCCCTGGCAACCACATCCATTGCTGTCAAGATTCCAAATCCCCTGTCATCCAGGTATTTCTGTACACCTTGCCCGCGTTTACTCTTATCCAGGTCGTTAACACTCCTGTATTTCCCTGATAAGAAACCGCTTGCCAATGAATAATAGGGAATCACTCCCAACGATTCTTCCAGGACCAATTGTGAATATTCGGTTTCAAATTTTTGCCGGTCATATAAATTATACAATGGCTGCAGACATACATATGGTGCGAGATGACCGGTCCGGGCAAAATCATTGGATGCCTTGATTCTCTCCGCGCTGAGATTTGATGCCCCGATATATCTTACTTTTCCTCCTTTAACCAGTTCATTAAATGCGCTCATAGTTTCTTCTACAGGTGTTTCAGGATCATCCACATGTGATTGATACAGATCTATATAATCGGTTCCCAATCTTTTTAAGGAAGCTTCAACAGCCTGTTTCATATAATTGGCACTTAACCCCTTCTTCCCTTCTCCCATATCGATCCCGAGTTTGGTGGCGAGGATCACATCCTTCCTTTTCCCCGACTTCTTCAGCCATTTACCGATTACGGTTTCCGATTCTCCTCCCTTATTTCCGGGAGCCCACATCGAATATACATCAGCAGTATCAATAAAATTAAAACCTGCATCCAGAAATGAGTCCAGTATTTTAAAAGAGGCTGATTCATCCAGGGTCCAGCCAAATACATTGCCTCCAAATGCAAGCGGGGAAATCCATAAGTCGGAGCTTCCTAATTTTTTTCTATTTTCCATATTAATAACTTTTCGTGTTTGTATATGATTTTAAAGTTTCTACCAGCTTATCGGGAAATAGTCCTTCAGGAACTTTCCACACCAGTGTTTCCCTGTATTTGCACCGTCAATGAAAGGATCGCACACACGGGCTGCCCCGTCTACGATATCCAGGGGTGGCTGAAAATCATGAACCAGCTGTTTATGTGTGGCCAGGTCAGCAGGATCTTCATCGGTGACCCACCCGGTATCAACTGCATTCATATAGATCCCATCCTTGGCAAGATCACTGGCAGCGGTATGAGTCAGCATATTAAGTGAAGCTTTCGCCATGTTGGTATGCGGATGGCGGTCAGCTTTCTTGAAACTGTGAAACTTCCCCTCCATGGCCGAAACATTCACCACATGTTTCTTCCCCGTATAATCCTTTCGCATTAGTGTAGTGAGCCGATTGCAGAGCACAAACGGGGCGATGGAATTTACCAATTGTACTTCCACCATTTCGAGGGTTTCGATCTGACCAAGCTTCAACCTCCAACTATTGGTTTTCCGTAAATCAACCTGCTGAAGATCTGCATCCAATTTTCCTTCCGGGAAAACCTCGCGCGTTTCAATCGAATTGTCAAAAGTATAAGGGACCTGCGAAAGTTGTGCAGAAGCCCGGATACCTATACCCGGTGCCTGTCCGTTCCAGGAAACGGGCAATACACGTTGATTTTCAGGATCCTGGTTATTAAATTCGTCAATTTCCATTAAACATTGCCGGTGATGAGTGAGCAGCAGCTGCACCTCCTCAGAATGGTGATGAAACGGAAGGGCCTCATTACCCATTAAATGGGAATAGAAACCCGCGGGTCTTCGCACCGTTTGGGCTGCATTATTTATCAGAATATCAAGTCTTTCATACTTCCGCTCGACATACGAGGCAAAAAGCTCCACACTGGGAATGTGCCGCAGGTCAAGCCCATAAATATGTAGGCGGTGGCCCCATACAGAAAAATCCTTTTCTTTAGCAAACCGGATGGCCGAGTCAGCGGGGAAGCGTGTAGTCGCGATAACCGTAGCTCCTGAACGGAGCATCATTAAAGTGGCATGATATCCTATTTTGAGCCTTGACCCGGTAATAAGCGCAACCTGACCGGTCATATCACAGGTCTGAAAACGCTTGGCATAATTTAGGTCGCCACACTCCTTACACATCGAGTCATAAAAATGATGAATCTCGGTATATAGCTTTTTGCAGACGTAACAATTCTGTTCAGAGACAAGATATCTGGTTTCATTGATAAGAACAGATTCAGGCAAGGCGATCTGAACCGGTGCTTCAAAAACTGCGGATGTCCGTGCACTTCGGATACTGGTGGCTGCACGTGCATTTCGGTTGTGCGTACTCTCTGCCTGCTTCCTTGCAACCTTAACACTCTTGTTCCTTTTATAAATCTCGGCCTTATCTGGCCGGGTAAGCTGACCAGCAGCTTTCATTAATCTAAGAAACTGATCCTGTGATAATTGAATGAGCTGATCGCCATTTTGAAGCAAATGTTCCAAAACCGAAATACAGCTATCGATATCTTCCCCTGTTATTTTATCCTGTTGTTCCGTCCTGTTCTCCATTAACTACTCGTTCATTTTAAAGGTGCAAAGATAAGGATTGGAACAGTTGTGCAGATCATTTTCTTCATCCATTGCTGCTGCCACTAGCCAATATCTTTATGTCTTTTACCTCCAGGATATTTTTGGAGTATCCGGTTAACGATGAATTAATCATAGCATTGGCCAAATCCTTCAGATTGATAACAAAATTCGGGTAGATCACCTCCATCAGCGGAAAAAGCCAGGCAACATATTTGTAGGTTTTGTAAAAAGTCTGGGAAGGTTTTAACGGTAAAAATGGTCTGATCCCGGCTGGCCTGAAATTAAAGACCTTTTTAAACGGCAATTTTATCAAATCATTTTCTGTTTTACCTTTTACACGGGCCCACATGGTTCGTCCTTTCTCACTGCTGTCGGTTCCGGCACCCGAAACGTAACAGAAAGCCATTTCCGGATTAAGCGTTGCAAGTGTTGTAGCAAAGTTCATGGTCAGGGTATAGGTTAACCGGGTATATTCTGCTTCATTTTTTCCTAGGGATGTGACACCAAGACAGAAATAACAGGCATTGTAGCCTGATAGCTGGTTATTGAGCGCTGAAATACCGGAGAAATCCGTAATGATGATTTCTGTCAGTTTGGGATGGATATAACCACAACTATGGCGTGTGATCACAAGTATCTTTTCTATTTCCGGGTGGTTCAGACTTTCGTAAAGTACCCCTTCTCCAACCATTCCGGTTGCGCCAGTAATAATGACTTTAAGCTTATTCATTGTATTTTATTGCCTTAAAATATAAAAATTACCTCATCAGACTTAACATCAGGCGGTCGAACATCCTGTCTGACAACAGCTTCTTCACAAATAAAATAATTTTTGCCCCGCCCCCAGTAGCATACCGGGTTTTTGGCCGTTTGCAGGATGCTGCCTTAACAATTGTTCGGGCAACTACGATCGGAAGTGAACCTTTTTGATCTGCCATTTCCATCATTTTTACATGTTTGGCTGCCAGAATTTGATAATCGGTGTTCCCCGAGACTTTCAGCAGGTTTTCCCTTGCAATGGTATTCCATTCTGTCAGGATGGCTCCTGGTTTAATAATAACCACATCGATGCCAAATTGTTTAAGTTCCATGCGCAGGCAATCGCTCAAACCCTCTACCGCAAATTTTGTGGCATGGTACCACGATCCATGGGGCTCACCTAAACTTCCCCCTATGGATGATATATTAATGATCCTACCGGAATGCTGTTTTCGCATTGCAGGAAGAACAAGCTGGGTCAACCGTGCCAATCCAAAAATATTGACCTCGAACTGGTACCTGGCTTCCGGAATTGGAACGTCCTCCAATGCACCGAATGATCCATATCCTGCATTATTGACCAAAATATCAATCCGTTTCTCCTTATCCAGGATCGTTTTGACTCCAGATACCATAGAAGCATCATCAGTGACATCCATTTCAAGGAGTTTAACACCTGCCTCCTTCAGATCCTTCATCTTCTCCAGCCTTCTGGATGCGCCATAAACGGTATATCCCTTTTGAACAAATAATTTTGCACTCTCTTTTCCGATCCCGGATGAGGCCCCTGTTACCAAAACTATTTTTACCATATTTGTTTTTATAATTGAAAGGATTACTTAAATTGATATCTATTTTGCAAGGTTACCCACTTTAATTTCCATTTGCAAACATTCATGTTCAGATTAATAAATAAGCCCTACCCTATTTATGGTATATAATATGCCTTAATTACGGGATTTCATAAGATCATTTTTCTTCTTATTTTCGCAAACATTAGTTAAGACAATTAGTTAAGCCGGGAACACTGGCAAATATTGAAAATATGAGTACATATTTTATAGAATATAGTTCACTTACAGAACAATAAAAGAGAAATGGGAAGTATTTTGGTAAATGGTAAGGTTCAGGAGATGGAAGTGCCCATCTCTCTTATCGATTTGATAAAGAATAATAAGGTCGAACAGCCTGAAATGGTCTCTATTCAGGTAAATGGTGAATTTGTGGATCGCGATAGTTTTGAGACCACACAAATAAACACCAATGACGAAGTCGACTTTCTCTATTTCATGGGAGGAGGTTCCCGATGTTGAAACCCAAAGGGTTCACAACCAGGATAATTCACACCCCATATGCCAGGGAAGATGCAAATCATGCGTTGCATCAACCCATTTACAGTAATGCAGCTTTTGATTTTGAATCGGCAGAACAAATGGAACTGGCTTTTCAAGGACGGTTACCTGTTCATGCCTATTCACGCATCACCAATCCGACGGTTGAGAATTTTGAACTGCGCATCAAGCAGATAACGGGTGCACTCAATGTAACTGCCCTAAGTTCGGGAATGGCAGCCGTTTCGAATGTAATATTTTTGCTTGCATCTGCTGGCACCAATATAATCGCATCCAGGCACCTTTTTGGAAACACGTATGTCTTTTTCGAATCAACTATTAAAGAGTTTGGCATTGAGACGAGGTTTTGCGATCTGACGAACCAGGAAGAAGTAAAGGCCAATATTGACAGTAATACCGTTGCCATATTTGTGGAAACGATCACCAATCCTCAACTCGAGGTGGTCGATCTCAAAAGTCTTTCACAGACCGCGCATGAACAAAATGTACCGCTGATTGCCGATTCAACGCTAACCCCTCCGAATGTATTCAATGCCAAAGAGTTTGGAGTGGATATTGACGTAATTTCAAGTACGAAATGTATTTCAGGTGGCGGTACCAGTATTGGCGGGCTAATTATTGACTATGGCACCTTCAGCTGGAGTAAATCGAAGAAGCTGGCCACACTTTCTAAAAAATTCGGACCTTATGCTTTCAATTACAAATTAAGGCGGGAGATTTTCCGCAATCTTGGTGCCTGTATGTCACCATTTGCGGCCTATCTTCAAAGTTTAGGGCTCGAAACTCTCCAGATGCGTTTTGAAAAGGCAGCAACAAACTGCCGGGAGCTTGCCGCCTTCCTGGAAACTATGCCAAAGGTCACTGCCGTTAACTATCCTGGCAAACAAGGTTCTGCATTTGAAGCGATCAGCAGGCAACAATTTGGCGACTATCCCGGAGCGATGCTTACGTTTGATTTTGCAACAAGGGAAGCGTGTTTCGCCTTTATGAATAATCTGGAGCTAATCAGGCGTGCAACAAATGTCTATGACAACAAAACCCTGATCCTCCATCCGGCTTCGACGATCTATTGCGATTTTGACCGGGAAACGCGTGAAGTCCTCCATGTGTTTGATACGACACTCAGGCTATCTCTTGGAATTGAAGACATTGAGGATTTAAAAAGTGACCTTATGCAGGCCTTAAATAAAATAGAATAAACGATGGATTTTACTGAAGATCAAATACAAAGATACAGCCGCCATATCCTGCTTCAGGATGTTGGGGTTGAAGGACAGGAAAAAATAAGTAACGGGAAAGTACTGATTGTGGGTGCCGGTGGCTTGGGTGCCCCAGTGGCGCTTTATTTAGCAGCTGCCGGTGTCGGGACAATCGGAATTATCGATGGAGATGTCGTTGATCTGTCAAACCTTCAGCGGCAGGTGATCCATTTCACACCGGATGTGAACAAGGCTAAGGTGCTTTCTGCAAAAGAGAAAATAAACTTATTGAACCCGGATGTCAAGGTTATCACCTATTATGACCTTCTTACCGCAGCCAATGCATTGGAGATTATTAAAGATTATGATTTTGTAGTGGATGGAACCGATAATTTTCCGGTGAAATTTTTAATCAACGATGCCTGTGTAAATGCCGGAAAACCTTTCTCGCATGGTGGAATATTGCGCTTTGATGGACAGGCAATCACGGTCATACCAGGAAAAACTGCCTGTTACCGGTGCGTCTTTCATGCTCCTCCTCCTGCAAATGCCGTACCTACCTGTTCGCAGGCTGGAGTTTTGGGGGCCATTGCCGGAATTCTGGGAACCATACAAGCCACTGAAGTTTTAAAATATCTTACCGGCGTAGGTGATCTGCTGACCAACAGACTCCTGACATTCAATGCCAAAACAATGGAGTTTCGCAACATTAAGGTGAAACACAATCCGAAGTGTCAGGTGTGTGGCGATCATCCGACAATTACTGAACTGGTCGATTATGAACAGGCAACATGTGAAATTAAGAACAATCATTAAAAATGGGAATTACAGAACTTAATATACTAACCGAACCTAAAGATCCGAAAAAGCTTTCGATCATCAGTTTCAGCGGAGACTTTGACAAGCTGGTGGCAACTTTTACCCTGGCAACGGGTGCAGCCGCAGTCGGTTATGAGGTTAATATTTTCTTTACCTTCTGGGGCCTCGATGCCATTAAGCAGAAACAGGGACGCTCTTTTGTTGGAACTGGCTCCCTGCCAAAACTTTTTGGTTTTTTTATGGGAGGACTGAGAAGCGCACCCGTAAGCCGGCTTAACTTTTGCGGTATTAGCCCAAAGATATTCCGCTACCTGATGCGCAAGAAAAATGTAGCTACTCTGGAAGAGCTGGTCGAAGCTGCCAAAGCTCTGGAAGTTAATATGTATGCCTGCGAGATGGCTATGCATATCCTTGGCCTTCAGAAAAGTGACTTTATTCACGAAGTTAGGGACGTACTGGGAGTTGCAACGTTCCTTGACATTTCTGAAGGTGGAAGAACATTGTTCATTTAATGAACGAGAAACAACTTTGGCTTTGAGCAGCTGGCCACCGGCTTCCGGCATTTAGCAGTATCTGCCAAATACCGGCCAGCCGCAAGTTGCCGGCCGCCAATAGCCTTAAATTTTTAAATATTAAAACCAATTAATTCCATGTCCACAGTTAAATTAGATATTACCAAAGAGCATTGCCCGATGACTTTCGTAAAAACAAAAATCGCATTATCAAAACTACAAAAGGGCGATATCCTCGAAGTTTTGCTTGTTGAAGGTGAGCCGCTTCAAAATGTACCTAAAAGTTCGAGAGAACAGGGATATAAGGTTCTGGAGGTATCGCATGTTGAAGGGCAGGTACACAAAGTTTTGATTGAGAAATAATCCCAAACAAGATGCTTAGAATTCCGCAACAGATAATAGATCAACTATTTGTGCATGCTCAAAACGGCTTGCCGGAAGAAGTATGTGGCTATCTTGCCGGTATCGACCACGACGTCACCAAACATTTTCCGCTCACAAACATCGATCACAGTCCCGAACATTTTTCTTTCGATCCTGCCGAACAGTTCCAGGTAGTGCGAGAGGTACGGAAAGCAGGCCAGGTAATCCTTGCCAACTACCATAGTCACCCCGAAACGCCGGCAAGACCCTCTGTAGAGGACATCCGGCTCGCATTTGATCCGGAGATCAGTTATGTCATAGTTTCACTTGCAGCAGAAATACCAGATATAAAATCATTCAGGATTCGGAACGGTGAAGTTGAAAAGGAGGAGATTCAGATTGTCTGATCAATAATATAATCTTAACGATATTCTGGGAGAAAATGGAACAGCCTGGGAATAAATATTAAGCGTAGTTGACTGATTAACAGGTACTCTTTCAAAATTGGAGTACCAGATATTTTTAGCATTAAACAAGTTTAAGATTGACAATCCTGCCTCACAGGCAATCTTCCCAACATCAAAACGGTAATTGGCAGCAATATCCACCCGATTATAGACCTGATAGTTGTAGTTAGGGTTAAGAATTGATCCGCTTGTCAAAGGAAAGCCAGATCCAAAAACATATATTGCCGAAAAATTAAATGGCTTGACATTGAATAATGTAGCTACCTTTACTTCGTGTCGCTGATCCTGGGGGGCCGGAAGATACTCACTCTTTGGAAAGTACGAAAAATTCTCCTCGGTTTTACTCAAGGTATATGAAATCCAGGCTGAATGTCCTTTGAAATCTTTTCTGACAAAGAAATCAATTCCGTAACTCCTCCCTCTACCATTATAAATCAAATTGTTATAATTCAAATCCTTGTTAATATACCGGGTTAATCCGTCGGTACTTTTGTAGTAGGTTTCAATACTCACGGTTAAATCATCCTGGTGGTATGAACCACCTGCAACCCAATGAACAGCTTTAAGAACAGGAATCTGCTTATTATCACAGGTTGTCCAAATATACCGGTAATTCCCCTGATTATCTATTACCGAACTCTTGGATATAAACTGATTATAAATCCCCCATGCGGCATTTAGTTTGGCAAATTCGCTAAGTCGGATACTTGCAGACAAACGTGGTTGAACATAAATCCTGTTAAGAGATAATGGAAGATCTGAACGTAAACCATATTTTACCTCTATTTCACCGGGTAGGGTGACATGGTCCTGCAAATATCCATTAACTCGCGTCATTTGAGACTTAAGGTTAGTTTGATTATAACCAAAAGAATCGATCCGTAATCCAACCTCATTTTGATCAAATCCAATCCCTGCCTCTAGCATATGGGACTGAGACAGTTTGAAAAAATTGTCGATGCGTTCAGAATATTCACCTATTTTATTATAAATCTGGTCGTTATTTAATTGTTGAAATACATTTTTGGATCGCTCAATACTCTGGATATTCGATAAGTCCGTTTCGAGTGAAGACCATGAGGTGGTGAAATTGGTAATATTTCCATTCTTCCAGGTACGACCATAAAAAGCAGAGGCACCGTATTGATAGTTATTTTCGGCATCGATTTTAAAAAGACCATTCAGACCGACATATGGATTAATAAGATATCTGAAGCGGTCCTGACTCCCCAGGTAACTGATATAAAAAAGCCCTCCATGGTTATTTCTTGCGGTATATCTGACATTAATATCCTGGTAATTATAATCAGGGAGCACGGTATAGTCAATTGCGGAGCTTGACACATTAACTGGTGTAATAACATTTTGATTATTTGCCGGAAGAACATCTTTCCCCTTGTACAAATTAAAATAAGTCTGCCGAAAAGAGACTAAAATTGAACTGTTTCTCCATAGTGGGACTTCAGCCATTCCATTCATAGTTACATTATTAATATTCAAGCTAAAAGAAGGTTTTACCATATTCGCGGTCTTTCCGGAAATATTAACAATACCTCCTATCCTGCCCCCATGACCGGCATCATATCCCCCCTTTAACACTTCAATCTCTTTTGCAATTAAAGGATTTACGGCGTTGATTTCATCATTGAAACTTTTTAAACCCCATATCGTAAATCCATCGAACAGGATCTGGCTATGTCCTTCATATGAACCCCATATTATCAATCCATTTGATTGTTCACTGGAAGCCAGGATACCTGGCATGAGTCTTAATATGGTAAATACCGAATTATCCCCACTCCCAGGCAAATAATTAGCAATCTGATGATTAACCTTTATTACACCCGCTTTATTTCCAATATGAGTCGATTTGTCAAAAGATCGGTCCTTGATCACTATTTCCCTTAGTCCTATTACCGATGGGATTAAGTAAAAACGATGGTATATACCTGCAACTACAACAGTATCCAGAGGAAAGTATCCCAAATGAGATACGCGTATATGAAAAACACTATCAGTGGTACTTTGATAAGTAAAGCTCCCTTTAAGATCCGAAACTAGCATCCGGTTATTGACGTAAAGTTGGGAGAATGCCAGTGGTTCAGTGGAATTGGCCTCAGAGACCTGTCCGAGTAAGAGATAGTTGTGCAATACAACCTGTTTTTTTTCAGGAAGTATCAGAAATATATCTCCTTGTTTCCTGTAAATCAACGGGAACTTACTGATAATTGATCGGATCGCATCTTCCGGAGAAGCCCATTGATTGGTGATGGTCAAATTATACCGTGAAAGCAATTGATCGTCAAACGAAAACTGCAATCTGTATTTATCACGCAATTCAATTAGAATCTGATTCAATGGAGTATTAACAACAGCAATATCAATCTGTTGGGAAAAGCAGGATATTGCTGTCAAGTGAAAAAACAGGATAAAAACTATCAATCGTTGGTTCACGATCCACTTGGATTAATTAACCAGATATACGGTATCTGATTTTGCATCAAATTTAATCCCTAATGAGGTACAAACCAAATCGAGCACCTCTTTTCCCGACAATGATCTTGAAAAATTTCCTGTGTAAGTCAAACCTGGATTGGCCTTGAAATTAATTTTTATATTATATTGGCGTTCAATCTCCTGCAAAACTGTAACGATTGGAGAACTTGTAAAAACAAACATATTATCTCTCCAGGACTTAACAATTTTTGTGTTGACTTCCTGAGCAAAGCGTAAAAATCCATCTTTTGTAATAAAAGCTTTCTCATTAGGGTTCAATAATACCCGTTCATTTTTTCCTGCAGAAACCACCCTTACCTTGCCGGTAAAACAGGTTACACTATAATCATTATCCCTGGAATAAATATTAAAACTGGTTCCGAATACCGAAGTTTCACCTAATTTGGAAACTACTTTAAAACCTGGGCCCTTCTGTACTGTAAAAAAAGCCTCCCCATCAAGTGTTATGGCCCGCGCGACACTAAACCAATAGGGGTGATAACTTACAACAGACTGGGCATTCATTTCAACTTTTGAGTTATCGGGTAACAGATAGGTCAAATGTTGACCGGAGGGTACGTAAATCGTTCTGGTATATAGCCGAAGAAATCCGGTAACACTAAAAATTATTACAATGGAGGCCGCAGCAGCAACTCTGAACAAAAGATTGCGTGAAATAGCAAAGTGATGAATCTTTGGCTTATCCATTTGATGCAACAGATTTTCCCAGACTTTATTCTCAGAAACCGAATAATGGATCTCGATTTCCGGGAACTGGTCTATCTTGTCAGTTGAACTAAAATCTCTATGTAAATTTATTTTTTTCATTAATCTCCGATTGCCTTTCGTAAATATTCCAAGGCGTTTTTCATTCGTTTTTCAACCGCTTTAATGCTTAAGCCAAGGCTTTCAGCAATTTCAAAATATTTCATCCCCTCCATCCTGCTCAGGAGAAAAACGGTTCTTTGTTTTTCCGGCAGTCGTTCCAACGCTTTCTCATAATTCTTTAGCAACTCCTGATAATGCATCAAATCGTGAGGACTCTCTCCAAATTGCTCATCCACAACTTTTGCCTTATACTTCATTACTACATTGCGCTTTCGTAACTGAGAAATTAACAAGTCACCCGCAATTTTATAAAGAAGTGCCCTGGTATTGCTATTTACCAATTCGAAATTCTTTTCCCACAGCCTGATAAAAGTCTCCTGCGCTACATCAGTCGCCAGATCCTGATCACCTGACCGGTAGTAAACGTAGTTACGAACACCTGCAAAATGGGTATTAAATATATTTTTAAATTCTTCTCGCGTCAAAGTTTCAATTACTTAAATGTAGTACAAAACTACAAAAAGGTTTCAACTATTGATACCAGCTTCCGGTCAGATGTTCCGGAGATCAGAAGCTCCTCACCCAGTGAATATTATAAATTACTCCCGTATTTTGATCTCTTACTGCATGCTTTTGATTCTATCCAGATTATACCAATTCAGGAATTATCATCTCTGATGGCAGAAAAATTTTTATCTACATTAATTCTGAAACGGTACGATTCCGGATGTTTTAAAGATCGCGTACTTATCCACGTATCCTGTAGGAACGCGTTAAAATAGTAGTTTATCAGCTTCAAATAAACTTTATTTGAAACCATTAAACGTTTATTTGAAAATAAAATCAATCCAGGAATGGCTGAAATGAATCCCAATACCAGATTATTTAAAATTAATAAAGCATGCATCAACACCTCTTTTAAACCATTCTCATGCAAAGAGATATACTCATGATGCGAGATTAAAATCTCCGTCTTGGTAAGTACTTTAATTTCAGTATCAGATCTGGACGAACCACCAGGATTATGCACCAAAGCTACGTTTTTTAAAACGACTATAACTCCTCCCAGGTCTTTAGCCCTGCGGCATAAATCGACATCTTCATAGTACATCCAGAATCTTTCATTCCATTTACCAATAGAATTGAAGCTCATTTTACTCATCATCATAACCGAGCCGGAAACCCAGTCAGGAAAAATAAAACGATCGCTCTGTAAAGGCTTAGCAATCAATTTGAAAGCTTTGGCCAAAGTAGTTGTCCAACCAAACAATGACAGGGGAGATGGGAAATCACCATATGGTCTGTCTTCTACTCCATTTGCCCTTAATTGTCTGCATGAGATGATTGAATTGGCTCGGCTGACCTTTGCCTGGTCGAGCATGGCCAACAGCGTCCTCTCTGAAACCATAGTGTCAGGATTTAAAAACAGAAGATATTTCCCATTGGAATTTGCAGCACCAAGGTTATTTCCATTTGCAAATCCGTAGTTCCCGGAATTCAAAATAAAATTGAACTGTGGAAATAAACCCCTGAATTCATTTAATTTTTCAACCTGTGACGAATTTTCGACTACAATCACCTCAAAAGAAAAATAGGTAGCTGGAATTGAGGCTAACGAATCAAGACATTGGGTAAGCATATCCCAACTTCGATAATTGACTACTATAATTGACAGGTCTTTCAAAATAAATCGTGCTTAAAGGATCTATAAAATGACAGTTTCAAATAATTTAAAGAATCGTAATCAAACGATTCGATAAATCCTTGTTTCCCACTGTTATTTACTTACCGCTTCAAATGCTTTTTACCCTACCGGAAAGAAGAAATAAAACCGGCAATAAAACCTATCCTACGGGTTTTCTTAAAGATCAGGAATAGTTAAGTAATGTTTCCCAGGTTAGAACTGCTTTAAATAGTTTTGTTGATGAGGTCGATTCAATCGCTTCAACAGCAGAATTCAGAAAATCATTTCCAATATGAAGTTCAATTTCATCACCCCAATGGGTTTCAGCCAAAAACTCAAGTGAAAATCCTGTAAGCCGATGATTCTGATAATGCTTAAGTTTAAAGCAATCTGTGGCCCAATCGAGGTAACGCGTATTGTTGACATGAAGATTCTGGTCAATTTCATTGTATGCCACTTTTTTATTGAAGGCTACCTGCTCTGTTTGGGCGGTAAGTCTTTCAGGGAAATAGGCCAGTGACTTCCTCCCATTATTGAATGGCAAATCAATGCCGAGCATGGAAGGGCGCTGTGGACGAAGTGTCTGTGCCGCCAACAATAACCAACCTGATACAGCCCGAATGATTATCTGGTGATCCTTATCATAAACAATAAAATCACGCCTGAAAAAGAGTCCCTCACTCCCGCAGGGCCAGGTTTCGATCAGAATCGATTCGCCCCACCGCGGCATTCTGCCAATTTCAACAGTCAGCCTCGACAAAGCCCAGAACAATTCCCTTGAGATTAATGCATCATAACCAGCCCCAAGCTCCGCTGCATGGTTGGAAGCAACCTCCTGAAAAAATTGCATCAAGGCAGATGGCTTAGCATTTTGCTGAAAATCAACATTATATGATTTAATATCAAAATCTTCCTTCCAAATAGTTTCCATATAGTATTAATTTAAACACTATGAGTCCATGATAATCCCCATTTTCTTCATTAAAAAAGTGGCGTTCAGATTTTTACAAACCCCTTCCTGCAATTTGTAATCAATATTCATATTATCCTCTATTATCTGGATTTCAAAACAAAGGTTATGAATATTGTCCGGATAATCTTTGACCAGATCACCTAAAATAAGATCATGTGTGGCAATTAATCCAACAGACTGATATTTAGTGAGCTGTTCCAGAAGAGCCACCGATCCGACCTGCTTATCCTTCGAATTGGTCCCTTTTAGAATTTCATCAAGCAATATAAAGGTTCGCTGTCCGGTCTCAAGTTCCAAAATAATCTGTTTCAACCGTTTAAGTTCTGCATAAAAGAATGATTCTTTCCGGGCCAGTGAATCATTGGTGCGGATACTGCTATGCAAAACTACCGGACAAAATATAAATTTCGTGGCATATACCGAAGCTCCAAGCATAGCCATCACATAATTGGTTCCAACTGTTCGTAAAAAGGTACTTTTCCCCGACATATTTGCCCCCGTTATGATACAATACTGATTCCATCCATTAATCGAAATATCATTGGTAACACATTCATCTTTGGAAATAAGTGGATGACCCAGATTAATGGCTTCAAAAAGAAATTGGTCTTTTATTGGAACAGGATAAATAAATTCCGGGTTATTTGCTGCAAAATTGGCCAATGAAGCCAGTGCATCGATCTCTCCGATGGTTGCAAACCAACGCGGAATATCCTCACGATACTTTTCTTTCCATTTTTCCACTTCGGCCAACACATGGAGATTGAACAAAAAAAGTCCATTCAAAATAGTTGAAACCAGGATATTCAGGTTGGTATCCATCCAGCTTAATAACCGGAACAATTTCCTGATGATCTTTGAAGGTGGCTCAATCCCATCATGTGAAAGTTGTTGTGTCAATTCAACCAGGTAACTTGATATGAAGCGGCCTTTTTCGACCAAAAGGAGAAACTGAGCATATTTTGAAATTGTTCCAACCTTTGAGGAGAGAAGAGACTGAACCCTGATTGTTTTCCGGGCATAGGCCGAAACAATTAGCAACTGTAAAACAACCATCATTATAGGGAGCTGAACAACTACTATTCCAAACAGAGACATTACAATCAATAAACTGGTAATCATGGGAAAGAGATATCTGAAGCTATTAAAGATTTGGCTTTGCAAAAGCTTGTTTTCACTATCCAGCCATTTACTCAACTCAATCCGATCTACTTCATTACTCTTTTGTCCATAGAAAACCAATTGCAACTGTAGCCGGAAATCAGGATCTTCAGATAATTCCAGGATCGCCTTTTGTCTCTCTATGATATAATCCTTAAAATTAAATGCATCTTTAAGGTACTCTGCTAACCTGTTTTTGCCGAAAATGGTGACAGTCCGGTTTATCGCGTGGAACAGGGATTTCTTTCCAAACAGGTCCAAATCGTAAGTGTAACTATGGTCCGGATCGACATATTCATCACCCGGATCAAAAGGGGAAAAATCACCATTGATGCCTCTTATCTCATTCCTGAGTATCTGAATCAAACGGTCACAATACTCAATTTTCAGTTTTAAATAATGATCCAATACAGACAAAAACACAAACAAGATTAGTGCAGCTATGGATCCATAGACAAAAACCAAATCGTTTACAATCAGAAAATTAAAAAATGAGATCAGCATTAAAAGGAAAACCACAAGTCTTAATGCAGGCAAATAATGCCTCTTTTTTGCCTGCTTATCCCGTTCCATTCCGGACGCGACAATGTGATCTTCATATTCCTGCAGGATTTGGGGCATTTCTACTAAGTGATTCTATGGTATTCTGCAAAGATAAAGAATTCCTGCTACACCAATTGGGGTTCAGACTGGGCAATTCTGTTTTTCTTATCCACAACTTTTACCACATATTGTTTAGGAGATATATTGCTGTAATAATCAGTAAACAGATAGGGTGTTTTAGAGATTTGAGGAACATGAGTAAAATTAGCCACCTTAACCCCATCGCGCCAGATTTCATAATGGTCAATTGCGGCATCACCGGCATAAGCAGTATGCCAGGTAATTACAGACTTTTCACCTTTGATCACCTCGACTTTTAGTTCCCTGGGAGCGGTAAGGTCCTGATATAGTTTCTGGAAATAGTTCGTTTTCCCACCTTTTGAATTTAATGCCAGAGTCTCGATTTTTCTTCTCTCCACCTCGCTTAAAGCCTCTGAAGTTACCTGGGCCCCGATCAAATTCTGTGTCAGCTGGCAATGTTGAGGCTCATCATTGATTTGTCCAATACCGATAATTGCGGTATGGATCCCCGGAGTAGACAACGAATACCTGATGAGTTCATGTGCCGGCAATTCGGGGCTGCTTACCTGAAGTACAACGTGTTCAGGTGTGTTTGACCATTCGGCTTTCTTGGTATACATTGCTCCATCTGCAAAAACCTTCATGGCAATGATCCCCATGTTTTTGGCCGCTGCCACAGGTATGACATTATACTGCATATTGAAGAAAAGCTTATCATTTGCATTGATAGCCACAAGCATTCCGTCGAGCAGGTTCTCAGTATCACGTTGAATCATTTCGATCATTACGGCTGCATCCTTATGTCCGGAGAGACCAATATGATGAATCAGCTTTTCATGCTTTGGGTTCAGTCCCGTCCGGTTTGATCCGTCCCTTACATCCCGCAATGCCGCTAGTGCCCCAATGGTCTTTTCTTCAGGATTCGGATTATCATATCCTTCATAAAGGGCATCGACTTCACCCATACTATTAAGGGTATGAATCAGCACCATATCCAGGTAAGCATCAGGCGGATAAGTATCTATTCCATTCCCAAATACCTGTGTGAGAGTTCTTCGAACATCATCGATGGCTTTTGAGCCTGCCGGACCGTTTGTCCCGCCATGGACCTCTTTGCGGTCGTCTCCCCCTTTACCAAAACGAAGACCAGTTTTTGAAGTAACAAAAATTGCCTTTCTTTTTATTTGACTATAATTTGGCTGGCCCGGAACAAGGCCTAGCTGACGGAAAGCTTTTCCATAATTCAGCTGGCTTGGACCATAATAATTTGAAGTATCATAATAGTTGATTCCCAATTGGTAAGCCTTTAGGATTATTGCAACCGGATCTATTCCGGTGGGAGTCCATTGAATGGAAGCCTGCCCTCCCAACCCAAGGGTGGTCACCTCAAAATCGATTTTCCCGAAACGCCTTTTTAAAAGTGTCTCCGGAACAGAATTACTGCCGGCCTGCAACATATAGGGAACCATGGTTAACCCAACCGATGCCACACAGGTGGTTTGTATAAACTTTCTGCGGGTCTGAGAAGAAAGGATATTTTTTGCCATATTATTAAACGTTAAAAACTTTAGATTTTAAAGGATAACGTATAAACATCATGATTGTTTTGAAGAAAAATCTCAGCAGAACTATTTCAGACCATCTCTGGTAAGTCTGATCAGAACCACACATGAAGAGGGTGTCTAAAAAGGTGAAGAAATAAACCGCAAAGATCGCAAAGTCCGCCAGATGGCGGATCGCTATGGTCGCAAAGACCACAAATACAATATTTTACCTTTGCGTTCTTTGCGCTACCTTTGCGCACTTTGCGGTTAAAATAGACTTCTTGGACACCCTTCTTCTATTCCTGCTATCGCGAATCAAGTTTAGTTCAGCCCTCTGCTTTTCAGAAGGGGTTCAATTGAAGGCTCCTTGCCTCTGAAATTTACATATAATTTCAGCGCCTCATCAGTTCCTCCACGTTCCAAGATATTGGTGCGGAATGATTTGGCTACTTTCGGATCAAAAATACTGCCGGCTTCCTTGAATGCCTCAAAGGTATCACAATCGAGTACCTGGGCCCATAAGTAGCTGTAATAACCACTGGAATACTCCCCTCCTCCCGAAAAAGTGTGGGCAAAATAGGTCGATTTATAACGGGGAATGATTTCAGGAATCAAACCCGCCTTTTCCATAGAGTTCTTTTCAAATCGCTCAACATCAATATCTCCGATTTTGGTAATTGTGTGGTAATCCATGTCGAGAATGGCCGCTGCCAGGTATTCAACAGTGGCAAAACCCTGATTAAACTTTCCTGCCTTTACAATCTTATCAACCAAAGACTGCGGTATGATCTCACCTGTTTTATAATGTTTTGCATAGATTTGGAGCACTTCAGGCTCTGATGCCCAATGTTCCATCACCTGAGAAGGAAGTTCAACGAAATCACGGGAAACACTTGTCCCGGAGATCTCCTGATAATGACATTTTGATAACAAACCGTGCAGACTATGGCCAAATTCATGGAAAACCGTTTCAACCTCATCGAAACTAAGCAAGGCGGGCAGATTTCCGGTTGGCTTGGAGAAATTGGTAGTTACCGAAACGACCGGACGGATATCATTTCCATCTTTATCAATATACTGATCCCGATAATTGGTCATCCATGCGCCCCCTTTTTTAGAAGCCCGATTATAGAAATCCATATACAAAATCCCCATTCCCGTACCATCTCCGTCTTTCACTTCATAAACTTCGCAATCGGAATGGTATAAAGGCATATTTTTCAGTGGTGTGAAGGTAAGGCTGTATAATTTATTGGCAACGGCAAAAGCACCTTCACGCACATTATTCAGTTCAAAATAGGGGCGGGTCTGTTCTTCATCAAGGTCGTATTTTTCCTTTCTGACTTTTTCGGAATAATACCACCAATCCCAGCTCTCCAGTTTAAAATGGCCACCCTCCTTTGCTATCATAGCCTGCATATCCTTTGACTCCTCTTTAGCTTTGTGAATAGCCGGAGTCCATACCTGATGAAGCAATTTATAGACATTAGCCGGTGTTTTGGCCATACAATCATCCAGAACATAAGCTGACCAGCTTTCAAAACCCATCAAATTAGCCTTTTGAAGCCGAAGGTTTACCAATTTATTGATAACTATTTTATTATCATGTTCATTATTATTGTTCCCCCGATTATACATCGCCTTATAGATCTTCTCGCGAAGAGTCCGGTTTTGGGCATAGGTAACAAATGGGATCCAGCTTGGCTTTTGAAGAGTGAAAACCCATTTTCCCTCCAATTTCAGCGCTTTGGCTTCTTCAGCCGCTGATGAAATCATGGACTGGGACAATCCGTTAAGATCTTCCTTCCTGTCAACCACCATTTGAAAGGCATTTGTCTCAGCCAGCATATTATCCCCAAACTTAAGATCAAGCAAAGCAAGTGCTTCATTTACCTTCTTTAACTGCAGTTTCTTATCGGCAGAGAGATTAGCACCTCCACGTACAAAATGTTTGTAGGTTTCTTCGAGTAATTTGGATTGCTCCTGATTGAGATGGAGCGAACTTCGGCAATCGTAAACGCCCTTTACCTTGGCAAAAAGTGGTTCATTCAGATTTACTTCATCGCTGTGTTGAGACAACATTGGTGCCACCAAACGTGCAATCTCCTGGATTGAATCATTGGTCACAGCCTCCTTAAGGTTGGAGAAAACATGGTTCACACGGCCCAACAATGAACCGCTCATATCGAGTGCTTCAATGGTATTGGCAAAACCGGGTACCTCGTGCGAATCGGTGATACTTTTAATCTCAGCATTATGCTGTTTGATCCCCTCCTCAAAGGCCGGTAAATAATGCTTATTCATAATTTTATCAAAAGGGGGAACTTCAAACGGGGTATTGTAAGCTTTTAAAAATGGATTCATTATCGTGTTATTTTTCACTTGTTGGGTACATGATGCCAATAAAAAAATGACGCCCAAAGATAATAGTAATTTCCCCATGCTTCCAGAGTTAGATGTAGATTGAATATTTCCAGGCAAAATTACGAAAACGATCACTATTCGTCTGTTTTAATAATATGACTTATTTCATGTTTGCAACCCTTTGGAAAGAAATTGGAATACAAGAGAAACCATTTCATTGCCTGAGTGACCATTACAACACCAATGGATCAATTGAAAATCAATTTATAAAGCATTAAAATACTCCTTCTGAACATCCCTAATCCGGGCTGGTGTTGGGTCTTAAATGGTTTACCAATGATTATAACAATGGTTCGTTCAAAAAGTAGATATATTTAAGCGGCTATAGTGCCGAAATTCAATAGTTCCTTGACATGCTGATGATTTTTGATTGAGTTCGGGTTAATGGCGAACAGGCAGAA
>CAIXZH010000062.1 GCA_903923905.1 uncultured Bacteroidia bacterium
AGCAAGTGAAAGTGGTGCCTTCCCCAATGAAGAGTATCTGTTCTGGATTCTTTTCATACTTCCTATTCCCCGGTATTATCAGTTGTCGCAGAAAATTCCGGCCAAAGCATTGCTTATTCTTCATCACTGGATGGTCCCCTATGTGCTTACCCAAACACTTTTCACCGTGTCGCACCAGGCCCATATGCTAATGCATCCGGCATATATGTATATGTTTGCCATCTTTTATTTTATCGGAAAGCGGCCATATTTTAAAGGCCGTCCGCTCCTTCATAACGGATATCTCGTATTCGGCTTTGTGGGAACCATCGTTTCACTTCTGATCATGTCATTTAAGGCATCATGGAAGGATCTGGCAGAGCTAGGTTATCAATTCCCGAATTTTTTTGTTACCCCCGAATATGTGGCCTGCCTTCTGCTTTTTGTTTTGGCCACAATATTGCTTTACCGGCAAAATCACCGTAAGATAAGGACCGAATGGAACCTGATGGATGGGACGTATCTCTTATTCCTTGTCCTTTTTATTCTGGGAGTCTGGTATACTGTGTTATCCGTTATTCTGATCAACCTGCTGTTATTTATTTCAGGGCTGGTCTTGCTCAGAGAGGGATCCAAACAAAGCCATCTTGGCGTATTAAATCTGGGTTTGCTGGTTATTGCACTACTGGTCATTTGCCGGTCGTTTGATACTGAGTTAACCTTTGTGGTCAAAGGTATCTTGTTCGTACTTGTCGGCGCTGGATTTTTTGCTGCAAATTGGTTGATGATCAAAAAAGGGAATGAAACGAGCCATTAAGGATAATCCCGTACTGAAGTTTGATTCTCTCATGGCGAGTTCCATGTGGCCATTGAAAAACTAATTAATAACACATGAACATGAAGACAAATAGATTTGTAATTGGCGCCTTTATACTGGTTGCCCTGGCACAACTGTATGTCCCTTTTCAGATAATTAGCAACCAGGCGGGTTTTGCTGAAACGGGTATCGAATTTAAATTCAAGACAGATAACCGTTTTAATCCAGATTTTAATGGAATAGGCTCTGACCTTAACGGCAAGTTTATTTGGTTACAGTTTAGGGAAGACCATTTCAAAATTACAGATAAAAAATACTGGGAAAAAGTACGGAAAGCCTATGTCGTATTTGCCACAGACAGTGATGGGTTTGCTAAGATCAAATCAGTCGTAACCCAAAAACCGGTCAATACTCCAAACTGGGTTAGGGTAAGAGTAAATGTTAATTGGAAAGATTCGACACGATTGCAGCTTTTTTATCCTTTTAATAACTATTACATTCAGGACACCCAAACCAAAAAGGTTGAATCAATAATTAAAAATAGTCTCTGTGATACGTTAAAAACCAACTATCTGAAGATAAAAATAAAGGAAAATCAATTTACTGCCGGTGAGCTGATTCTCAATGGAGTCCCGTTTAAGGAGATAATCGGAAATACATGGAGAACGAATTAAACCATTTTTGCCCGTAGGGCATCAATCCCAATAGAAGAGCGAATCCAGGAAAACCATTGTCCGTTAGGACATTAACGGATAAACGGTTAATTCCCTCCGGGAAATGTGTTTTCAGAATTATAATTTTCTATGGAAATTGATCTCCTAAAGAGAAATTTAGACAGTTCTTTATATTCGTGCCTTTGTGACATTCTTATTTCTCAGATTCGGTCATTTTTTCAAGTAATACCACATTTTCAACGTGGTGGGTATGGGGAAACATGTCGACAGGCTGCACCCTGGTAACCCGGTAGCTGTGGCTGAGCATGCTGATATCGCGGGCCTGTGTGGCAGGATTACAGCTGACATAAACAATCCGTTGAGGAGCAGCAAACAAAAGGGCGCTGATCACCTCTTCATGCATCCCGGCCCTTGGCGGATCGGTAATGATTACGTCAGGGTGACCATGCTCCGCAATAAAATCGGGTGTCAGAATATCTTTCATGTCACCTGCAAAGAATCTGGTATTTTCTATCCCGTTATTGAGTGCGTTGATTTTTGCATCGGCAATAGCTTCAGGAACATACTCAATTCCAACTACTTTACCTGCTCCTGCGGCTACAAAACAGGCAATTGTCCCGGTTCCGGTATATAAATCATAAACTACTTCCTTGCCGGACAATTGGGCGAAATCGCGCGCGACTTTGTATAATTCGTAAGCCTGATGTGAATTGGTCTGGTAGAACGATTTTGGACCGATGATAAATCTGAGTCCCTCCATCTCTTCGATTATGTGGTCCTGTCCCTTGAAAACATGGATATCCTGATCGGTAATCGTATCATTCCCCTTTTGATTGATTACATAGAGCAGTGCGGTAATCTCCGGAAATTGGTTTTTGAGGAAATTCAGGAGCGCTTCCCGTTTTTCAACGTTTTCAGAGAAAAAATTGACAATTACCATTAATTCACCTGTACTTGCAGTCCGGATGATCAGATTACGAAGAAATCCCTCCTTGTTCCTCAGGTCGTAAAATGCAAGTTTATGGTTGATTGCATAAGTTTTTACGGCATTCCGGATGGAGTTTGAGGGTTCAGGCTGTAACCAGCACTTATCCACATTCAGCACTTTATCGAACATTCCCTGAACATGAAACCCAAGAACATCCATATCTTTGAACTGATCACCCGACCGTACCTCTTCGGGTGTAAGCCACCGCCGGTTCGAAAAGGTAAACTCGAGTTTATTCCGGTAAAAGGTCGAACTGGCAGAACCTTTGATTGGCATAATTTCGGGTACGGTTACTTTGCCGATTCGGGTAAGCTGGTCTGCCACCTGTTTCTGCTTGTAAAACAATTGCTTATCATAAAGCAGGTATTGCCATTTGCACCCGCCGCAAACTTCGAAATGTTCGCAAAAGGGGAGAATCCGGTCAGGTGAATCGGTTTTAATGCTGACTACTCTGGCCTCCTGGTACTTTTCCCTCTTTTTAATTACCTGAAGGTCGACAATGTCTCCGGGGATTACCCCTGTTGTAAATACCACAACTCCATCCACCCTTGCAATGGCCTTCCCTTCAGCCCCAATATCAATGATCTCTACCCCTTCATAAAGTGGCAATGGTTTATTTCCTCTTCCCAAAACGTTAATTGTAAAATTTCTGCAAAGATATAAATAGATTGAAATAAGTGGGAACAGATTGAAATTGGTGAAACGTTTGGAAATACATAGAAATTGGCTCTATAACGTTTCGTATGGGTGAAATAAACAAGTATTTATGAGGTGCACCTCACTGTTGATATTTGTAGAAAATAAGGCAATCGGCACAAAAGGTGCAGCGCAACGATATATCTTAAAGCAATAGGTTTTGGTATTCCGGTGCGTTGCGAACAACCTAAATCTAATATTTTTTTTGCTACAAATATTTTGCGGCTCTGCCGCTTTTGGACATTGAAAGGAAAATGTTTTTATCGCAACACAGATTTGGATCGTTTACCTAAGCAAAAGTGATTAATCAACATTGAAAAAATCGCTTATTCACTCCATGTATCATTGAACCTGGAAATATCTGGAAACAAAAGGTTCTTCCTAATCCAGCTATATAAAACCCACTTTTTTAGTCCATAAATCCGTACAAAAATAATTCCCCGCTACCCTCCAAATTTTGGTATCTTTGCCGGGACTTTTTAATTGCTTCCGGATTTTTACAGAACTGCTAGACTAATCTGGGATCCTGAACGGTATTAATCCGTGTATGTGTTTGTGAAAGCCTCATGAACAGATGTTTGCAAAAAGTGATGAATTGAATTCATGAGGGTTCCACGAGAATCAGGAATTTAATTGTAGGTCAGTTATTTTAAATTTATTCTCGTGAATCATGAGTGTTTCAGTTGAAGAATTATACGTCGAATTTGGCGGATTTGAGCTTTTTAAGCATGTAAATTTTATCGTAAATCCGCGTGATCGGATCGGCTTGGCAGGGAGAAATGGCGCAGGTAAATCAACCTTGCTTAAAATTCTGGCCGGAAAGCAAACCCCAACTTCGGGCAGAGTGGTGATTCCGCGCGACATTATGGTCGGGTATTTGCCACAGCATATGGAACTCTCTGACTCCAGGACCGTGATGGAAGAAGCGGTTACAGCATTTGAAGAAATTCTTGAACTTGAAAAACGGATTGAATTTCTAAATACAGAACTGAGCGAACGTGAGGATTATGAATCAGTAGAATATCATCGGATTATTGATGAGATGCATGAGGCCAATGAACGTTTCCAGCTAATGGGGGGAACCAATTTTCATGTGGATATTGAACAGACTATGATGGGTCTGGGCTTTGAGCGATCGGACTTTGACCGGCAAACTTCAGAATTCTCGGGCGGATGGCGGATGAGAATTGAACTGGCAAAAATTCTATTGAAAAAACCCAATGTATTTTTACTGGATGAGCCTACAAATCATCTCGATATAGACTCTATTGAATGGCTCGAAAACTTTCTCAAGGATTATGCCGGAGCAGTTGTTCTTGTATCGCATGACCGGGCTTTCCTCGATAACGTCACTAATCGAACAGTGGAGATTAGCCTGGGAAAGATTTACGATTATAAAGTGAATTACACCAAGTACCTGGAGCTTCGCGTTGAGCGGCGGGAACAACAACTGGCTGCTTTTCGCAATCAGCAAAAGATGATTCAGGATACGGAGGATTTTATTTCAAGATTCAGATACAAAGCGACTAAGTCTGTTCAGGTGCAGTCCCGGATCAAACAACTGGATAAAGTTGACCGGATTGAGATTGACGAAGAGGATACGCGTTCTTTAAATATTAAGTTTCCTCCTTCACCCCGCTCCGGAACAGTCGTTTTTGAGGCAATTGAGGTGAGTAAACGTTATGGGGACCTGCTGGTCCTGGATAAGGTTGACTTAAAGTTGGAACGTGGGAACAGAATTGCGTTCGTGGGCAAAAACGGCGAGGGTAAGAGTACAATGGCCCGGATTATAATGCAGGAGTTGGAGTGTACCGGTGAACATAAGTTGGGACACAATGTCAAAATCGGATATTTTGCCCAGAACCAGGCTTCCTTACTCGATGAAGAACTTACGGCCTTTGATACTATTGATAAAATAGCTGTCGGCGATATCCGTACAAGGATCAGGGATATTTTGGGTGCATTCATGTTTTCAGGGGCGGATGCCGATAAAAAGGTAAAAGTGCTCTCCGGAGGTGAACGAGCCCGTCTCGCCATGATTCGCTTATTACTTGAACCGGTTAATTTTTTGGTCTTGGATGAGCCCACCAACCACCTCGACATCCATTCCAAGGGTCTGTTAAAACAGGCTCTGATCAATTTTGACGGAACCTTGCTGGTGGTATCGCATGACCGTGAGTTTATGGATGGTTTAGTTGATGTGGTTTACGAATTCAGACATAAGAAAATCAGGCAGCACCTGGGTGGCGTTTATGAGTTTTTACAAAGAAGGAAAATGGAGTCGCTGCGGGAACTTGAGCTTTCTGCTCCGGAGAAAAAAGTAAAGAAAGAGGTTGTTAAAGAGGTTGTTGCCGTTAGTTTTGATGACAGGAAGGAGATCAACAGGATGATCAACCGTATCGAGAAGCTGATCAGTGAAGCAGAATGGCAGATTTCAAAATTGGAGGAAGAGATAACCGGAATGGATAAGATGCTGGCAGATCCTTCGACCATGGATAACAGCTCCCTCTTTGAACGCTATGGTGCAAGCAAGAAAAGGGTTGAGACGGCGATGAAAGAGTGGGAATCGCTGAATGAAGAATTAAAGGAGTGGGAAAGTAAGAGGAATTGGTGACGGAAAGGCGAAGAGATGGAGGGAATAAACGGCATGGCGAAGAAGAAAAGGCGAATTGTCATGTCAACAATTATTTCAATTTTATATCTACTTATTTTGTTTGACTAAGTTTAGTTTCCCAGGTGAATAATGAATAATTAGAACTAAAAAATATGGAAAAAACAGATTATATTTTCGGAATGCGGACCATTATTGAGGCAATCAATTCCGGCAAGGAGATTGAAAAGATATTGATAAAGAAGGGTTTGCAGGGAGAGCTTTATCATGAATTAATGGACCTTGTTCATCAGATGCAAATTCCTATTCAGCTGGTCCCCATAGAGAAACTTGACCGTGTCACGCGCAAGAATCACCAGGGTATCCTTGCTTTTATCTCTCCGATAACCTACCAAAATATTGAGGAAATCATTCCCCGTCTTTACGAAGAAGGTAAAACGGCCTTAATTTTAATCCTCGATGAGCTCACCGATGTTCGCAATTTTGGTGCAATAGCCAGATCTGCTGAAGTAGCTGGAGTCCATGCAATTATAATACCAGAGAAGGGGTCGGCACAGATTAATGCTGATGCTATCAAAACTTCAGCAGGGGCGTTGCATCTTATCCCTGTTTGCCGGACCAAAAGTCTTTCAGGAGTGGTTAAATATTTGAAAAATAGTGGATTAAAAATAGTATCAGCAACAGATAAAGGGGAGACTTTCTATTATAATATTGATATGAAAGATCCTGTTGCCATTATTCTGGGCTCGGAAGACTTGGGTATTGAGGCCGGATTACTTAAAATTTCAGACGAGTGGGCTAAAATTCCGCAAAATGGTCAGATCCAGTCTCTGAATGTCTCAGTTGCAGCCGGAATTATGATTTTCGAAGCGCTGCGCCAACGCTCGGTAGGTGGTTTATGAAAAAATAGGTACTTCGCGTTTAAATGTCTCTTCCAGAGAAATAAAAGTTTCTGTACTTGAAACCCCGGAAATCAACTGAATCCGCTCACTTAAAATATGTTTGAGATGTTCATTATCCCGTGCATAAACCTTGATGAAGATTGCATATTCTCCGGTAGTATAATGGCATTCAACAACCTCGTTGATCGCTTGCAACTGGTCTGCCACATCATGAAAAAGCCCCCCTTTTTCAAGGAAAATGCCAACGTAAGTGCAGGTGCGATAGTCGATCTTTTTGGGATCGATGTAATATCCTGAACCGGTTATTACCCCCATTTCAATCATCCTGTTTACCCGTTGATGGACTGCAGCCCGGGAAATACCGCATTCATTGGCTACATCCTTAAAAGGGATCCTGGCATTTTTGGTGATAATATCCAATATATGTAAATCTGTATCATCCAGTTGATTTCGATGTGTCATTTTCTAATGTTTTTTCCTTCCCAAATTATAGATTACTTTCTTTTATTCTTTAACGTATAAGGAGCCAAATTTGTTAAAAGAGACTTTATCCCAATCTACATCAAGATCAGTCAATGGAGGAGTCTCTGCTGCTTTGTATCCGATTCCGACAATTGAAAGAACTTCCAGTCTTTCAGGAATATTAAATTGCTCGTGAATATACTCATTGGCTGTAATATCATCATTGTAATAACGACGGTTAATCTGTACCCAACAAGAGCCAAGTCCGAGAGCTTCTGCTTCAAGCTGAATGAATATGGTGGCAATAGAACAATCTTCTATCCAAACATCACTCTTTGTCTTGTCGCCGGCAATAATGATCGCCAGTGAAGCATGATTGAGCAATAAAGAGCCATGAGGTTTTGATATCGCAAGTTTTTCAAGAAGTGAAGGGTCGTCTACCACGATGAATTCCCATGGACGAAGTCCCCGGGAGGAGGGTGCAAGCAGTGCTGCAATAAGCAATTTCTTTATCTTCTCTTCTTCTATTTTTTGATTTAGAAATTTTCTCGTGCTACGGCGGTTATATAAGATATCAAGCATAATGGATTAGGTTTGGTGCAAATTTACAAACCTTGAGGACATAAATAAAAAAAACCATCCTTTTTTGGAATGGCTTTCTTTAATTATTTTGAAGATAACTATTATTGTAACAAATGCTTATAGTTATTGTTTATTAAATCAGGCAGATAACTAGCGATAAGGTTCAGTGCAGTCTCATTGCTGATTGATGCATCACTGATCACTTTTTGCTGTTTAAGCGCATCCTTATTTATGATTTGTTCGATTATCTGAGCCGGAACAAGAGATTTGCCTGGCCTGATCATCCGTGCACCAAATCCATTTTTATTTAAAACGTAGGCGATTTCGAAGAATTTACTCCTGACCGTAAATTCCTTATCCCCGTTATTCTCCGACATAATGATCTTAAAAGCATTTTCTGAGGCTGAATATTTCAAATTCCAGCCAGATGAATTTGCCGAATTGTCTGCAGTAATCGAAAAGATGTCATTCCCCGAATCAGAAGCATGTCCCATAACACCAGTGGAACAAATCAAGGTGAAAAATGCAAGAATTAACATTGCTCTTCCTAAAAGTCGATTAATTGTTTTCATTCTTAAAGTTATTAATTGATACTTTCAATTTGTAATTATAATGCAAAGAAAACAGTTTTTAACGTCCGATTAACCAGATTTAGGAATTGTCAAAGCCACTCGGATTTAATGAAATATTCAGACAGAAATACTTTTAAACAAAGGGATTGCTTTATTGACCGTCTGATTCATGTGGGATAGTTATTCATTTATAAATGCAAATAAAAATAGAGATATACTTACGAATTGAAAGTTAAATGTTATATAACATATTTTCATAGATGTAATTTTTAATATGCAGATATACAATTATATATGAAGTTATATTTCTCAAATACCGTATATTAATTAATTGTTAATTCCTTTTTTATGCGAATAAATAGATTATTGTGTAAAATTGTAAGCAGATAATAGATATTTGGACATCAATTTAAAGCATATAAAAAAGCCGGATATCTGTTGAAAGATCCCGGTTTCAAATAAATATCAGATTAACAGACAATTCCAAGAAATATTTAACGTCTGACCGCTTTTATAAACAGTTGATCGAAAAACCACAAAGCTAAAATAGCGAGTGCCCCAATAGCCACAGCAGGTGATATATTTGTTAATTTTACAAAAAGCTGATTTACCGGCTGCAAAAGCTGAAACAAATCGATTCCATAAACCGATTTGTTTTGAGCCAAGGAACCTGTTTCCGTTGGAAGAGAAGAATGTAATAAGAACAATATGCTGGTTAATCCCAGGGTGATAATTGCCACGGTCCACCAGCCACGCTTGCTGATCATGGGCTGATACTTAACTGGATTAAGACTCCATTCCGACATCACGCGTTTCATCACCGTGGAAGTAAAGTCTGGTGAAGGGTCTTCCGGAGAGAGTTCCTTAAACCATTTCTTCATGATATCTTGCTGATTCATAATATAGAAATTATTTCATCTTTTAATACAAATTGTAGTTCCTGTAAAAGCTTTTTTCGGCTTCGGTGAATTTTAACCTTTACATTCGAGACCGAAAGAGAGGTGATCACGCTTATCTCATCCATTGAAAAATCATCGTAATAATACATTTTTAAAAGAGCACGCTCTTCGGGTTCCAACCGTCCTAATCCAATTTCCAGATACTTTTGTCTGTCGTCCTTATTAGTTGTTCTACTGTGCTTTCGGCAGACTGGATTTCGGTATCTGAAATCTTAATATCGTCGATATTTATCTCCCTGTTTTTTCTGGCTCTTAATTTTGAAATGGAGGTATTATATACAATCCTGAAGAACCAGGTTTTGAAGGTCGAACCATTTTGAAAAGAACTCAGCGAATTGTAAGCTTTTATAAAGGCATCCTGTGCAGCCTCCTCGGCCTCTTCGCGGTGACTTAACAGTTTAAATGACAGGGAGAATGCAATATGTTTGTACTTTTCCACGAGTTGTGAAAATGAGCCTGAATCTCCTTTCAGAATCTCCCGAATGTAGTATTCATCTGTTTTCTTCTCCATTTGCCAATTAGACGAATTACGTCCTGTTGAGGTTACAAAACAAAAGTGTCTAAAATTACAATAAAGGAAGAAAAATTAAAAATAAGAAAGCATTTATTTTGCAGATTTTGTAACCCAACTTAGCACTAACGCGTCAAATGGGCAAATGTTAAACCTTTAAAAACAAATATTATGGGACCTTTTGCAGTTGGGATGTTAGTTCCCTTGGGATGTTTCGCAATGATTTTCGGAATTGTATACCTTGTAGTTACTTCACGTAACCGGGAAAGATTAGCAATGATCGAGCGTGGAGCTGATCCCTCTCTTTTTGAGGCGAAAAAGAAAGTTGGAACTGGAGGTATTATGAAGGCCGGATTGTTCCTTTTTGGAGTTGGGTTTGGAATTGTAGTTGCTTATTTTCTGGCTTCCGGTGGGATGGATGAAGGTGCTGCCTATCCTGCAATGATTTTCGTGTTTGGTGGCCTTGCATTGATTTTTGCTTATCTGTGGCAACGCAAACTCGACAAAGAGGATGGAAATAAACTTTAAACAGCATTTGAATAAAAAAGCCCGGAGACGGGCTTTTTTATTTGGTATTTTCCATAATCACCGCTTTAATGGCACGTTGACACACAGGACAGAAATCTCTGGTTAAATTTGATTTCATCCGGCAATCCTCCATGGGACTGAAAATTCCTCTTGAAGTGTAACCTCCGCCTTCATAAACTCCTACAATTGAATTATATTTTCCTTCGCGTGGTGTTGGAACGGGGGTAGAGGGGTCAACCAGGTCCCTCCATTTTGAATCAAAATCAACCAGAGTGGTCAGATTGGGCTCCCAGGGCTCCACCTTAAGATTGTAATAATCTTCGAAGGCCACCTCTGAGGTATAATACTCATCAGCCAATCCCCCGAAACCATGCCCGAATTCGTGAACAAAAACATTCGATGAGAGTTTATGATCAGCAGTGCAAACATTAATGAAGTTGTAAAATCCTCCGCCTCCGTACCGGGAAGAGTTTACCAGTATAATCAGATAATCATAGGGAACATCGGCTGCCATATCGTGGACCGTTTTCATATCGGAGGTGGTTAGATACCTTGAGATGTTGAACGTGTAAAATGTGCTGTTAAATATGGTATTGCGATAAATGTGCTCCCCTGGAATATCAGTCCCCGATTCAATGGAAACCGTTTTCAGAGCATAAATATTAAAATAGTTCTTCAGCTGGGAAAAAGGTGCTACCACGAAGAGAGAATCGGTAAGCCTTTTGGCGTCATTCACAAATTTGTCCATTTCATTGGCCGTATATCCTTCGGCAAGAATTGCAATGTCAATCTTATGGGAATAATCGCCTGAATAGTAAATCTTCTCAACGGGAATATTCCTTGCATTCTCATTGATTATAAAATAGTTATTAGGATCAATATTTTGGGAAAATATCCCTGAATATCCTCCCTCATAATCTCTTTTCTCAATTTTCAGGAGGATACTCTTTTTGGGAAAGGGGAACCGGATAACCTGATAAAAAGCTTTGCTTAGCTGTTTTGCTTCCGGTGTAGATTGCCATTCCTGAAAGATAGGAGAGAATCCTTTGGAGAAAATAAGCTCTCCGCTTTTCTGATCGTAAACCTGGAACCGGTAAGTGCCCAGATTCAAACGATCAATCAATGCACCATGAGATCCGCTCCATTGTCTTTCTTTTTTTAATTCGCCAGGGAGCACTGAGGCATTGGAATGGTTACCACAGAGGAGGTAATCAAATCGTAAAACATCATCAGTGAAAAACTGGTCATATACGGGTGTACCCAACACAGAGAATGGAGCAAAAAGGAGAATTATCCTGAGTAAAAATTCCTTCATGTTAAGCTTCTTTCGTTATTTTTACAATTTTTGATCAAAACTACTTATTTTTGAGTAATTAATATTTCAGATTATGTCGGTATTCTACGATTATATCAAGGAGTTATTACTGAGTTATGGATTTATGACAAGGATGGCTATCTATGGGGCTGTCCTTATCACTTTTGGTACTGTTATTCTGATTGCTTCAGTTGTTTTTCTGGTTATCCGAAAAATATTTGTCAAAATTGTCGGACGGATCGTGTTGCGCACTAAAGGGATATGGGACGACACGCTCTTTAATCATAAAGTATTTCATGCGCTGATCCATATCTTCCCGGTAATTATCATTTACAGTTCTTCTGGTTTTGCAGGCGACGACCTAACTTTGTTTTCCACAGTGGTAAAGGGACTGGCTCATATCTATCTGGCAATTATTATAATGGCTGCATTTATCCGGTTCTTAAATGCTTCCCAGGAGATTTATGATGCCTATCCTTACTCAAAAGATCGTCCAATTAAAGGGTATATTCAGCTGATGAAGATCCTGATCTATTTCTTTGGATCTATTTTCATCGTCGCTGTTCTTGTGAACCAAAATCCGTCCAGTTTATTTGCCGGCCTGGGAGCTATGGCAGCTGTTCTGATGTTTGTCTTCAAGGATGCAATTATGGGATTTGTCGCAAGTATTCAACTGGCTGCCAATAATATGGTAAAACACGGTGACTGGATAACTGTTCCAAAGTTTAATGTGGACGGAACTGTTCAGGACATTTCGCTCACAACGGTCAAAATCCAGAACTGGGATAAAACCATCACGACAATTCCTACATATTCCCTTGTTTCTGAATCAGTTATTAATTGGATTGGGATGAAGGAGTCAGGAGGACGCAGGATTCAACGGAATGTCAATATTGATATTACCAGTATCAGGCTCTGTGACCAGGGCATGTTGGAAAGAATTTTCAAATTACCTATGTTTCATGAATTTCTGAATGCGGATACTGTGGATCCAGATGATTACCAGGACGACCTCGACGTGGGGGCCTTGAAAATGAATCTATTTGATACTCCCACCAACCTTTCTTTGTTTAAAAAATATCTTGAAGGTTATTGCCGGTTACATCCTGGTATTCATGAGCATATGACTAGAATCGTCAGATTCCTTCAATCTACAGAGAGAGGTCTTCCAATTGAGATTATCGTTTTCAGCAAGGCTCAAAATTCGATGCTTTATGAAGCTTTACAAGCCGAGATCTTTGATCATATCTTTGCAGTCCTGCCTGAATTTGGTCTTATGGCATTTCAAAATCCATCCGGGAATAGTTAAGTATAAACCAAGAAGTCTTATCCTGTAAATCCTTGAAGGTCGCTTAGGGCAAAACGGTTTGTTTATTTACAGACAATTATTATATCCAAATTCAATGGGTATTGGTTGGTTTGTTTATTTTTTAAATGAAAAAGTTAGAAAAGTGAAAATATTTAGCGATTTTTGTATCAAATTGAAAGCACCGTGAAGAAGAACAATATTGAATTAGACGAAGATTTTAAAGAGCAAAGTGTTCATATTGATGATCTTGACCGGAAGATTCTCCGACTGATTACTGCAAATGCAAGAATACCGTTTCTGGAGGTTGCCAGGGAGTGCGGGGTATCAGGAGCTGCAATTCATCAGCGGGTTCAGCGACTGGTCGCAGTAGGAGTCATTGTAGGTTCCGAATTCATTGTAAGTCCTCAAAAGCTTGGGTATAATACCACTGCCTATATGGGTATCTATCTGGAAAAGGTCAATTATGACAAAAAAGTGTTGAAGCAGTTGCGTGAAATTTCGGAAGTTGTTGAATGCCATCATACTACAGGACAGTATGCGATTTTTATAAAAATCCAGACCAAGACCAATAAACACCTGATGAAGATTATTGATACCGATTTGCAGGCTATTGACGGGATAGCACGAACTGAAACATTTATCTCCCTCGAGGAAGATTTCAAGCGGCAGATACCGATCCGATAAAAATAGTTGTTTCCATAAACAACAAAGCCCCCTTGCACAGGAGGCTTTGTTGTTTATGGAAATGGCAGTTAAAATGGAAGATCATCCTTGTCGTCTGAATCTCCCCCAATTGGCGGGATATCGGATTGCGAGAAGGATGGCGGATTGTTTCCGGAGCCACCACCCGGCTGTACCAGGTCAACCCGGAAGGCATTAATGTTACTGAACCATTTTTCGTTGTATTCGCGCGATTCGATACTAAACGAGACTTCAACCTCCATATTGGGTTTAATCTTGTCAAATGTTCCGTTTTTATCGTTAAACAGCGTGAAACAAATCTTTTTCGGATACTGCTCTTCTGCGGTTTCAATAACAAAGTCCTGTTTTTTCCACTCTCCACGAGCACTGGTCCCTTTTATTTCAGGGAGAATCTGTAACACTTTTCCTGTTGTTTTAAAGCTCATATCTGTCTATTTTAAAGTTACTTAAAAAAAAGGATCCGGAATTTATAATCCCGGATCCTTCAAACGGGGTTACTCCCCAAAAGTAATTTAAAAAATCAATTTATTTTTTGATTTCAAGCAATTCAACTTCGAAAACGAGGACAGAATTAGGTTTGATATCGGCTCCGGCACCACGAGGACCGTAAGCAAGTTCCGATGGGATAACCAATTTCCATTTCGAACCAACAGGCATCAACTGAAGAGCTTCGGTCCATCCCGGAATAACCTGGTTTACAGGGAACGTAGCAGGTTTGCCGCGTTTAACCGAACTGTCAAATACTTTGCCTTCAATTGTTGTTCCATGATAATGCACTACAACGGTATCTGTTGCAGCAGGTTTTGGACCGTTCCCCTCTTTGAGAATTTCATACTGGAGTCCGCTTTTTGTGGTAGTAACTCCGGAGCGTTTAGCGTTATCTGCAAGGAATTTTTTTCCTGCTTCACTTGCTTTGGCACCTTCCACTTGCTGAGCTTTCATAAAATAACTTTGAGTTACTCCTGAAACTTTCGCAGTAGCAATTTGCGACGAATCCCCATTTAATGCACTGGTAAATGCGGCCAAAATGATTTTTTGGTCAAGATCTTTTCCTCCGGGAGCAGTTGGGAGATTTTTCTTAATGTTATTACCTATATCAATCCCAATAGCATAGGCAGCTGAATCTGCTAAAGTCTTCAGCGGAACTTTTGAACTTTTAAATGAGTTGCACGATCCAAAAAAGAAGGTACTCACAATCAATGTAACAAGGAGAGTTTTGATTTGCATAACCGTTTTCTTATAAATTTTTAAATGTTTATTCTAAAAGGTGCGAAGATAGAAATTTAATTTGAGAAATCTGAATTCGATTATTTGTTTAAATGGTTAAAAAATTAAGAATTGATATTTCCTTCCTAAAGTAGACAGTTATGGCGTAACGTATTAAGGGTGATTATCCAGCCCACACCATAAATGGCCAATCAATCAAACGTCATTAATCTGGACAGTTTTTGTCCCCCTTAACATTTCCCGTTTGCCATGAGGCCCGGGAATTCTTTCGGTGATAAATCCAACTTCATTCAGGGACCGCCGGACCTCTCCTTTAGCGCAATAGGTCACAATTCTCGATGCGGGCAAACAATGATCTGAAATCTGACGAAAAACGGAGGTTTGCCAAAGTTCAGGTTGTTTACCCGGTGAAAAGGCATCAAAAAAAATCAAATCCAACAATGGAAGGGTTGAATAATCAACATCCGATAAATCACAGGACAATTTAAGAATTGAAAAATAATCAGTGATTTTGACCTCTTCATTCCAGACAACTTCATGAATTTTCCTGAAAAGTTTAGCTGATCCACCGGGGATCAGAGCCGGATAATTGAGCGCTTCCCATAGAGACTGTGGTAAAGGGTATTTTTCTACCGTGATGTATCGTATAGTTTGCTTTGTTCTGAGTGTTTCTGTTAAGGTCAGATAGGCATTTAATCCGGTGCCAAACCCGACTTCAAAGATAACAAGATGGGTTTGTTTCGATTTTCTCAGGCCAGCTTCGATGAAAACATGGGTCGATTCCTGAATCGCTCCAAAGGTTGAATGAAAATGCTCTCCAAGCTCTGGCAGGAACAGGGTATCTGATCCATCGTCTGTTTTAACCAATTCGGGTGCAGTCATCCTTTATAAATTAATCGTTCGAATATTTGTGGAATAGGGCAAAAATACCCTGAAAAATCCATACTTTCGGCAGATCGTTAAAGAAGTTAGATCCGTCATCAATGCTTATCCGGTTATACGACGAGAATCCCAATCCGAAGGAGATCCTGAAGGTGGTTGAAATACTTCGGGATGGAGGCGTCATAATCTTCCCGACCGATACCATTTATGGGATTGGATGTGATATCACCAAGCCAAAAGCAATTGAGCGGGTAGCGCGAATCAAGAATGTAAAACCTGAAAAGGCAGCCTTGTCTTTTATTTTTTATGACTTAAGTAATATCTCCGATTACTGTAAACCTATCTCCAACACTATCTTCAAGTTAATGAAGAAAAATCTTCCGGGACCTTTTACCTTTATCCTGAATGCAAACAGCAATATTCCCAAACTCTTTCGGAGTACCAAGAAAAGTATCGGGATTCGTATCCCTCAGAATAACATCATCCGCGAAATTGTAAAAGAGCTTGGTAATCCGATGTTATCGACTTCGGTCAAAGACGAAGATACCATCATTGAGTATTCCACCGATCCGGAGCTGATCCATGAGATATTTGGCGATCTTGTTGATCTGGTTATTGATGGTGGGTTTGGAGGGAATATTCCGTCAACGGTTATTGACTGTATTGGAAATGAACCTGTCATTACCCGATTCGGGAAAGGGGAACTAATTGAATGATCCTTGAAACAAAAAAAGCCGGTCCTATGTAATGAGACCGGCTTTGAAATGGGATAAATTCTCTATGCGGCACCATTAGACCCCAAAACATTGCTGATTTTATGTTTATAAAGCTCTTTTAAAGCCTCCCTGGCTGGCCCCAGGTATTTTCGGGGGTCAAATTCCGAAGGTTTGGTTACAAATACCTGCCGGATAGCTGCAGTCATAGCAAGCCGTCCGTCGGAGTCGATATTGATCTTGCAAACCGATGAAGCAGCTGCCCTTCGTAACTGCTCTTCCGGAATTCCCACGGCATCTTTCATCGCGCCACCATTTTCATTGATAATTTTGATCAGCTCAGCAGGAACAGAAGAGGCTCCATGTAATACGATTGGAAAGCCAGGCATCCGTTTTTCAATCTCTTCAAGGATATCAAAGCGCAGGGGAGGAGGTATCAGGATACCGTTTTCGTCGCGTTTGCATTGGGCAGGGGTGAATTTATTGGCCCCATGAGAAGTCCCGATAGAGATCGCCAGTGAATCTACGCCGGTTTTTTTGGTAAAATCGATCACATCATCCGGATTCGTGTAAATTGATTTTGCAGCAACAACATCATCTTCAATGCCTGAGAGAATCCCTAACTCCCCTTCAACGGTCACATCAAACTGATGGGCGTACTCAACCACCTGACGGGTGATTTCGATATTTTTTTCATAAGGGAAGTGCGACCCGTCGATCATTACCGATGAGAACCCCATGTCGATGCAATTCTTGCAGGTTTCAAAAGAATCGCCATGATCAAGATGCAATACGATAGGAATTCCATCACCGTTACTGATCTCCTTGGCATACTCAACCGCTCCTTCAGCCATGTACCGGAGTAAGGTCTGGTTGGCATATTCCCTAGCACCCTTCGAAACCTGCAAAATCACAGGCGATTTGGTCTCTACACAGGCTTTAATAATCGCCTGCAGTTGCTCCATGTTGTTGAAGTTGAATGCCGGTATTGCATAACTTCCCGTTACCGCCTTGGCAAACATCTCTTTTGAGTTCACCAGTCCAAGATTCTTATAGCTAATAGCCATAGGATTAATAATTTATGTTTACTAATAAGGATTGATTATCAAGGTTAAATTTACCAATAAAATGTCTCTTTTGCAATTTTTGGGGAATTACTTTTTGATCAAAATTTTGTTAACCAAATCTTAACCTTTTTAAAGGTAATTTGTTGTTAGAATGACGTAAATTTGCGAATTACAAAATTAATCATTGAATTATGAATAAAATATCAGATGTTGTAAAGCCGGGTGTTGTAACCGGAGACGATTTGCAGTACATTTTTAAAGTGGCAAAAGCAAATGGTTTTGCTATTCCGGCAGTTAATGTAGTTGGATCTTCTACTGTAAATGCAGTTATGGAAGCCGCAGTAGCGGTTAATGCACCGGTGATGATTCAATTTTCCAACGGTGGTGCCGCCTTTAATGCAGGTAAGGGACTAAAACTTGAAGGTCAGAAAGCTGCTGTTTTGGGTGCAGTTGCCGGAGCGAAACACATTCATGAACTTGCAGAAGCTTATGGAGTTCGCGTAATTCTTCACACCGACCATGCAGCAAAAAAATTACTCCCCTGGATTGACGGTCTGCTGGATGCAAGCGAAAAACACTTTGCCGCAACCGGAAAACCTCTCTTCAGCTCACATATGCTTGATCTTTCTGAAGAACCTATTGAAGAGAATATCGCAATCAGCAAACGTTACCTCGAACGGATGAGTAAGATGGGAATGACCCTTGAAATCGAACTTGGAATCACCGGAGGTGAAGAAGATGGCGTCGATAACAGCGGTTTGGACAACAGCCTTCTCTATACTCAGCCTGAACATGTATGTTATGCATACCAGGAATTGAGCAAAGTGTCTCCTAATTTCACTATTGCTGCTTCCTTTGGAAATGTTCACGGTGTTTATAAACCAGGAAACGTGAAACTGAATCCGGTAATCCTTAAGAATTCTCAGGATTACATCAAAAAAACACTGGGTCTGACCGAATCTCATCCGGTTAACTTTGTTTTCCATGGCGGTTCAGGTTCAACACATGCTGAAATCCGCGAAGCTATCAGCTATGGTGTAATCAAGATGAATATTGATACTGATACCCAATGGGCTTACTGGGATGGCGTTCGTGCATTCGAAGCTGCCAACCATGGTTATCTTCAGGGGCAGATCGGAAATCCTGATGGAGCCGAAAAACCCAACAAAAAATTCTACGATCCCCGCGTTTGGTTACGCAAGGGAGAGGAAACACTTATTGCCCGCTTAAAGATCGCATTCGAAGATCTTAATGCCATCAACAGCATTTAAAACACTGATTTCGTCTTTGACTTCACCGCTTCGGTTAATTCCGGAGCGGTTTTTTTTGTCCTTAGCCGAAGGAACCTGTTCTGCTTTCGGATCTGACTATTTTCCGGTGCTTTCCTTTTCTAAATTTTAAATGTAACTTTGGAAAACAATCGGGAACTGTACCAGAGAAATTATACCTGAGGAATGAGGAGATTCAGCATTATTATCATCTTTTTTTTGATTGTTGCCGGTAGTATGGCACAAAATAGGAATACTTCATCGAAGTCTTCTGATTTGCAATATTCTGAAGCGAAAAATCTCGCTCAAAACGGAGAGGCCCCAAAAGCAATTAACCTGCTTCGGAAACTGTTGAAAAATGACCCTGAATATTATATGGCCTATTTCGGGTTAGCCGATCTTTATCACGAAACTGGTGAGTTAAGACTTGAACAGGAAGCTCTGGTTCAGGGGCTGAAAGTTGGATCTGACCATTATCCGAATGGTTATAAGTTCCTTGCTTCTCTTTTGTATGACCAGGCATTGTATCCTGAAGCACTGAAAAATATGGAACAGTTTAACCGCCTTAAAAATCGGTTGACCTCTGATGAGAACAGACTGCTGGAGTCGTGCCGTTTTGCAGTTAAGGCGGTCGAATCGCCGGTAGATTTCAAACCCGAGAATGCAGGGGCTATGATTAATTCAGCGGAGGATGAATATTGGCCCAGTTTAAATGCTGAGGCCAATGTATTGGTATTTACCCGGCTGATCAAAGAGGATCAAACTGGTCGAAAACTTGCTTATCCTCAGGAAGATTTCTATGTATCGCGAAAAGATACTGAAGTGTGGCAAAAAGCTACTCCTTTGGGACCGCCCATAAATACCCCGGAAAACGAGGGGGCGCAATGCATCTCCGCCGATGGAAGGCTTTTGTTCTTTACCGGTTGTGGCCGTCCGGACGGACTGGGGAGTTGCGATATTTATATGTCAGTGAAGCAGAAAGGGGTATGGTCTGAGCCGGTCAACCTTGGGGCGCCGGTTAATAGCAGCTCCTGGGAATCTCAGCCTTCCGTGTCGGCGGATGGTCATTGGCTCTATTTTACAAGCAACCGAAGCGGAGGTAAAGGGAAGATGGATATCTGGAGGGCTGAGAAACTGGGTGTATCTCCCGAAGGATTCCCTGTCTACGGTAAGGTGGAAAACCTTGAAAGGGTTAACTCACCTGGTAACGATCTCTCTCCTTTCATTCATGCGGATGGTAAAACCCTGTATTTTGCTTCAGATTATTGGCCGGGTATGGGAGGGAAAGACCTTTTTTACATCCGACTGGACAGTACAAATAAGATGCCTCCCCAAAATTTAGGCTATCCGATAAATACCTCTGCCGATGAAGAGGGGCTGGTTGTGGAAGTTTCAGGGGAAAGAGCCTGGTATACGGTGAATAACAAAGGTTTCGGGGGAAGGGATATCTACTCCTTTACGATTCCGCAACCCTTTCGGCCTGATCCCGTTTCCTGGGTAAAAGGGAGGGTTGTAAGCCGGAAAACCGGGATGCAGATCTCTTCGGATATTGTGCTGAATGACCTGGTTACAAACAAATTAATAGAGCACCAGTACCCCTTTGAGAATGAAGGTGAATTTCTGTTTTGCCTCCCTGCAGGCCACAACTACGGTTTAAATATTTCAAAAGCGGGTTATCTATTCCATTCGGAGAACTTCAATTTAATAAGCGCATTCAGTCGTCAAAAACCGCTGAATCTTGAAATCGCTATGGAACCGATAGAATCCGGCAAATCGGTCATTCTTAAAAATATTTTTTTTGATACCGATTCATTCAACCTTAAACCGGAATCAAATGGGCAACTTACAGAGATCGTCGGTTTTATGAAAGGTAATCCCGGTTTGGTCATTGAAATTGGAGGTCATACAGATGATCAGGGCTCTGAAAGCCATAACCTTATTCTCTCAGAACAACGTGCTGGAGCTGTTGTAAGTTATTTAATTGCCAATGGAATTTCATCAGGGAGATTGAAAAGCAAAGGTTATGGATTTTCGGTACCCTTGACTGACAATTCAACGGAGGAGGGGAGGGCAATGAACAGGAGAACGGAGTTCCGGATTATTGAAGACAGGCAACTTAATAAAGAGATAAATAGAAATAGATAGAATTTGGCGGGATTATTTCAAAACAAGCTCCACCAGGTAATCAAAATGAGCTCCGGCAAATTTGTTTTTGACAGAGAAACCACAAAATTCGGCATAATCGCAAAAGGTTTCAGCATCCACGAAGAGCCAGGAGAACGGTTTTCCTTTAATTAATTTATAGGTCAGCTGGTATTTCATCTGACCATAATAGGTGTCTGACGCGATGTCCACCCAGGAATCCCCGTTTTCGTCGGTAAACAGATAAAGTAGATCGGATGAATCGGCAAGTATTTTACCTCCCCGATTAAGCAGGGTTTTCAGATGGAGCAATAGGGTTCTTAATCCCGGTAAGGTTTGGGCAATTCCGGCGCCGTTCATAAGTAAAAGGATGGTTTCGTATTTTTGGTCTGCAAGCATATGAATATCTTGCAGCAGCACATTTTTTACCCCTCTTTCCCGCATGGTTTCACACGATAGGGGGGAGATCTCCAACGCATCAACCTCAAACCCGTGATCCTGAAGCCAGATCGAATGGGCCCCAGCGCCCGCTCCGACATCGAGTACTCTTCCTGTACATCGCCTTAAGGCTTCCTGTTCCTGAATTGGCATCTGTTTAAAAGTCCTGAAGAAGTGGGAAGGTAATAGCTGTTCATCTTCAGCAATGTCTGTTTTGACAAGTATTGATTCTTCTCTGATTCCATTAAGATAGTCAAGGACGGCATGACCAACGGGATCCTGGTTCTTCTTTAATACCGGCATAATAAGAAATGTTCAATTAAAAATGTCCAATGATTTTCTGGTTGATTATCTGCAGCTTAAAAAGATTTTATTCTCATTCCAAAACGTAACCATCGGGTGACATTAAGTGAGAAAACTGATAAATAAAGCGATGTTTAAGGCTGTTACGATTGCTCCGACAAAATAGAGCGATACAGAATAAAATTTACTGTTTTTATATTTTCCCATCACTTTCCCCGATGAAGTGAGCCAAACCTGTACAAAAATAGTGATCGGCAGTTGTACGCTGAGAATCATCTGGGAATAAATCAGCCCGTTAAACGGATTTGAAATGACAAAAATGATCAGCAAGGCTACCACAAATGATATGGTGATTCCTAACCTGGAGTGATTGTCCTTGATATCATACGGTTCACTGAAGATTCCGGAAAATATCGATCCGGCGGCCATCCCTGAGGTGATGGTGGAAGCAACACCTGAAAATAACAAAGCCACTGCAAAGACTATTCCGGCATGAATACCCAACAAAGGAGTTAGCAGACTCTTGGCTTGCTGCAATTCTGTCACTTCAATCCCGGCCTTGAAAAAAGTGGCAGCTGCCAGCAGAATCATGGCACTGTTGATAGCCCACCCTATAATCATCGATATGATCGTGTCGAGGAATTCATAGTTAAGTCTCTTCTTGATCGTTTTCTCATCCTCAAGGTTCCACTGGCGGCTTTGAATAATCTCGGAGTGGAGAAAAAGGTTGTGTGGCATAACGACAGCACCAAGAACACTCATCATAATCAGCATGGATCCTTTCGGAAAACGTGGGGTAACCCAGGAATGGATGGCCGTGTTCCAATCAATATTCACCAATGAAAGTTCATATAAAAAGGAGAGTCCAATGACCGATACAAAGGCAATGATCCATTTTTCAATCATCCGGTATCCGTTGGTAAAGAGCATAATAAGTACAAAAACAACGACAAGAACAGCTCCGGCCCTGATCGGTATTCCGAATATCATATTTATGGCAATAGCCCCGCCCAGGATTTCTGCCAGTGAGGTGGATATCGAGGCTATTATGGCAGTAACCAGAACGGTAATAGAATATCCCGGTTTCATATATTTGGTGGTTGCTTCCGAAAGGCATAACCCTGTAGCAATTCCAAGATGGGCTACATTGTGCTGAAGCAGGATAAGCATGATTGTAGAGAGGGTAACCATCCAAAGAAGCACATACCCAAACTGGGCCCCTGCACCCAGATTAGAGGCCCAGTTCCCCGGATCAATAAACCCGACAGTTACCAGTAATCCGGGCCCCAGGTACTTGAGAATCTCAAGTCCGCCGAACTTAGGCCGGTAATCTTTCCGGTCAATGTTTTTGATATAATGAGATAGGCGACTGAACATAGTACAAAGTTAGCGTTTTAGAAACTATATCGAAACAGGCAGGGAAATTAAATGCTATTTGGCAGCGTGCAACTGGCTGCTGGCAACGGGCAACTTTGAGTTCTTACTATAGCTGAATTAAGTGCCTACTAAAGGAGTTTATGTCTGATACGGGTCTGGAGATTTAATTTATTTTATTGCAACTATTTATCGCATAGCATAATCCGCCCAAAGCCAGAAGCTTGTAGCCTGCCACCGGCAAACTGCCAGCCGCCAGTTGCCACTTGCATATAAAGCGCATTTAAATCGGTAATTTGCTCTAAAAGCAGTAAATTTGCGCCAGAATGAGTATGGAAAAAGTTGTAATTGGTTTATCGGGAGGCGTCGACTCGAGTGTGGCAGCCTACCTTCTTAAAGAAGAGGGATATGAGGTCATTGGTGTCTTTATGATCAACTGGAAAGAGAGTACAGGGACCCTTACCTCCGGATGTACCTGGGAGGACGACGTAACTTTTGCCGAAATGATCGCCAAAAAACTCGACATCCCTTTCCATGTAGTCGATCTCTCTGACTTCTATCGCAAACGGGTTGTCGATTACATGTTTACAGAATATGAAAAGGGTAGAACACCCAATCCGGATGTGCTCTGTAACCGGGAGATCAAATTCGATCTTTTTATGGAGAAGGCAATGGAGCTGGGTGCCGCATATGTCGCAACGGGCCACTATTGCAGAAGAGAAATTGTTGATATTGAATGGAAAAGATATTATCGTCTGCTTGCAGGTACCGATCCCAATAAAGACCAGAGCTACTTTTTGTGCCAGTTGAACCAGGACCAACTTTCGAAATCGTTATTTCCTGTTGGCCATCTTTTAAAACCAGAGGTTCGCGAAATTGCGAGGCAACAGGGATTGATCACGGCTGAACGAAAAGATTCACAGGGAATCTGCTTTGTGGGAAAGGTGGATCTGCCTGTTTTTCTTCAGCAGAAACTGGCAGCAAAAAAAGGGAATGTGATCGAAATTGACGCTTCGTTCATGAAAAAGAGAGCGCTACCCCTTTTACCCGAAAATTTTGCTAAGCTTTGCGCCCCATTCCCCTATAAACCCTGGAACGGGAAAGTAATCGGGGAGCATAATGGAGCCCATTTCTACACCATCGGTCAACGCAAAGGGCTGAATATTGGCGGTTATGAAAAGCCACTTTTTGTTCTGGCAACCGATGTTATACGTAATATTATTTATGTAGGTGAAGGACAAGACCACCCTGGTCTCTTTCGGCGTGGATTGTTTATTCCAAAGGAGGATATCCATTGGGTACGCCCCGATTATGCGATGTCCGAAAATCAGGAACGTGAATTCCTGATCCGTATTCGCTATCGTCAGCCACTTGAAAAAGGAATTATCACTATGAAGCCTGAAGGCGCCTATATCCTTTTTAGTGAAGAGCAACGCGGAATCACCTCAGGACAGTTCGCCGCCTTATACCTCGATGATGAATTGATAGGTTCAGGGGTCATCCGCTGATTTGAAATCCAATCGAATAATCCAGAATAATTCTAAATAAGAATTGTTGCCATAAAGGTATTCTTTTGATTTTCAGAATTTTCTGACATCTTGCTATTTAGACCTAAATTATTCAAATTTCCCTTGTTTTCGGCTTGATATTTTTGTAATATTGTATTTACTAAATCTAAATAAGAATAATAAATCAAAATTAATCTTATTCCTTTTTGTTTCGATCTAAGTTTTTGAAGCCACTAAAGGCCAATTATTGAATCCAAACTATATCGGTGAGAAGTCGGTAGATGAATATATATCAAGTATTTACATTTTACTTACCCCACAATAAATCGATTTTATGGAAAGACGGGCATTTGTAAAAAACACTTCCCTTGCGGCTGCAGCTATTGCAGTATTCGGGAGTATTAAATGGGCTAATGGTAAGCCGATTGGAGATTCACCAACCACCACTGATATTCTTGGCCCTTATTATCGTCCCGGCGCCCCAATTCGGTCAAACATTAATCCAGAGGGCTTTACAGGCGTTCCGCTTCACTTGTCAGGAACTATTTTTAAGGATGATGGGAAAACCAGGTTTCAAAATTGTCTGGTTGAGATATGGCAATGCAATCACAAGGGTGAATATGATAATTTGTCGGATGATTACAACTATCGTGGAGCCACCAGGACCGGTGAAGACGGTTCCTATCATTTTATTTCCACCTATCCTACCGCCTATATGATCGATTTGGTCAACAATAAGTATCGCCCTTCTCATATTCACATGAGGGTTGAGGGTGGCACGGGCGAGCGCGATTTAATTACTCAGGTTTACTTCAAGGGTGATCCCCATCTTGAAACAGATCCTTCTTCGTCCTCCCCTGCTGCAATAAACAGAATTTTGGGAACCAGCACGAATTCAAAGGGCGAGATAGTCGTGGGTTTCGATGTGGTCATGAATAAGGAGTTTCCCCTGGATAATGCTGTATTTGGGATGTTAACAGGTTTGTATGATTCCGGCAATGATTCCAGGATTGAATTTTTCAGGAAAGGGGATTTGCTTTACACCAAATGGAACGGACAAATTGAAGATGCCCTGTATTATCAAGGAAATAACTCCTTTGAAGATGGGATGGGTGAAAAAGTTCAGTTTGAGCTGGCTGAAGGAGGAGCAGTGAGGGTGAGTATTACATCTACAGAGAATGGTATCTCCAAAACGACGAAAGGTACCAGGATTCTCAAGTATAGTGAAAAAGTATAGGGATTTTGAGATGCTTTCCACTTTGCTGAGAAACAGTATAGCTGCAAGGAATTGGTAAAGGATCGGACAAAATATTGAATTTTAAGTGTATAATGATTAAAATAAATCAGATATTATGAAAATAAAGTTAATTTTTTTAGTGCTTTTAGTGCTCGCAACTTGGGTATCAATGTCCCAGATTCACAAGTTGATTGGTGGGAATCCTCCATCTTCGGTCACGGCAAACAACTCTGCAGGTACTAATCTCACTTCAGAGGATGTGAAAGGATTGAAAACCAAACACCCTGAGAACATCAATGCACTTAAGACCGATGATACTCACACGGATATTTCGAAAAGCTATGCGATGATTAACCAGCCCATAAATACTATTAAGGATCCTGAAATCAGTAGTCCGGTGAAAAAAGTTTCTGGAATTTCATTGCCTGATTATCAGAGGTTTGGAGAAGATAAAATCGATATTGGCTGTTCCGAATGGATCGGGCAAAAGGAAAGATCACTGTCTCATGCCTGCCAGCTGACAGATTGGTGATGAGCTGATCAGTTATTTATAAAAGAAAGGCCTGCTCATTCAAGATGATGAGCAGGCCTTCTTGGTTTAATTAAGCAATTGTATTATAGGTTCTCTGAGTTTTTCAGCAAATAGTCCTCAGCCTCAGGGCTCCAAAGTCCAAGGTGGTTGTTGCAGATCTCTGCCAGGCGGGCGTAAACCGGATTACTCTTCCCTTTTTGGGTAAATTCGGAAATGGGTGTTAACGGCATTTCTATGTGGTTATAGATTAGCTTTTTACCACCGGGTATTTCCGGAAGATGTAAGGTTGCCTCAATCACGGCATTAATTCCGCCAATGTGTGTTACCAAGCCGGCTGGATCGAGACCTGCAGACATTAGTTGTAGTGCCTCTTTCATATCGTCTGTATTTCCTCCACTTGTTCCAACAATATGGGTATAAGCGTAATGGACATTGTAAAAATTGAGAGGAGCTTTGAAATTGGGATCGGAAGGACCTGCAAAGAAATTCAGGCAACCATCGAAAGCGAGCAAAGCATCAGCCTGCTCGATTACCGGCGCTACGGGAGCAAAGACAAAAATATCATTGAATCCTCCTCCACCTGAGATTGCTTTTAAATCTTCGATGGGATTGACGAATTTCGAGGTATTCACGTACTGCAGGTCAATTCCTCTTGAGGCTGCAAAGGCAACAGTGTATAAGCTTGCTGCACGATCAAGTCTGGTCTGATCAATATCGGTAACTACAAGAAGTGAAGGCTTGCGATCATTGCGATGCAACACATAATTGATTGCTGCAAGTCCCATCGGTCCAACACCCGCCAGTAACGCCATCTTACCCCCGTCAACAATCTCCATTTTATGGATGTACGAGCCAGGAGTAGTGTGATAATTGGCATGTATTGCCCCAATCACGCACGAAAGTGGTTCGGACAAGGAAGCCGGGTAAAACCCTTCTCCCGTAAACGGAAGCAGGCAATCCATTTCCATCACTTCATTGGGGATCACAACGTATGTGGCATCTCCTCCGATGTGTTGATACGAATAACCCGGCGCTCCCATTACACCCACAGGGCTGTCGGGATAGTTGAGGGCTGGCTGAATCGAGAATTTGTCCCCAATTTTAAATTTATCTTTCCATTTAGAACCCACCTCAATGAGTTCGCCGGCAAATTCGTGGCCGATAATAACCGGATTAATTGCACAGTCATTCGGGATCCGTTTGTGATCCGATCCCTGGCCAGATGCTTTGTAGGAAGACATGCACAAGCTGTCGCACACTACTTTAGCCAATATTTCATTTCCTTTAATGGGTGGCAACTCGAATTCCTCAAGTCTCAAATCCTTTTTTCCGTATAATCTGACTGCTCGTGTTTTCATGGTTTCAAATTGTGTTTTACTTAATGGTTTGAACTGCCGGCATTTTATAACAGCCACTGGCTATTGGCAACTGGCTGCTGGGGAGTTATTGTCCAGCACGAGAATTATCTTTCAAAGTGTTTTAAGAAGTTATTTAATTTCTTTCCGAGTAATTCACCTTTAACATGAATAGACTCATATATTTCTTTATTCTTCAGTGAGACAGTTTCAAACATCGATTCAAGATGATCTATCGTTTCGTCATTTGATGCTATGGCGTAAGTCAGGAATTTGAAATATTCTGCCTGATAAGTTCTCCTCCCGTATCCTTCAACAATCGTAGATCTTACACTCTTTGAAGAACGTCGGATTTGTTGCCCGGTTTCAAACTGCTCAAATTTAGGTAACTGCTCTAAACTCATTTTGTGAATTTCTAATGCTACCTCTCTTGCGAGCTGCCATATTTCCAAATTCTTATACGACATAAATTCGTTATAAAGCAATATTTCCAACTTTAGCAAGATCTGCCAGCTGCCAGTCGCCAGAAGCCAGCTGCTAACTGCCAGCAGCCAGTTGCCAACCTCTAGTTCAGCATATTTTGCCCGCCTGTCACCGGCACAGCCTGGCCGGTTTCGTACTCCTGTTCCATTACATAAAAGATGGCACGCATCACATCGATCACGCGGCATCCTCTTCCGGCAGGAACCTGAGCCTCGTAAAATGCCTTTACATCCTTGATCTCCCTGGCTCCAGGCACTTTTCCTGCTTTCAGATATTGAACAAAAAGACCTCTTTCAGGATCGCTCCAAAGTGGTCCTTCGAAGAAATTACCCGGACAGATCGAGTTTACTTTAATTTTGAAAGGCATAAGTTCCATGGCAAATGATTGGGTAAGCCCTATTCCGCCAAACTTTCCGCCTGCATAGGCGAAATTCCGGTTACTCCCCTTCAATCCTGACTTCGAATTGATCTGGATAATATCGGTGAAATAATCTTCCTTAAAGCTTGATTGAACCTTCATTACTTCAGAGGCATATTTGGCACAAAGAAAATAGCCTTTGTAATTGATGTCGGTCATCAGGCCAAAAGTTTCAGGGGTCATTTCATCAAGACCGCCTGCCCTAAGAATTCCGGCATTGCTAATAATGACATCCAGTCCTCCAAAATGTTTCACCGTAGCTGCCACCATATCTTCTACCGATACTGCACTTCCAACATTTACTTTGACAAAATAGGCCTGGTTCGTCTGAGGAACCGCATTTAATGAATCGGCCATTTTCCCGCCGGTTTCTTCGTTGAGGTCGGCTATAACCACATTTGCCCCCTGTGCGTACAACAGTTCAGCAATACCTCCACCAAATCCCTGGGCTCCACCGGTCACGATAATTATTTTATTCTGAGCCCGACCGGAAACTTCTTTTACCTTTTGCACCGGTTTGCCAAGAAGGGCGTCGAGCGAGGCAGCATTTTCGGCAATGGCAACCAGTCCAATTCCTTTTAAAAGGATGTAATCGGGATGAGGAGTCCTTGAATCGTACCAGGTTGATAATTTTACCGTTAAATCATCGATGATCTCACCGGGATCTTGAGTCTCATCAACAATCAGAATTCCCGATGATTTTTTAATAAAGTCCAGATTCAGTAAATCATCTTCATCCTCTGCTTTTAACAATTCGCTCCGATCATCGAATCTGGCCACCATCATCTTTTGCCTGGAGGTGAACATTCTGATTGCCGGAACCACACGATTAATTATCAAGCTACTCATATTCAGTTTTTTGTAATATATTCAATTAACGCTTTCCCGAGAATTTTGAAATATTCCCTTTTCTCCTGATCCGGTTTGCCGTCACAATCAACATAACCTGCTCCTTCAGTTGCAACAAGGTATTGATGTGCGGCTGTTATACAAGCCCCTTCGTAGTTAATTTCCAGGAGAACAGGGCTCAATGGAGTGCTATTCCGGGCAAAGAGTTCAATAGGTTCCATGGCTGGAGTATTATGTTCTGAACCAAAAGTCACCACAAATCCGTTCTGATTGAAGAATTCTGCATACTCTTCGAGTACTCCAATGCTGTTGCGGGTTGTAATGAACTCAACCGAACAGATATTTCGTTCCCTGAGAATCTCCATTACGGTTTCCTTTGGCGCTTCAAATGAGGTGAAATAGCCATTATTATCATCCGCCAGGAACGGATAAGTTGGGATTCCTCCCGATTTGAGAATCATCTGACAAACCATCTCCATATCGAGAAATGCCTCAGGGCTTTCGGGAATAAAAGCGGCACCGCCGGCTTTTAAAAGGTTACTACGAATCTCGTTTTCAATGGCGGCATTATTCCCTATATCCGATTTAAGCTCTTTCCCTCCGAAAATAGTTTTATAAAACATTTTTCGTTCGGAGGCGGTCACAAAATGATGATTGATCTTCATACGTAACGCTTTTGCCAGGTGGCGTTCACGGACCATCCCTTTGGTCATGTCTGATCTGATTATGTCATAATCCAGTTGAAATCCGGCCTTGATTATGATAAGTAATTCATTGAGTTTGCCGCACATCTGTTGAACCTGACGATTCGATTCTATCAGAACAGATTGAAGCCTAAAGCTATATGGCCCACTCAGGATTGCAGGGAAAGACAATCCTTTTCCACTCAGATAGGTACGGCCTGGATTGTTCGGATCATTAACCTTGATTCCGGCTGCCTGGTCAGAGCTGTTCAGACTGATATATTCGATGTTGAAAAGGGGGAATATTTTTCGTTCTGCACAGCCGATTGCCCACTCATTATAGCCATCAGTTGTATAAAAGTCATTTATCCCTGCTACTTTTACGTTTTCATTAACAGCCATATTCAATGCCTGTGGGATATCTGTAAAAGCACTGAATGAATAGGGTGTGTGCATGTGGGCATTTACCAGGCGGACCTGGCCATCACCATGCTCTTCGTACCATTTTAACAACTCCTCCTTTTCAGGGAAAATTTTCCAGAAATCCATATTGCCTTATTTAAGTTTGTCAAAAAAGAGAATCAGAAGACTCTAAGGTTTTTTTGCCACTAAGGCACCAAGACACTAAGTTTCACCAATGCCTGATTAAACAGGATAATCTTAGTGTAACTTCGAGTCTTGGAGTCTTTGTGGCGAACTATAATTTTATTTCAGTTTTTCCCGGATTTAAACGCCAAGTTTTGCCCGGCGAATCTGCTCCAGGTCGCTGAAATTTTGTCCTGAAATATGACCTTTTAATGGAACAATTTTTTCATGAATCGCGTCGATAAACCATTCAGGTTGCGGGAAGAAAGCTTCTTCGAGTTCATAAGCCGGGGTGATCCAGTTTCTTGAGCCAACCACAACCGGCGGTGCATCAAGATAGTCGAATGCAAGTTCGGTGATATTACGGGCAAGCTCATTGAGGAATGAACCTCGTGAAGTGGCATCGCCTGAAACAATGATCCGTCCGGTTTTCTTAACGGAAGCCACAACCTTTTCGTAATTGAACGGTACCAGCGAACGGGCATCAATCACTTCGGCTGACATTCCGTATTTTTGTTCCAGAATCTTTGCTGCCTCAAGAGCGCGGTAGAGTGTAGCTCCGATTGTAAGGATCGTCACGTCCTTACCTTCACGTTTCACATCGGGTTCTCCAAATGGAATTTCATAATAACCCTCGGGAACTCCCCCTTTATGAAATTGTTCCCCGATATCGTAAACACGTTGGCTTTCAAAGAATACAACAGGATCAGTTCCCTGTAAAGCGCTGTTCATAAGACCTTTTGCATCATATGGAGTCACCGGGAAGACTACCTTAAGTCCCGGGATATGGGCCACCAGTGAGGTCCAGTCCTGTGAATGCTGGGCTCCATATTTGGAACCCACTGAAACCCTTAGAACAACCGGCATTTTGAGCACATTCCCGCTCATTGCCTGCCATTTGGGAAGCTGGTTGAAGACTTCATCTCCGCAGCGTCCGAGGAAGTCGCAGTACATGATTTCCGGAATTACCCGACCGCCACACATCGCATATCCAATTGCTGTTCCGACAATGGAAGCTTCTGATATCGGGGAATTAAATAACCGGTGATATGGAAGTGCTTCGGTTAATCCGCGGTAAACAGCAAATGCTCCGCCCCAGTCGCGGTTCTCTTCTCCATAGGCCACCAGGGTTGGATCTTTATAGAACCGGTCAACTATCGCGTCGAAAATTCCATCACGCAGCTGATATTGTTTCATTTTTGAAAATGGCTTTCCGTCAGCATCAAACGCAAAACGCTCTTTTTTTGAGATCTGAATTACCCTTGGGTTTTCCGCCATCGGGTGATTAACTTCAGGAATCCGGTCTTCCATTTTGTCAACGGACTGATTCGAGAAGATCATCTCACCAATTTGCTCGGGACGCTTGCGGATATCCATCCTAGGTGATACCTCATCGTTTATGGAGAGTTTTAACATCTCTACCATGATTTGTTTGATATCTGCCCAAACTGAATCGAGTGTTTTTTGATCGGTGATCTTTGCATCAACCAGGCTTTTGCCAAAAGATGCAATGCTGTCCTGTGCCTGCCATGCTTCGATCTCCTCCTTTGAACGGTAGGATGAAGCGTCTGACGGTGAGTGACCGCTGTAACGATAGGTTAAAATTTCAAGGAGGATTGGTCCTTTTTTCTCTTCGATGAGCTGCCGTTTACGACGGTATGCATCAATTACAGCCAATGGGTTATAACCGTCAACCCTTTCCGCATGCATCTGCTCAGGATTTACCCCTGCGCCAATCCGGGCAACTTTTCCGTAACCCATGGTCTCGCCACAGGTTTGACCACCCATGCCGTACTGATTGTTCATGACATTGAAAATTACCGGCAGGCCACCTTTCATATCGCCTTCCCAAAGTTCATTGAACTGATCCATCGAGGCAAAGGAGAGCCCTTCCCAGACTGGTCCGCAGGCCATCGACGCATCGCCGATATTTGCGACTACCATTCCCGGTTTACGGTTGATTTTCTTGTATAAAGCTGCACCTACCGAGATGTCACCGCTTCCGCCCACAATGGCGTTGTTCGGATAAACTCCAAAAGGTGTAAAGAATGCGTGCATACTTCCGCCCAGCCCTTTGTTAAAGCCGGTTTCGCGTGCAAAAATTTCAGCCAGTGTTCCATAGATCAGGAATCTGCGCCCCAGCTGTTTTGTCGTTCCCTTAAAGTCTTTTTTGACCACATTGAGTACCGTCCCGTTGAAGAATGTCTCCATAATCCGCATCAGGTCAGCGTCATTCAGTTTTTGAATTGCACTTAATCCCTTGGCTAAAATTTCGCCATGGCTCCGGTGCGAACCGAAAATGAAATCGTCAACAGTCAGTGTATAAGCCATTCCAACTGCTGCAGCTTCCTGCCCTGCTGAGAGATGAGCCGGACCGGGATGATCGTAAGGTACTCCGCTGTATTCCCCGGTTGTCTTTATCAGGTTCAACATCGTTTCGAATTCACGGATCACCACCATGTCGTGGTAGATGCGCAGAAAATCATCATTGGAAAAATTTGCCTTCTCTTCGGCAACTGTTTTTGCATACTGATTTACCGGAATCGGATTGAAGGTGATTTCTCCGGCTTGTCTGGCCACACTTGGGTCAATAAACTGAACTTTAGGCATAAGACTTTTTAATTGATGTTGAGAAGATTTCTGGTCTTCTTATTTAAAATGAGAAAATTGTCTCTTTAAATATTTCCGAAATGGTAGGATGAGGGAAGATAACCTCTTCCATCTCTTTGATGGTCATCTCCATTTCGATAGCCATTGAGGCCCCATAAATAATTTCTCCGGAAGGATTACCAAGGATATGAACTCCAAGGACCTCACCATATTTTGCACCGATAAGCACTTTACAAAGACCTGTGCCACCTTCATTTTCAGCAATAAAACGGCCGGCAAAGGCCAATGGTAGTTTGGCCACTTTATATTCGATATTTTGCGCTTTTGCACTCTCTTCGGTTAATCCTACACCTGAAAATTCTGGATTTGTATAGACCACACCTGGAATAGCATTATAACGCATCTGATCATTCCGTCCGGTAAGATTGTTGACCACAACCTCACCTTCGCGGCTTGCGGTATGCGCTAACAATGAGAATCCGGTTACATCGCCCGCTGCAAAAACATTAGGAACGTTGGTACGCATTTTTTCGTCAACCTTGATGCCGCCACGGTTTAGTTCAACTCCTATATTTTCAAGGCCAAAACCGGCAGTATTTGGTTTACGTCCAACGCTTACCAGGATTTTCTCACCGGTCACAGAGGTGGTTTTTCCACCCTTTTCAAAGAATACTTCGTTTCCTTTGACTTCCGTGACTTTGGCCGAGATATTAAAGGTGATCCCTTTTTTGGTATATTCTTTGCGAAGCATTTCGCTCATTTCGCGATCCATCCCCGTTAGGATTTCGTCGAGCATCTCGATGATGGTTACTTTGGTCCCAAGGCTGTTGTAGAAACTGGCAAATTCGAGTCCGATAACCCCACCGCCAATAATAACCAGCGATTCAGGTCTTTCTTTCAGTTCAAGGATTTCACGGTTGGTAAGAATCAGATCCCCGGGAGCCCCCAAGCCGGGAATAGGTGGCAAAAACGCTTCAGATCCGGTGCAAATTAACAGATTGGTGGCCACAACTTCCTGCCCTCCGACTGTGATGGCGATTCCTTCGGCTGAACGTCCTTTGATATAGGCTGTATCCTTGATCACCTCAACATGATGCTCTTTCATCTTTATTCCAACGCCGCCGACCAACTTTTTGACCACTTTTTGTTTACGGGCCATCATTTTTGAAAAGTCAAAGGTCACCTCCTTGGTTTCAACGCCATATTTACTGCTTGCAACCGCATTGTCATAAATTTTTGCGCTGTATAACAAGGTTTTAGTCGGGATACATCCCTCATTGAGGCAGACGCCGCCCAGTTCACCCTTTTCAATTAAAACGACCTTAAGTCCTTTTTTCCCAGCTCTTTCAGCTGCTACATACCCGGCAGGTCCCCCGCCAATTATTGCTAAATCGAATGTTGTACTCATTTTTGTTTCTCCTATTTATTAAAGTTCAAATTCAAGGTTTTCAATTTCCGTGGCGATTTGTTTCAGGAACCTTGTAGCCTCACCTCCGTCGAGTGCCTGGTGATCATAGGTCAGACTGAGTCCGATATAGGGTACAAATCCGTAAGCTCCGTCTCCTAAATCCTTTGGACGGGGCACAATGGTGTTAACTCCGAGTATTCCCACCTGAGGAAGGTTGATCACCGGGGTAAATAGTTCAACGCCATAATTTCCGAGGTTTGACACGGTAAACGAGGCAGCTTCAGAAGAGAGCAATTCAGGATTGATCGCTCCTTTGCGACAAGAGGCGGCAATTTCGCGCATCTGGTTCGAAAGTCCCTGAATCGACAGGTCATCAGCATTCCGTATTGCCGGAACCATAAGACCGCGCTCGGTATCGACCGCTATACCAAGGTGTATTTTGTTGAAATATTTCACACTATCGCCAAGAAAGTGGGCATTAGCCTGCGGAAATTTCCGTAGCGCTTTAACCACTGCAAAACAAACCATATCATTGAGGGTAATGTTCACAGGATAACCATTATCATTCGCTTTTTTAACTTTTCTGCGTAATTCGAGCATTCTGCGCGCGTCAGCACCCAAATGGTGAGTCAACTGTGCCGAGTTCTGCAACGATTGGTGCATCGCTTTGGCAATCAACTTCCGCATATTGGATAATTTCTTGATTTCGAAATCGTTGGAGTATATTGGATTAATAGCCGTAAGATCTTTGGCTTTGACTGAACCTCCAAGACCCGACCCCTGAGAGGCAGGTTGCAGCTGTTCTTCACCGGCGATCTTCCGGGCAAGGGGTGTTGTTTTGGGATGACTGTTAATAACAGCTTTCACATCCTGCTCGATGATCCGACCACCAGGTCCGCTTCCGGTTATTCCGTCAAGTTGGACACCCTCTTTTTCGGCCAGATTTTTTGCCCGTGGGGAGATGGCGCCGGATCCCACAGACTGAGCGACTGGGGAAGTTCCATTAGTTTCTATAGTTCCATTAATTTCTATAGTTTCTATAGTTTCTATTATTTCTGTTACTGCTCCACCGGGCCGAAAAGCATCTACAGGTTCTCCGGGAGCACCAATCACACAGACATTGGTCAGGACAGGAACTTCATCGCCGGTTTCATAAAAAAGCTCCAGTAGAGTTCCTTCAACGGCAGCTTCTTCCTCAAAAGAGGCTTTATCGGTTTCATAGGCAAAGAGAAGGTCTCCTTTTTTTACCTGATCCCCTTTTTTCTTATTCCATTCGGTAATTATACAACTTTCAACAGATTGCCCCTGTTTAGGCATGATAACAACAAAAGCCATAGTTTGAGATATTTTTTGCAAAGATATTTTATTGAACTTGTATTTACAAGTAATTTAAGTATTTATTTTTAATGAACGATTTTATATCGCATAATGAATTAATAATTAGAAAGATATTTAAGAGTTAAATTTTTCATCATGTAAATACAAATATTTGTTTTATTGAATTTTTTATTAATTTTGCAGTTGTTTAACATTCAATTCAATAAAGTGATCAGGGAGCAGGAGACGTCAATTCCACAGCATCGAAAAGTATATGAGATCTTAAGGTCGCATATTACGGATGGTGTATTCCGGGAGGGTGATTTGCTCCCTTCTGAAAATGAATTGTGCACTGTTCATAAGGTAACCCGGCCAACAATTCGAAAGGCGCTTGACCGCTTGGTCAACGAAGGTTATATTGTAAGACACCAGGGGAAAGGGAGTATTGTCAAAGGGGTCCCCAAGGGGGTCGGAATTCTCTCGATGACAGGTACAACCTCGGCCATCGGGCAGGACAACCTGAAAACAACAATTATTTTAAAGCCTGAGATCCGCAATTGGACCGAAGCCTTTACCTTCCCGCTAAGTCAGCCCGAGATTGAGTCGGGCTGCATTTATATGGAACGGCTCCGCCTGGTAAATGGTAACCCCGTATTTTATGACATCACCATGATCCCGAATATCAACCTCTCACGGTTCACCTCACGCAATTTTGAGAATAAGTCTTTGTTTGATATTTTGCGCAAATATTACCACATCGAGGTTAGGGGAGGGGAACAGAAACTGCTTGCTATCGTGGCCGATGAACGGCTGAAGGGTTTCTTTAAAGTAGGATCGGGCCATCCTGTACTCCAGCTAAACCGCAAAATTGAAACCAACCGTCCCGGATTTAATATTTACAGTCAGGTTTTTTGCAATACCGACGAATACGCCTTATACGGAACATTCTGATTCCAAAATAAAAACCCGGCTTCACCGGGTTTGGTCCACCAGAATTTCTTCTGATTTGGTATGTTGATTACTAAACGATTTTCAGAAAGGGTCGTTAATTGCTTGCCAGCTCCGTCCTGAATTCAGACAGATCACTTGAATCTTTCCAGAACGAGCCGTTATTAATCCACGATTTGATTTGAAGGGCAAGGTCAGGTTCTTCATTCACAATTTCTTCGCTCCAAAAGGTACCATTGCTGATCCAGGATTTCATCCGGATTGCAAGATCGGGTTCAGTCGATTCTGTGTCATTGCTCCAGTATGAATTATTGCTCATCCATGATTTTATTTGGCGGGCGAGTTCCGCTTCACTGGTACCGGTTTCATCATTCCAGTAAGAACTGGTATGGATCAGGGATTGCAATTCATTTGAAAGCTCCTGGTTATCTGCCTGATTCATAATGTTTGCATTACTGTCGGCCACAGCTGTGTTGAGTTCTTCAGACTGCAGGTTTTCAGCGGCACTCCAGTAAGTGCTGTTGCCTAGCCAAGATTTTACCTGAATTGCTAACTCATTGTTATTCTGAAGGAATTCTTTTCCTGAAACCGCTCCTTTTGAAACGCTGCACAGGGCTACCAGTATGATTAATGATCCAATCACTGATCTAATCACTATTGCTATTTTGTAAGTTAATGTTTTCATCTTTTTTATTTTTAAATCTTAAACTTTGTTTGTTGATAAGTACACAACATTAACCGTGCCAATATTATTAATAATTTATATATCAGACAAATAAGTTAATACATGAATTCGTCGGAGCCTGTAAATATGTCCGGTTTTTGGGGTGTCCTGTGTACGGAAATGGACAGCGAAGAAAAGTTCCTTAATATTTCATAACCGTGAGAAGGTATTAACGGCAGATCTGCGAATGACTGCCGGAGAAGCCTCCATTGAAAGCCATAAAAAAGGCCCGGATAACCGGGCCATGATATTCTTTTTTAGGTTATTAATTATAACCTAATTATTTGCTACACTCCAATAATCCCCTTTGTTTATCCAGGTTTTCATTTGTGAAGCAAGTTCCTTATCCATAGTTTCGGTATCCATCGTACCTTTGTTGGCCGGGCTTGCCTGATTTGCATATTTGGTGGCAGGAAGCTCTCCTGCATCATCCGAATTATAGTAAGTCCCGTTCTTCAGCCATGTAGTCATCTGCAGAGCCAGCTCCTGATCGTTTTCAACAATTTCATCGCTCCAGAATTCCCCTTTATTCACCATTGTTTTCATTTGAAGGGCAAGTTCATGGTCGTTGACTGAGGTATTGGTGGTCGTGATGGTTTCAGAAGCCTGCATTGGCTCTTCAATCAATTTTGCATCGGCGACGGGCATGGTGGAGAAGTTATTTGGGCTTAGTTCGATCCGATCGGCACTCATCCCTTCGGCGTAGTTCTTTTCGCTTAACTGAAGTTCCCGGACCTTGATAGTTGCAAAAACAGCCATAATAAAGACGACGATCGTAATTCCAATCCTGATCTCTTTTTCTGTATGATAAGATAATGTTTTCATGGCATTGTGTTTTTAATTTTACTTTACTATTTACACAATGGCTCTCTCATATATTGTGCCAAAGTAATTAAGAAATTGATATACATTTAAATACGAAATTATTAGGTTGAGAATAGCCTGACTTATTTGAGCGATTTTTGGGCATTCAGGTGTACGGATCCGGACAAATGTGAGAGAATCTGTTTCATTGAAAAGCGATTCACCTTATTCCGGATTTACATCCCGATTTTCTTGGCTATTTTTGTGGCGTAATCAATAAGCAGGTATGGATATTTATCCTTCAAATTTTGAAAGTAAGATTGGTTTTGATAAAGTGCGGGAGATTCTTCAGAGTCGTTGTCTGAGTACATTGGGGAAGGAGCAGGTTGACGAATGCCATTTTTCCCATATCAGGGAGGAGGTTGAACGACAGCTGGATGAGGTGATTGAATTTGTAAAGATTATCTCGGATGGGATGAATTTCCCCAACGGTTATTTTATCGATATGCGACCTGCCTTGCAGCGGTCAAAGGTTGCCGGTACTTTTTTGGATGTTTTTGAAATCTTTGATCTGCGCCGCTCCCTTGAAACCGTTCGTGCAATTGTAGCCTTTTTCAGGAATACCGAAGAGGGAACTTTTGTACGGTTAAAAGATGCAGTACGAAATGTCCAGGTTTTCCCGTTTATCTATGAGCGGATCGATCAGATCTTAAATAAACACGGGCAAATTAAGGATAATGCTTCACCCGAACTGTCGCAAATCCGCAGGGATATTTTTTCGCTGCAATCGAGTGTCTCCAAAATAATGAGTTCCATTTTGCGAAAAATGCAGGCCGAAGGTTTGGTGGAAAAAGATATTTCAGCTTCAATGCGTGATGGTCGTGCAGTAATACCTGTAGCAGCGGCCAATAAGCGAAAAATTAAGGGTATCATTCATGACGAATCGGCTACAGGAAAGACATCTTATATTGAGCCCGAAGAGATCGTCGAAACCAATAACCGGATCAGGGAACTGGAGTCAGCGGAACGTCGGGAGATTGTGAAAATACTGACCCGTTTTACCGACGATATACGCCCTTATGCCGACGATATCGCCTACTCCTACCAGGTCATGGCCGTCCTCGATTTTATCAGGGCTAAGGCAATCTGGTCCGTTGAAAGCAAATCGGTGAAACCGGTGCTGACTCGTGAGATTGAAATCGACTGGATTTCTGCGCGCCATCCGTTGCTTGAGATTAACCTGGCGCGTGAACAGCGCAAAATCGTTCCTCTCGATATCCGGTTGGATCAAACAGATCGTATCTTACTCATTTCAGGGCCAAATGCCGGTGGAAAATCGGTCTGCCTCAAAACGGTTGGCCTTTTACAATATATGGTACAATGCGGGATTCCCATCCCGGTTCAGGTGGATAGCCGGACCGGATTATTTAGCGCCATTTTCATGGATATCGGGGATGACCAATCATTGGATAACGACTTAAGCACATACAGTTCCCATCTTTACAATATGAAGTTTTTTGTAAGGAATTGTTCTCCCGCTTCCCTGGTGCTGATCGATGAATTCGGAACCGGTACCGAACCCATGCTTGGAGGAGCAATTGCTGAATCGATTCTGAACAAAATCAATGAATTAGGTACGTTTGGAGTAATTACCACCCATTATACCAATCTGAAACATTTTGCTTCTTCCGCACCTGGTATCGCCAATGGTGCCATGATGTACGATTCGCATAAAATGGAGCCTCTCTTTCAGCTCCAAAGCGGGGAGCCCGGCAGTTCCTTTGCCTTTGAGATTGCCCGAAAGATTGGCCTGCCGGAAGAGATCCTCCAGGACGCCACGAATAAAATCGGGGTAGACCACATCGATTTTGACAAACACCTTCGGGATATTGTCCGGGATAAACGATACTGGGAGAGCAAACGGCAGAAGATCAGGCAGGAGGAAAAAAGACTCGAAGAGTTATCCCTTAATTATGAAACAGGTGTTGCCGAGACAAAAAAGCTACGCAAGGAGATCCTTGATCGGGCAAAGCACGAAGCGGAAGAGATCGTTTCGGGAGCCAACCGGATTATTGAGCGGACGATCCGGGATATCAAGGAGGCTGATGCCGAAAAGGAACGCACTCAGGAAGCCCGTCAGAAGCTTGAAGAGTTTAAGGCTGAGATTTCCCGGAAAGGAGAGGAGGATGACCGGATACTTCAGAAAATGGAGAAATTAAAACGGCAAAAGGTTCTGCGCAGCAAGCAACCCCCTATGGTGGAAGAGAAGAAAAAGGAGGTGGTCGTTCCCCGAAAAGCACCTTCAGAAATTGCAGTCGGCGGATGGGTTCGGTTAGCGGGAAAGGATACCATTGGCGAAGTTCTCGAAATTAAATCCAATAAGATTACCGTTGCATTAGGAAACCTCCGCTCGGTAGTGAACCGCAGCAAATTGGAGCCTGTTTCTCACACCGAGGTTAAACGGACAAGAGTGGAAAATAATACGATAGGCCGCATTAATCAGGAGATTGGTGAACGAAAACTTGTTTTTAAACCAAATATAGATGTCCGTGGCCTGCGCGCTGAGGAAGCCTTGCAGAAAATCAGGGAGTTTGTGGATGAGGCAATTATGGTTGATGTGAATGAACTCCGTATATTGCACGGAAAAGGGAATGGTATTTTGCGCGAGCTGATTCAGAACTATCTGAGGTCGGAACCGGCTGTCAAAAACTGCCGCGATGAACATGTTCAGTTTGGAGGTTCAGGAATCACCATTGTGGAGCTGGGGTAGGAATGAATGAGGGAGGGACGGAGAAACTGAGGGATGGAGAGACTGCGAGCGGGATCATTAAGGGTAGGGAGAAATCAAAACCAGTAGTTTTCATTTAAAACGAATAATAGTTTTCATTTAAAATGGAAACTATCCTAGTTGTACTCATAATCAATGATTTTCAACTACTTCCACCCACTATCCATTAAATTGCCAATTCCGAGTCCGACTTCAAGTCAGGCCCGGAATCACATAAAATGAGAATTAATGCAGTCCAAAATCTTTGAATGCTTAAAATTTTGATTATTACATAATTTACCTTAAATTTACTGATGTAAAATCATTAATCCATTGCATTATGAAAAAGCTTTTGTTTATCATCATCCTGATGACTGGTATCGTTTTTAACTCATGCACACCGTCAAATCCCCAACTTACCGAATTACAAAAAAACGCAATCGAAAAACAAATCCTGGAACAATGGAAGAAAATCGGGTCGTGTATCGAAAAGGCTGATGCTGCAGGTTATGCTGCCTATTTAAGCACCAATGAATTTATTGCCATGTATTCTGAAGGGAAACCTTTTCTGTCCAGGGGAGAATACAGTGATAGTGTAAAGGTTTGGTTCAGTGCTCGTAAAAGCACGGAATTACAGCAGCCAACCGTCAGGGTGACTGTTTTGAATGAAAACCTGGTTCTTTTGGATCAAAAATCTGTTTTCAGGCTCAATCTTAAGAATGACCAGGTAGTTCGTTGTAATCACGCAGTTTCATTTATCTTTAAAAAGGAAGACTCAGTATGGAAGATCATCCATGGTCATGAATCCTGGAATAACATTTAATTCACGATTTTCATCTCCTTCAATAAATATCCGGCTCCGGCAAATTTGTCGATAATAAAAAGGGCATACCTCACATCCAACGCGATATTGCGGCAATGTTCCGGATCATAAACCAGGTCACTCATCGTCCCTTCCCAGCAACGGTCGAAATTAATGCCAATCATTTCACCCTGCGCATTTAAGACCGGACTTCCTGAGTTTCCGCCAGTGGTATGATTTGAAGCACAAAAGCCAACCGGAACGTCTCCCGACTCATTCACATATGGGCCGTAATCTTTAGTTTTATAAAGGTTACGCAGCTTTTCCGGGACCTTATAATCGGGTATCCCGGAATTCTCTTTTTCCAGTATCCCCTTTAATGTTGAGATACAGTTAAATACCGCGCCATCGGCAGGTTCGTAACCTTCCACCCTGCCATATGCAATACGTAACGTAAGGTTGGCATCTGCCATGATCCTTTTCCCGGCATTCATTTCCAACAGAGCCGCAGTATATTTTTTCTGAACAGCCACAATAGAAGTAGTTAACGATTTGTAGGTAGGTTCAGTAGTTGCCCGATAATGTTGACTGATTGCTTTAAAAAGCGAATATACGGGATCCTTCCGGAGCCGGCTGATAGCTTTCTGATCAAAATTACTAACTAATTGATTGATCTTAACGCTATCTGTCAATATCGAGTTCAGGTAATACTTTTTGATAAATTTATTGGTCCCAATTTCAGGAATCAGATTTACAAGTTCTTCCGGCATAAATTTCCGGTCGACATTATTAACATAGATTTTCAAAAGTTCCGACCAGACCATCTGGTCCGGTTTTCGGTCATAATCTTTATAGTATCCTGTCAGATAATCCTTTAACCGTTTCATTTCTTTGCTCAGTTTTTCCTGGTCAGTAACCGATTCAACAGATTCGATCCTTGCGGAAAGACTGAAGATGTCTGACCCGTACTTTATACATTCAGAGAAATAGTCATAGGTAGTCTGATAGGGAAGGAGTTCATGATAAAGCTTTTCGAAATCCGACTCAATTGACCCGTAATTCTGGTTCCGAACAGGATCTGCAGCCATCCATTTTTGAAATTCTGCCTCCCCGGTCTTCTTAAGACTGATCGCATCCAGCCGTTTCAGCCCTTTAACTTCACCCTGCCATTTTTTCCAGGCGTTTGCTGCCGAAACATATTTATTGGCATATTGGATCCTTATTTTAGGATCGGTTTTCATCTGTTCTGCCCAAATATCCAATTTTGCCGTCCTCACCGCTACTCTTGCCGGATCGCTTTGATTCATGATCAGACTGATTCCCTGCGAGGGGAGATTTCGCTGTGTGGTTCCGGGATAGCCAAAGACCATCGTAAAATCGCCCTCTTTGCACCCTTTTAAATTAATCGAAAAGAATTTTTTAGGATGGTAGGGCACATTGTCGGGTGAATAGGGGGCTGGCTGATTGTTTTTCCCGGCATAGATCCTGAAAAGCGAAAAGTCGCCGGTATGGCGTGGCCAAATCCAGTTGTCTGTATCCCCGCCAAATTTTCCGATCGAAACCGGAGGAGCACCCACTAACCGGATATCTTTAAAAACTTCGTAGATATAGATAAAATATTGATTTCCATTAAATAATGGTTTGATGTCGGCAGAATAAGTCGTTCCTGTGAGATACTCCTTTTTAATTTTTTCAAAGTTCTGTTTCGTAGTATCCATCCCGGCTGTCAGATCCGGGTTTCCGTTTACCTGTTTAATAAGCTTTGAGGTAATATCTTCCATTTTCACGAGGAACTGAACGGTCAGACCCGGATTGGAAAGTTCTTCTGAACGGTTCTTAGCCCAGAACCCGTCCGTGAGGAAATCGTGTTCAACGGAGCTGTGTTTCTGAATCTGGCTAAAGCCACAATGATGATTGGTGATCAATAATCCGTCATCAGAGATTATTCCGCCGGTGCAGCCGCTCCCAAACAGGACAACGGCATCTTTCAGGCTTGCGTGATTCACACTGTAAACATCCTCTGCCGAGAGTTTAAATCCCATTTGAGCCATCTCTTCGATATTGTATTTTTGAAGCAGTGTGGGAATCCACATCCCCTCCTTCGCGGACACACACAAGGATGTAACCATTAGTCCAGTTAAAATGAATAGTTGCCTTAACATCTTGATATAGATATGATTATTAATCGTCATCTTGTTTTCACTTTACACTTTTCACTTTGAATTTTGCATTTTAAATTGAATTTTTCCTTTTTTGATTTTAGAATTTCAACAGCTCTTCGTATAACCTTTGAACCGGCAGTCCCATCACATTAAAATATGACCCCACTATGCGTGTAATCGCGATATATCCAATCCACTCCTGCACACCATAGGATCCTGCCTTATCATACGGACGATAATTTTGGAGATAATAATCGATCTCCTCATCAGACAGATCCTTGAAATAGACATCTGTAGTTGCTGAAAAGGTGACTTGTTTCTCCCTGGAAGTCAGGCAAACTCCGGTGATCACCACATGTTTTTTTCCCGATAATTGTCTCAGCATTTCAATGGCATGCTCATAATCATTTGGTTTGCCCAGCACGGTCCCTTCAACCCAGACGATGGTATCGGCCGTAATGACCAGGGCATCATGGCTCAGCTCCTCAGCAAAAGGTTCGGCTTTCAGTTTTGCGAGGTAGACAGGAATCTCTGCCATGGGTAATCCCTCAGGGAAAACCTCATCAACATCATGGATAACCACCTCAAAAGGAATATCCAATCCTTCTAGCAGCTGTCTGCGCCGTGGCGATTTCGAGGCAAGTATTATTTTATAGTCTGTAAACATTAAAACAATTCCCAGTTCATCGTTTCACAATCGATCCACTTTCCCTGGGCCCGGAGCACCTGTTCAAGCACATCCCGAACGCATCCGTGACCGCCGTCCTTATCTGAAATATAGTGGGAGATTGCTTTAATTTCATGTGCTGCGTCTCTTGGGCATACCGGAACCCCAACCGCCATCATGACCGGATAGTCGGGAAGGTCGTCACCCATATACATCACCTCATCTGATTCGAGATTATTCTTTTCCAGAAAATCGATTAAGCAGGGCAGTTTTTTTAAAGATCCTGTGTATAAGTCTTTAATGCCTACTTTTTCACATCGGTTTATAACGTCAATTGTTTTCCCTCCTGTTATTACGCAAACCGGATAGCCGATTCTGATCGCATACATTAATGCGAAACCATCCTTCAGGTTTGAAGTCCTTACCGTATCTCCTTCGGGAGAGAGTACCTGGGTCGCTGTTGATATAACGCCATCTATATCAAATACAAATGCTTTAACTTTTGTCAATTCTTCTTTAAAAAACGCCATTCTTATTTTTTATATGTTTGAATTATTCTTTGACTGATCTGTGCATATAGATCTTTGAGATCAGGATGACCGGCCAACATTTCAAGGTGCTTCTCCATGGTTGCTCTGTCATTTCTGATTGCTGGACCTGTTTGGGCCGTTTCGGGAGCTTGTTCCAACGCCTTTTGGGCAGTTTCCAGGATCAGCGGTTTGAGGAGCTCAAAATCAATCCCTTTTTCCTGCAATAACTCTTTCCCGACTGCATAAAAGTGATTTACAAAATTGCAGGCAAAAACGGCTGCAAGGTGGATCTGTTGTCTTTGGAGTGAATCGAGATGCCTGATATTCTGTGATAAGGACATCGCCAGTTGGTTCAGAACTTCAAGATTTTGAGGGGTATTGGCTTCAATACAAAATGGAACCTGATTGAAATCAACTTTTTTGTCCCTGCTAAAGGTTTGGAAAGGATAAAACACCCCAAAATTCTCACAATAGGGGGCCAGAATATCCATTGGGGTACTACCTGAGGTATGAACAACTAAAATCTTGCCCCAATGTTTTCTGGCTAGTAGATTTGAAATCTCCTGATCATTAATGGCAATTATGTAAATACCAGTATCAGAAGTTATTGAGTCTGTATCTGTCGTAAATGAACAGTTGAGTTTCAGGGCCAATTGTGCTGCACTGTTCGACGTTTGCGACCAAACCTGCACAATCTGGTGCCCCTTTTCTGAAAGAGCCATTCCAAGTTGAGTAGCAAGGTTTCCTGTTCCGATCAAACATATCCTCATAAGCTGCATATTTTTTTTGCAAAATTATCTTTTAATGGATACAAAATCGAAACATCTGACGATCGTCATTCAAAGAATTGAAAAATAACTTTAAATTTGCTGCCCAAATTACTACTTTATTAATATTCCTAAATTAATTACTTTAATTATGACCAAGTACGTTTATACATTCGGAAATGGACAGGCTGAAGGCGGAGCAGGGATGAAGAATCTCCTCGGAGGTAAAGGTGCCAACCTCGCAGAGATGAATCTGATTGGTGTTCCCGTTCCTCCGGGATTCACAATTACCACCGAGGTTTGTACTGTTTTTGTTGAGAAGGGGAGAGACGCGGCCTTCGAGATGATCAAAAAGGAAGTGCAGGATGCTGTGGCTGATGTAGAGAAACTTACCAACACCAAATTCGGCTCCAAAGAAAATCCTTGTTTAATGTCTGTCCGTTCAGGAGCAAGGGCTTCCATGCCTGGAATGATGGATACAATCCTCAATCTTGGGTTAAACGACCTGGCTGTTGAGGGGATTGCCAAAAAATCGGGGAATGAGCGTTTTGCATGGGATTCTTACCGCCGGTTTGTCCAAATGTATGGAGATGTTGTATTGGGCTTAAAACCACATAGTAAAGAAGATATTGATCCTTTTGAAGAGATCATCGAAGGACTAAAAGAGGAGCGCGGGATCAAACAGGATACCGAGTTTAATGTAGCCGATCTTAAATCGCTTGTTACCCGTTTCAAACAGGCTGTTTTAGCGAAAACCGGTAACGAATTTCCTTCTGATCCATGGGAACAATTATGGGGTTCAGTGGGAGCTGTTTTTGAAAGCTGGATGAATGACCGGGCGATCTACTACCGGAAACTTCATGGCATCCCTGTTGAATGGGGAACAGCGGTCAATGTTCAGGCAATGGTCTTTGGAAACATGGGGAACAACTCTGCAACCGGTGTGGCCTTTACACGTGACGCCTCCACCGGGGAAGATATTTTCAACGGTGAATACCTGATTAATGCCCAGGGCGAAGATGTTGTAGCCGGTATCCGTACACCTCAGGAAATTACACTCGAAGGTTCACACCGCTGGGCTGCATTGCAGAATGTCAGCGAAGAGGAACGTGCTTCAAAATATCCTTCACTCGAAGAATCGATGCCTGTTGCCTATGCCGAATTAATGGTGATTCAGCAGAAGCTTGAAGATCATTACCGCGACATGCAGGATATCGAGTTTACAATTCAGGATGGCAAGCTTTGGCTGCTCCAGACCCGTAACGGGAAACGCACAGGTGCTGCGATGGTGAAGATGGCAGTTGATATGCTGGCATCCGGCTTTATCGATGAAAAAACAGCGTTAATGCGTGTTGAACCAAATAAACTGGATGAATTGCTCCACCCGGTATTTGAAACAGAAGCGTTATTGTCTACCAAGGTTATTGCCAAAGGGCTACCTGCCTCTCCGGGTGCTGCTACCGGTCAGATCGTTTTCTTTGCGGATGAAGCGGGGAAATTCGAAAATTCTATCCTTGTCCGTATTGAAACATCTCCTGAAGATCTCGAAGGGATGGTAATTGCCCGGGGAATCCTCACTGCCCGTGGAGGTATGACCTCACACGCTGCTGTTGTTGCCCGCGGAATGGGTAAATGTTGTGTTTCGGGTGCCGGGTCCATGCAGATCGACTACAAAACCAGAACCTGTAAAGCAAGTGGAACTATCTACAAAGAGGGTGACTGGATTTCATTAAATGGTTCAACAGGTGAGGTTTATGAAGGAAAAGTAAAGACTCAGGAAGCCGCATTAAGCAGTGATTTTGCTAAATTGATGGAGCTTTCCGATAAATATACCCGCATGAAGGTCCGTACCAATGCCGATACCCCAAAAGACGCCGCAATTGCCCGTCAGTTTGGTGCAAAAGGGATTGGACTTTGCCGCACGGAACATATGTTCTTTGAAGGTGAACGTATCAAGGCTATGCGCGAAATGATTCTTTCGTCTGACGAAAAGGGACGTAAACTGGCTTTGGCTAAATTATTGCCTTATCAACGTTCAGATTTCGAAGGAATTTTTGAGGCAATGGCAGGATATGGAGTGACTGTTCGTCTGCTCGATCCACCGTTACACGAATTTGTGCCTCACCAGCAAGCTACCCAAAAAGAACTCGCCGATGAGATGGGAATCTCTATCGATCAGATTCGCATTAAAGTGGCTGAACTGGAAGAGTTCAATCCGATGTTAGGTCACCGCGGTTGCCGCCTTGGGATCACCTATCCTGAAATAACCGAGATGCAGGCACGTGCCATCATTGAGGCTGCAATGAATCTGAAGGCCAAGGGTGTTGATGCCCGTCCTGAAATCATGGTACCTTTGATCGGTACGGTTGCCGAATTTAAAAACCAGGCTGACATTATCAATTCTACCGCAGAAAAGGTATTTGCAGAGCGTGGTGACAGGATCGAGTATCTTGTTGGAACAATGATTGAAGTTCCCCGTGCAGCGCTGACTGCTGAAGGAATTGCCAAAGAGGCTCAATTCTTCTCTTTCGGAACCAATGACCTTACTCAGATGACTATGGGCTTCTCGCGCGATGACGCCGGTAAATTCTTACCTGCATATCTCGACAAGGGAATTCTGAAACAGGATCCTTTCCAGGTTTTGGATCGTCATGGTGTTGGTCAGTTGATTGAGATGGCAGTTGCCAAAGGACGTTCAACCCGTCCCGATATTAAACTGGGTATTTGCGGCGAACATGGTGGCGAACCAAGCTCAGTTGAATTTTGCGATGGAGCAGGTCTTGACTATGTAAGTTGTTCGCCATTCAGGGTACCGATTGCCCGTTTGGCTGCTGCCCAGGCAAATCTGAATAAAAAATAGGTTCATTCGAACGATTAAGAATAAAAAAGGTGCTGAGAGGCACCTTTTTTATTCTTAATCTTAACCTTAAGTCACCCTCTCCATCTGTGAGGGACGGGGTGGGGTCAATGAATTCCTTTTGTGTGAACTCCCCTAACCCCTGACCTCCCCCAACCCCCTCCGGAGGGGGCAAGAATTTGTGCAGTTGTTTAGAGATTCTGTCAGTGGAATACAATTCGGATTTAAGTCACCCTCTCCATCGGGGAGGGACGGGGTGGGGTCAATGAATTCCTTTTGTGGGACCTCCCCTAACCCCTGACCTCCCCCAACCCCCTCCAAAGGCGGGGGCAAGTCCGTGCAATATTGAATTTTGTCCAATTTATTCTGTTCGTTTGTCCAGATGAATTTTTATTCTTTGAACTGCTTTTTCAGGCGAACTCAGAATTTCATCATTAGTGAATCTGATTACTTCAAATCCGTGATTATTCAGATGAATAGTCCGAATTTTGTCTTTCTCTTTCTCAAACTGATGTATTTCACCATCCAATTCAATTACCAACTTTTTGGGAAGGCAGACAAAATCAACAATAAAGTCTCCAATAATATGCTGGCGTCGGATTTTATGACCGATTTTATTATTCCGAATAAATTGCCAAAGCAGTTGTTCTGCTTCGGTTTGATGATCTTTTAAATCTTTTCTGTAATCTTTAATTATCGGATAGGAATAGGGATTTGCAGTTATGTAACCAGGCTTTTGTCCACTATTTTCGTCTGTATGGCATTCCAGGGTATTGTATGTATGTGCAAGAGATTCCTGTTTTAAGTCACCTTTACCTTCGGGGAGGGCCGGTGTGGGGTCCGAGCTGACACAACGATTTCTTCTCATTGCTCCCATTCTTCGTTGTTAAAATATGAATATACGAATAAATCCCTATTAATTGATTTTTCATCACCTTGCTCTTCCTTTTCCCCTGCTTTTCTAAACCATTTAAATCAGAAGATTAAGTTCATTTTAAGTCACCCTCACCTTTGGTGAGGGCCGGGGTGGGGTCAGATCACAATATCAATTTACAGTCTTGCAATGCCCGCTGACACCATTGCATTATGCATTGAGACCTTCACAATACCCGCTGACACCGTTACATGATGCAAAGAAACCTTTACAATGCCCGCTGACACCGTTACATTATTCATTGACACCTTCACAAGGCCCGCTGACACCGTTGCATTTTGCATTGAGACGTTTACAATGCCCGCTGACACCCAAGCATAATTGTTTGACAACCATATACTGAGGATTTACATTTTTACCTGGTAAGTTGGTGATAAGTTACCATTTTCCGGAAATAAAACAGCCTTGGACAGCCCTCAAATTCAACTATTTTAATCTGCCCAAAGCGGGTGTTTTACCAAAACACGAAGGTTTTACCTTACGCTTTATCTGTCATTAACCGTTTATGACGGATTTGTATTTGATTAATTGAGTGTTACGATTGATTTAGGACACCTCAAAAACAGGAAAAATAGTCTATTTTTTTTAAAATTTTTGTCGTAACTTATAAAGTGAAAATAACGCACTGTATAAGTGCATATTATTAACTAATAAATTTTGCCAGTATGAATAAACGACAATTGAACAAATGGAGAATGTTTGGATCTGTTGTTGCGGTGCTCGACGAAAATTCTGCTCTGGTAAGCTCATTAAACGATCTTGCAGCAGCTATGGAACGATTTAAATCGGGACAGTTGATTATTAATCAGAACAGGCAGGTTCAGGAGGCTAAAACTACAGGTTTGACAATGAACAAAAAAGTCAAACGCGAGAAACTCTTTCAGATGATCATTAAGTTTTCAGCTGCTTTAAAAGGTTATGCCACATTGGTGAATGATGAGGAAATTAAAGCTAAGGCTGATTATAACCGTTCAGATTTGTTAAGGGTAGCAGATTCGGTATTATACGATATTGGAATGTTGCTGTATGAAATGGCAGTTGCCCATAAGGACGATATGGTTCGCTACTTTATCGGTGATGCAGAATTAAAGGGGATGGAACAATTACTTACGGAATTTGCCCTGGCTATTCCGAAAAAGAGAGTCGCCACCTCCTTATCCAAAACCTCTACCGACAATATCGAAAGTACTTTTGCGGCACAGGAAAAGTTACTTAGAGATGAGATTGATGTTTTGATGTTATTATTCCAGGATAGCAACCCTGATTTTTACAAGGCATACAAAAATGCCCGGGCCATTGTAAATTACACAGGGCGCGGGAAGGAAGTTGTTCCCCAGGCCACTATAGCGGCTAATTAGACAATCCTTTTCTACCCCTCGTTTGCAACGAGGGGTAGATGGTTAATCGTTTTTAACGATATTAAAATACTAAATATATTTTGAAAATGAATCATAAAAGAATCTGAGTTGCAAACTCCAGTCCATCACCCCCTCGTTGCAAACGAGGGGGATAGGAGTTACAAACTACAGTCTATTACCCCCTCGTTGCAAACAAGGGGGTAATAGCACTTATTAGTCAATCAACCACACCTGTAGCCAAAAGAGATACATCTGCCAAATCAATGAATAAGTGAATCACCCCAATGATTATTCGGTCAAAACAGGCTAAAAAACAACGAATTAATTTTGTTTCGTTAATCGTATTTAAATTTATATTGATAAATTTGAGTTGGCTTTAAGGGTACTGAAAGGTTAATTCACAAGGCTGTGAAATTACGGCAGGTTGAGGTTGCCGATCAAATTTAGCGCACCGGTTATTGAAAATTTGAATTGCGTTTTGGATACTAAGGATGATTAAGAATTAATAAAAAATAATGCGCAATCTCTTTTCGGATAGCCGAAGACCGGTGGAAGCAATGGGGAAGGGATGTTTCGGGTATAAATTAGTTGAACTAAACCGCTAATGCGGTAAATGTTGATTTTGGTAATTTTAAAGTGCAAATTTTAAAATTTACCATCATGAAAAAAAAGAATCACCTCTGATCGAGAAGCTTATTCAGGAGATGCAGCTTCGTAACTACAGTC
>CAIXZH010000063.1 GCA_903923905.1 uncultured Bacteroidia bacterium
ATGATATTTTCTCCCTTTATCCAACTCCCGGTCAGGCAATAATCTCCACCGGGGGTTATTGAAATTCACCCGCTTCGCGGCTGAAGGTTTATGCTTCATTCAAAAATCAATAATAAAGACGATGGTAATATTCTTGTCTTTAGGAAGCTCTGAAAGAGCGGGTATCTCAATAACCGTGGGTTCAACCCACGGATAAAGGCATGCAAAGCCTCAGCCCCGAAGGGGTTGAATCCGACCATTAATATTTTCTCCCTTTATCCAACTCCCGGTCAGGCAATAATCTCCACCGGGGGTTATTGAAATTTACCCGCTTCGCGGCTGAAAGTTTATGCTTCATTTAGATCATGAATAAAATTTTCCCCCGCCCCCGGTTTATCCCGTCGACACAAACTTATTTTCCTATCTTCGGCCTTTCAACACTCAGATCATGTTTGTTCGTTGTCCGATTTTGACATTCCTGCTGTTTTTGCTTTTCTGTTCCTTACTCAAAGCCAATAACCTTCCATCCTCGGTGGATATGGAGATCTTCTCTGTTTCCAAAAAGAATACCCATATGCTATTAGGGACAGTCAACCAGCGATTTGTAATTCATGCCAGGAAAATCACAGGAGCGATCAAACTGGATGGAATCATTGATGAAGCCGACTGGCTGAAGGCAGAGGTGGCAAACGATTTCTATATGGTCCTTCCTTACGATACGGGGCACAGTGTTGCAAAATCGGAGATCAGGATGGTCTATGATGATAAGGCGTTCTATCTTGCCATCATTTTTCACGACACCATTCCCGGGAAACGGCCTGTTGAATCGCTTCGAAAGGATTTTGTATTCGCCAATAACGACAATTTCCTTGTTTTTATCGACTCCTTCAACGACCAGACAACCGGGTACTCATTCGGGGTGAATGCGGCCGGTGCACTATGGGACGGCACTATGGACAAAGGTCAGGGCGTAAACCTCATGTGGGACTGCAAATGGGAATCCAAAACGAAAAACTATCCTGATAAGTGGATCACCGAAATGAGAATTCCTTTTAAATCCATACGGTATAAAAAGGGAATTGATCACTGGAATATTCAATTTTCGCGACAAGACCTCAAACTGAATGAGAAATCGGCCTGGGCACCTGTGCCGCGACAATTCCCGACCGCCTCGCTGGCCTACGCGGGTCAGGTAAAATGGGAGACTCCACCACCCGAATCGGGTCTTCGGCTCGCCCTGATTCCATACGCTTTAGGCGGTGTATCCCGTGATTTCGAAAACGGACAAAAACGACTTTACAATAAGAATTTTGGTTTTGATGCCAAACTTGGCTTATCCTCGGCTTTAAACCTGGACCTCACGGTAAATCCCGATTTCTCCCAGGCAGATGTCGATGATCAGGTGACCAATCTGCAGCGCTTCGAACTCTATTATCCAGAGAAAAGACAATTCTTCCTCGAAAACAGCGGTCTCTTTGGCAATTTCGGGAACGCAAACATCAATCCCTTCTTTTCCCGCCGAATCGGACTGGATGCACCCGTCAATGCAGGAGCCCGGTTGAGCGGTAAGATCGGAAACGACTGGCGACTCGGGGTTATGGATATGCAAACAGGAAAGACAGGCGATACCCTGGCACGGAATTTTTTCGTGGCAACGGTTCAGAAAAAGGTTTTTTCACGGTCGAGCTTCGGGTTGATCTTCGTCAATAAGGAACACCTCGATATCCCGGCAGCATGGCATGGAAACAGCTATAACCGGGTTGCAGGAATCGAATACAACCTGGCAAGCCGGGATAATTTTCTGACCGGTAAACTGTTTACCCAAAAATCATTTACCCCGCATGCCACCTCCGGACAGGAATTCACCCAGGGATTTAACGTCGCCTATTCCCGCAAGAATTACCTGCTCGAATTCATCCAGCTTTATGTCGGAAAAGATTTTAATGCGGAGACAGGATTTGTTCCGCGCATCAACTTCCTGGAATTTAATCCGAGGGTCACACTGAAGTTCTATCCCAAAAACAACCTGCTCGAATACCACGGATTTCTCAGCGAAATCAATAATTTTTATTTGCCCGGGAATACACAGATTACCGACCGGAACGTGGGATTCGATTATTTCTTCATCTTCAAGAGCCGGGCGCGCATCGATCTGAAAGGGTATAACCACTATATTTTGCTGCAGCAGAATTTTGATCCTACAAATTTAGGAACCAACTATCTTCTTTCAGGAACCGGATACAACTGGAATGAATGTTCGGCACAATTCGTTTCCGACAACCGGAAAAGTCTTAAATATGATTTTACGACCGGTTACGGCGGCTTTTACAACGGCAAACGATGGTACGCACAGGGATCATTCAATTACCGTTTTCAGCCTTACGGAAATATCTCGATGGTATATACCTACAACGATCTTCTGTTGCCTTCCCCGTGGCAACATACCGGATTTTGGGAGGTGGGACCCAAACTCGACGTGACTTTTACCAATACGCTGTTCTTTACCACTTATGTCCAGTATAATCAGCAATCCGATAATCTGAATCTCAATGCAAGGTTTCAGTGGCGGTACAAACCGGTTTCAGACATCTTTCTGGTCTATACCGATAACTATTTCCCGGGAGTCATGAAGGTGAAAAACCGGGCAATTGTGCTAAAGATCTCCTATTGGTTTAATTGATCCTTTGATTTTATGCATTGTTAACAAAAGAAGATCATTAATTAAGTGACATTTTCTGCTAATTTTGGCGGCAATATAAAGCTGAATGGTTATGTTGACCCCAACTGTCGAAAAACAATTGAAGTTAGATGAACGTTATCTGAGAATGGCCATGGTTTGGGCCGGGAATTCTTATTGCATCCGCCGTCAGGTTGGAGCACTGCTCGTAAAGGACAAGATGATTATTTCCGATGGGTATAATGGGACACCTTCAGGCTTTGAGAATATTTGTGAAGATGAAAATAACAAAACTAAACCATATGTCCTTCATGCTGAAGCAAATGCAATTACTAAAATTGCAAAATCGCATAACAGCAGCGAAGGGGCAACACTCTATGTCACTTCATCGCCATGTCTGGAATGTGCAAAATTAATCATCCAGGCGGGTATCCGGAGAGTGGTTTTCTCGGAAGCCTACCATATGAATGACGGGGTCGAGTTGCTTGAAAGAGCAAAGGTAGAGGTGGTAAAGGTGGTCCTTTAGGAAGGCTGGATATTCCGGAATCATTTAATCATCCGGATAAACATTGAATATCTTACAGATTTTTAAAATTGCATTAATTAAATAAAATGGATAACAGAACTAGAAGAATAATGATTTGGCTACCGGCCTTACTGGTTATCGCCATCGCATTAGGTATTTTGCTTGGGGAAAAACTGCAAAACCGGAAACAATTAAATACCAGGACTGTATTTGTCAACGGGGCAAATAAGGTGGGCATGATCCTGAATCTGATTGAGAAGAACTACGTGGATACCGTTGATGCCAAAAGGCTTATGGAAACAGCAATTCCTGAAATCCTTAAACAGCTTGACCCCCACACCGTTTATATTCCGGCAAGGGATATGCAGGAGGTGAGTGAAGAGATGTCCGGGAACTTTAGCGGTATTGGGGTTCAGTTCTCCATTCAGAGCGATACGATCATGGTGATCGATGTCATTTCCGGTGGACCTTCACAAAAACTGGGAATCAGGGCAGGCGACCGGATCGTAAAAGTCAATGATACCATTATCGCCGGAGTCAAAGTCACCAATGAAAAGGTGCTTAAGAAACTACGCGGAGTGAAGGATACTCATGTCAAAGTGAGTATTGCCCGTAAGGGATTTCCCGAACTCATCGCATTCGATATTAAGCGGGGCGAAATACCATTGAATAGTGTAGATGTGAACTACATGATTAACGCCAATACCGGATACATCAAGGTAGGCCGGTTTGCAGAGAAAACTTATGAGGAATTCATGAACGGAATTGACAAACTTGATAAAGCCGGAGCTGATCAGCTTATTATCGATTTACGCGGAAATCCGGGCGGCTATTTGCAGGCCGTGATAAAAATGGTAAACGAATTCCTGGATGACGGAGATCTGGTCGTCTATACCGAAGGGCGTACCCAGCCGAAAAGAACTTTTAATGCCGAAAAGAAAGGGACCTATCTGGGTAAAAAGGTGATCGTCCTTGTGGACGAATATTCTGCCTCTGCAAGCGAAATCTTTGCAGGCGCGATCCAGGACAACGACCGGGGAACAATTATCGGACGCCGTACCTTCGGTAAGGGACTGGTTCAGGAACAGGTTCCGTTCTTTGACGGATCCGCTATGCGCCTCACTGTTGCAAGATATTACACCCCTTCAGGCCGATGCATCCAAAAGTCGTATAAAAATGGAATCGAAGATTATTATGGTGACCTGAAACGCCGCTATGCGCACGGGGAACTCGAACAAAAGGATAGCATTCGTTATGCGGATACGCATAAGTATTATACCCGGAATAAAAGGGTTGTCTATGGCGGTGGCGGAATTATGCCCGATATCTTTATTGCCGCCGATACTTCAGGAATGTCACCCTATTATTCAAAAGTGGTTATGAAAGGACTTGTCTATCAGTTTGCCTTCGACTTTTCAGATAAAAACCGCTCAGAACTTGGTAAGCTCAAAACGGGTAAGGAGTTTGAAGATTACCTGATAAAAAGAAATATCCTCTCCAAGTTTGCTGAATACTCAGCAAAGCAAGGTATTACTGCCGATGCAAAAGGACTGGCGCTATCCGGAAAAATCATTGAGGCCCAGTTGATGGCTTACATAGCCCGGAATATTATCGGGGAGGTAGGCTTTTACTCGGTGATCAGCAAAATTGATGCAACCCTCCAGGAGGCTATCAAAGCCCTGGAAACCAAAAAGCTGCTCGTGAAATCGAATTAATCCGTTTACGTAGAGACGCGATCAATCGCATCTCTACGTAAATTCTCACGTTACTACCATTAATAACACGGTATTATAATTCAGAAAAGTATCAATTGATTTCTTCAATGCTGCGAAGAACCCTAATCTTAATAACCGCGTGGTTCACAATATCCTAAAAGACATAACCCACTCTGAGTCGTAAGATGTTCAGTGAAGTATTGTTCTTTTGTCTGCTTTTGGTCGTAGTGTCGCTAAATCCAACACAATACACCAGTCCCGCGGTTAAACCATTTCCATGACCCAGATCATAATCTACTCCCGTTCCAATATTGAGCCCAATATTATAAAACCGTACTTCATGCTTAACTACCTGCTTCTGGAAGATGGTATCGCTGGCCGTAGCTTTGGTTCTCAGATTGACCCAGTTCGTAATACCATACTGGGCAAAATAACGAACCCGGCTAAAATTTCTGGTACGCATTTTTAAAGCCAGGGGAAACTCAAGATCGGTAAGGTAATAATCAACAGTGGTACCACTACGAAGAACCTTCCCATCAAATGGCATTGGTCTGTTATAAACCAGCGATCCTCCTACGGTACTTAAGGTCATACCGGTAACAATTAAATAAGTATCCGAATGCAGAAAAAAATCTCCTTCCACACCTAAATCATATCCCAAAAGGCTCTTACCACTATGGATATACTTTGAATCCGATGCCATCCACGACACCTGAGGACTTGCTATCAGGGTGATATCATACTTCTTCTGAGCGTATAATTTGGCAACTGCACAAAGCAGGATAAGAGACAGAATAAGTATTTTCATAGCAAAACAAATTTTAAATAGGTCGTTCTGACAAAATGAGATCGGTTTGCACCTTTAATCAGGTTATTCTGAATCAAATATTGATCCAAATATTGGTAAGACGAAGATAAATTAATTTTTAATATCTCGCTGTCCTATGGTTATTATCGGTTAGATATTAAAGTCTGCTTTTTTATGGATTCCAGCTGGCCATGGTATACTGCCCTTCAATCAATATTTGCTTTTTCTGATCCTAACATAAAATACCTCTGTGTACCTTTTATTGGCTCCCGGTGATTTATAGGCAAAAGTGTCTGGTTGTTATTAACAGTTAAAAAACAAGGGTGTCAACGAATTAATTTCAATTAAGTGCCAGACAATCAATGCTATAGTATATTTATAAGGTTTATACTGTTTCTTTTCATTGTTATCTGTTCGTCCCCGGGGGGATTAGCCTGACACCAGCCTTTATTTAAGGTATATATGACCTTTGCTGGCGTCAGATTGGTGGGCCCAAAGGGGGATTAAACGCAAGTTAAATATCGAAATCATGCGGGTGCTATAATCTAAAAAATCTTCTAATCCGTAGATTATCAGCATATAATCGACTTAGGTCAGGCAAATGTCCCGATTATTCGCTCTCCCTTGTAATTTGTGGATGTATGATTGCTCCCACCCTGATAATGCGGCCCGCTCTGGTCACCCGAACGCCGATGGTTGGCAATGGCCATTTTTACGTCAGTGAAAATACTTTTGGATTAGAGCGATTAATTCATTCAGATTCACGGGTTTTGCAATATAATCAGTACACCCTGCTGCAAGAGCCTTCTCCCGGTCTCCTACAAGTGCAAAAGCTGTTTGTGCGATAATAATAATATCAGGATTAAATTGTCTGATCTGCCGGGTAGCTTCATAACCGTCCATTTCCGGCATCTGAATATCCATCAGTATCAATTCAATATCCGGATTCTGCCTGCAAATTTTAACCGCTTCAATTCCAGTACTTACGTTGAACAATCTGTTGGTCATTGTTTTCACCGTAGCTGAAATTAGCATTTCCGAAGTATCGTCGTCTTCGGCGATCAATATATTCATTTTTCTTACCCGATTCTCAGGTGTCTGAGGCGGACTAATTTTTTCGCTTTCAACTTCATCTTTGGCCGGAGTCTTAAAGGGCAGGGTGAAATAAAATGTTGAGCCTTTCCCTGGATGGCTTTCTACCCAAATTTTTCCACCCAACATTTCCACATACCCTTTGGTAATGGCTAAACCCAGCCCTGCGCCCTGAAAAGCTCTTTTATCACCGATATCAGCCTGTATAAAACGTTCAAAAATGGCTTCCTGCCTCAGTTTCGGAATTCCTATACCCTGGTCTTTTACAAAAAACTCAAGATAGAGCCCTTTTTTCTCATAGCCAAATTCAATATTCCCCCGATCGCTGTATTTGATGGCATTTTTAATAAGGTTGGTAAGAATTGCAAAGACTTTTTCACGAGCGGTCTGAATGACGGATTCGCTTGAAGGCAATCCATTTTTAAAGTGAAGCTGCATGGCTTTTTGCTCAACCTCAGGTTTGAAAAAGGAATATAGATATTCAATCTGCTGGTTGATATCCGACTCCCCAACATTTACCTTGGTCTGACCTGATTCTAATTTTGAAATATCCACAATATCGTTGATAATATTGAGCATTCGATGTCCGCTACGTTCGATAACTCGGATATATTCCTGTTGCTCCTGCCCGGACAATTTGGAGTTTTTCAGTAAATCAGCAAAACCTAAAATACCGTTCATGGGTGTACGGATTTCATGGCTCATATTGGCAAGGAATGCAGATTTCAACCGGTCGCTTTCTTCGGCTTGCTCCTTGGAGAGGATCAGTTCTTGTTCTTTTTGTTTGCGATCGGTAATATCATTAAAAATTCCCTGACTTATTTCTTGTCCATTAATTTCAATGTTTGTACCCGAAAGTGCGACATCTTTTATTTCTCCGGATTTGGTAATTATTTTAAATTCTAAAGATTTTACCCCTTTGGCTTGTTGATGTTTTTGGTAATCAGATACAATTTCCTCACGTCCTTGCGGTGGGAGTATGATCGTAAACAACTGTCCGATTAATTCTTCTCTGGTATATTCGCTCAAAAGTAACGCAGCCGGATTGCAGGCTATAATTTTTCCTGTTTTTGCTTCTGTCCAAATAATGGCATCCAAACTATTTTCGAAAATCAGTCTGAATTGAGCTTCGCTTTCTACCGCTTTTTCTTTGGCCTTGATTAACTCCTGTGCTGTCTTTTTGAGTTCTGTTACGTCGTGAACAACGGTGTACTTATATCTTTTATCTTGGACATAAATATTTTCCGAGGATAACAGAACCTGTTTAATAGCACCATTCTTGGCTCTTAAATCCACTTCAACATTGGTTACCTTTCCGTCAACATCGGATTTGAGCATTACTTCACGGATGGTTTGTTCGGTCAACAGGCCTAAATCGATGGCTGTTTTACCAATTACTTCGTTCTTTTCAAATCCAAGTAACGTGTGAAAACGATCATTAATCTCCACATACTTACCGGTATCCAGGTCGCTTAACCCACACACCGAAGGATTGAGATAAAATACTTTCGAAAACTTTTCTTCTGAAAATTTAGCTTTTGAAATGTCCTTTGAGACGCTAAAAATTGCAGGTTTGCCATCCCAAAATCCATAGGAGACTCTGGTTTCTACCGGAATTTGAATTCCTGATTTGGTCATAATCGGGACATGGCAAAACTCAGTCAATCCGCTTAGAATTTCTGCGATCATGCGTCCGGCTTCATCGCGCCGTTCAGGTGGATGGACCATAACAACGGGGTTTCCCGATAATTGTTCCCGGGTGTAACCTAAACGGTTGGTTACAGTATTATTGGTATAAATTATATGGCCCTTTTGGTCTAAAACAAAAAGAAAATCGTTGATGGTGTTAAAAAAGGTTTCAAAATTTTTAATGGTTTGTTCCACAATCACAACTTGGCGTCTGATCTGAGCAACAATATCATCGTGTAGAGCCTTTATTTCAGCGTTCTCCTGCTTTAATTTCTGCAACTCAATAAGAAGCTCTCCATTGGTTTTAAAGTTCATAAGCAATGTTTTTGATAGGGTTGTTCTGCAGTAAAGCTATCTAGAATTAATGGAATTAACGTGAAATGATCCATTTTTAATTGTCCGCTGGCTAATGAGATTTAATTCAATACTTTTATCAAACGTTTTTAATGTTTAATTTAAAACACCGGATAAACATGCGACTTCCCAAATTCAAATTATTCACATTGATTTTATTTTTCGTTGGACTCACCGGTCTATACGCCCAGCAGAAGGCTTCAGTGACGGATCGGGATGGGAATGTTTACCAGACTGTACGCATTGGCACTCAGGTCTGGATGAAAGAAAACCTGAAAGTTTCCAGGTATCGCAACGGAGAGATCATTACAACAACCAATCCTGGCACCCTGGATATCTCGGGCGAAAATGCTCCAAAATACCAGTGGGCATCTAATGGAGATGAAGGTAATGTCGCAGTTTATGGAAGATTATATACCTGGTATGCTGCTACAGATCCCCGCGGGGTCTGTCCATCGGGCTGGCATCTTCCCACAGACGCTGAATGGACTACACTTACAACCTTTCTGGGAGGTTTCAAAGTGGCCGGTGGGAAACTAAAAGAAACCGGGTCAGGGCATTGGCAAAATCCAAATACGGGTGCAACAAACCAATCAGGGTTTACAGCCCTGCCGGGTAGCTATCGCGGCATCACCGGAGAATTTAACCACTTTGGCAGCTACGGTGGCTGGTGGAGCTGCTCGGAGATGAATCCTTACATGGCCTGGACCAGGTACATGACATCTATTGCTAACTATACAGGCGCGTACAGCTATGGAAAAAGCCTGGGGTTCTCTGTGCGTTGCCTGAAGGACTAATTTCAACTATTTCTCAACGATTAAAGGGTGTTTACCAAAGTTAGATTCATCATAAAGAAGGAGGTTCACATGGTTTGCAATTTTTCATTCACGGCAAGGTTTTTCACATTTCTTCTGATTATTTCACTGATTCCGGCTGTTTATTCACCGGCATTCGCATCGGTGGGAAATCGGGACAAGCAGGACTTTTCTGTCCAGGAAACCACAAACAGCATAGCGATTTCCAATGGAATCATTGGATTGAAGTTTTTTAAAGATGAAGGATTTGGTGTGTACAGCATAAAAAACAGGCAGAAGGATCATGAATTTCTGATTGGGCAAACAAAGGGATGTACACTCTGGCAGATCGCGTTCAAGCACTCCTCTAACCGGATGGTAAAGATTGATAACACCTCGGAATGTGCCAGGAGCTACACGCTGGAAAAATCGGTCGATGGAACCAGCCTCACGCTACATCTGTATTGGAAAGGGATTTCACTGGAAACCGAGCAAGAGTCTGTGGATGTGGATGCAACGATCAGATTGGACACATCAGCCCTCTCTTACTGGAGGATCAATGTGGATAACCATAGCCGCAAGTTTGGAACCTGGGAGGTAACCTATCCTGCAATCAACGGATTGAGCGCACCACAGAATGAGGATACCGGGTTGGCCTATCCCGATTTTATTGGCTGCCTGTTAAAAAACCCGGTTAAACGGATTCCCGGGAAATTAGAGGATGATCCCCGGCCACCCCAGGTTATGAGCTATCCCTCGGCTCGGTGTAACATGCAATTCAGTACCCTCTTTGATGGGAAGAATGACCAAGGATTGTATCTTGCCGCCCACGATGGGAAAGCAAACGTGAAAAAATTCGGATACGATGTCGATCAAAAGGATAAAAGTTTGAAATACACCATCCGAAACTACCCCGAAGGAATGGGCATTCCGGGAAGCCAAAGCAGTTACAGGATGCCTTATGAGGCAGTGGTAGGAGTTTATCAGGGCGACTGGATAACCGCCTCAAAGATCTATCGCGGGTGGGTCGTTAATCAGAAGTGGTGTGCAAAGGGGAAAATCTGGCAGCGCAGCGATATTCCAAAGTGGTATCTCAGTACCCCGATATGGTTTGTATCCTGGACCGAGCAACTGGCGAGTGGTAAGCTGATACCGCTTGCCAAATTTCTGGATGTCCCAACAGTACTTCAATGGTATGGGTGGACCGAGAATCCGTTCGACACCTACTATCCGGACTACTTCCCGGCTATCGAAGGGTTTTCAAAGATAGCCGGACAGATGCAAAGCGCCGGAGTAAGACTGGTCCCTTACATCAACAGCAGGATCTGGGATATGAATTCAAAAAGCTGGGCTCGTGAACATCCGGAACCAGCGGCTTGTAAAACGCCATTTCTGATCTTTGATGACCTGATCAGTTATTCAAAATGGAATACCTGCGCCTGGCAGGACCTTGCAATCGTAAAGGAACATTGGGCGGATAACCCATTCGCGGTAATGTGTCCCACCACAAAGGTGTGGCAGAATAAGTTGTCTGAAACAGTCACCCGAATGGTTTCAGAGATGGGTGTGAACGGCGTATATATGGATCAGACGGCCTCCTGCCAACCCGCGTATTGTTTCGATCCCGGGCATGGTCATCCGCTTGGCGGGGGTCATCACTGGATTGACGGCAACAGGGCCGGAATTGAGCAAACCCACCAGCAGGCCCGACGGGTAAATCCCGAGATAATTCTGACTACAGAAGATTTTGCAGAACCCTATATCGATGTCTTTGACGGATTACTGGCTTGTAATACCTCTGTGATCATACCAGATCATATCCCTTTATTTGATTATGTCTATTCGGGATACTGTTTACTTTATGGGCAGGGTACTGGCAGTTCGGGATTATCCTTTAAAATGGGCAACGCCCGAATGTTCATATGGGGTCAGCAGATGGGCTGGTTTGACCCCAACATTGTTGATCTAAAGAGTGCGGAGGCGAAATACCTGAAAGTTCTTTGCAAATCACTGGCCAGGGAATCGGTGCGAAAATTCCTGTTCTTTGGTGAAATAGTCCGTCCTTTGACTCTTACCGGAGACAACCCCATACTTCATGTTCCATGGACAAAAGATCAAAGGGATTTGGAAATGGCGGCAGTTTCACATTCTGCCTGGAAGGCTGAGGATGGTTCGCTGGGTCTGGTGTTTACCAATCTGGACAGTGTTGCCCACACGATAAGTTATCATTTGGACCTTAATCAGTTAAACCTGGTACCATGCAAAAAATGGTTGGTAAAAGTGATCGATGGGGCAGGCGAAGGCAAAGAGACCATGTATCATTCTGACTCGTTTGTCCGGACGGAGAAAATGGCCGCCACAAGTGTACTTGTTCTTCAAATTAAAGGGGAATCAAAGTAAATAGATCGTTGGATTCATTCAACCATTGACAATACTTGGCAAGTCAGATTGTGCGCGCCAGTGAGGTAGGTTATTCTGGTTAGATTTCAATAATTGCAACTAATATCTTAGTATTTAATCGCCTAGTTATGGCGCATAATAAAGAAGCCTACAACTCAGGAAATTTTGCTGCGGTGGTTGGAATCTGATAAATTCATGTTATCTTTGGAGATAACTTTCTGCAAATGGTCAGACAGATAATATTTCACGGAAACTACTTCATCGACTTCTATAAAGAGCTCGATTTGAAGGTTAAAGAAAAGGTCAAGTATGTCTTAGAGTTAATTAAGCAGGTTGACAGAGTGCCTGAGAAATTTCTCTCCCCAATTACTGGATATGATGGACTTTTTGAAGTCAGAATTGAATACCAGTCAAATATTTATCGGATTTTCTGTTGTTTTGATGAAGAAAATTGATTATTATTTTTAATGGTTTTCAAAAAAAGAGTCAAAAAACACCGAAGAATGAAATTGAAAAGGCAATGAGGTTAATGAAAGAGTATTTTGAACTAAAAAAACGAAGACATGATAGATTATAGAGAAATCAAAACATTTGATGAACTCATTGAAAAAGAGCACGGTAAAATTGGATCCGACAGCCGGAATGAATATGAAGAAGGTGCTCAAATGTTCATCGTGAGTGAGATGCTTAAAGAAGCAAGAAAAACTGCGAACATGACACAAGAACAACTTGCAATAAAAGCAGGAACTAAAAAAAGCTACATTTCTAAAATTGAAAATGCGAAAGGTAATATTCAACTTTCAACACTGATTAGGATTTTCGAGAAAGGACTTAATAAGAAAATTGGTCTGACATTCTTATAATGAATGAATTACGCGCACACACAAAGTGTAGCGGTCAATAAGGGTTTCCGTGGTATTCGGGCATTCTGCCCCGCAGAAACTTCGGTGTAGCTTGACAGTGATGAAGCCCGAAATCCCTTACTGCCGCAACACTCAAACGTTAGCATAAGACAGGATTGAAAAATAGGCGGTCCAAAATGGTTTAATCCTGTGGCTAATCCACCTTGGACATAAGCCACCGATGTTCTTCGATGTAGGTGTCATATTCACCCAAGCGCAGTTAATAGCAGCAAATGAACGATCATCGTCTTTTTCGCCTGGTTTAGGTCCTTAAAAAAAGTTCTTTGACCTTTTTTTTAAGGTAAGCTTCAATCTCGGCGGGTGATACCTTGCATACCGGATTTAACTGTTCAAATCCACTATCGATATGAAACCTTGAGCCATCTGTTAATTGGGCCAGCAGATTTTTTGTTGTCAAAATATGACCGGAATAACTTAGGGCTAAACCGACCAGTTTTTTGAAATTTACCCCGTGTTGAAGGATAGCATAAATATCGTAATAATCGCGAAAATTACTTCTTCTGAGCATAACCTCCATCTTCATAGCGCCAATAGCATCAATATCGGCCAGCTTTAAATTTCCACTCATATTCACCGGCGCTGTGACGGGCGATGATTTATCGGACACACAGAACGAGAGCTTTACTCCTGAAACGACAAATTCAACACGATTAAAATCCCTGATATCGCGTGCCTGAATGATACCGATTTTTTTTAGTTTCTCGATGCTCACCCAGTCAACCTGCTGGTTTTGTGCTTTCGCTGAGCTCCAATCCATAAAATCAAAATCTTCGCTAAGGCGGGTGTGCAATTGCAGGGCTAGAGCCGTTCCACCTACCAGGTAATACGGGTTAATACATTGCATGGCCGCAACTTTATCGAATAATTGACCGGTGTGGGGCGCTAAAGCGATCATACCAGCTGATTAATATGTCTCCGAATTGTTGTTTTGATGTAGCGTTCGGGATTTTTTACATCAAAATACATCCAGGCAAGCAATTTGTTTAAACGATAGTAATAATCACCCTGAATGACCAGCCGGTCACGCCATATTTGTTTTATTTTCTTAGGAGGGAACAATTTAAATAACTGATTAATGTCTTCAATGTCCAGGAATATTACGGGTTTTTCGATTAAAATGTCATCGGGTATCTCCGTTGGCATTTTAAAGGACCAGAAGCTATTTCGTTCGATCAGTTTTTTGCTTAATATCTCTTTGACCATGTTCATCTTACACGAAAAGTTTGTTCTCCAGCTAAGTTAGCGAAAATTTGATATCAATTGAATCGATAAATATTTTTGCAACTTCCTTATTTTAGGTCGTATCTTTTGCGATTCACAGCGGCTGCCCATGAATGTGTTCAATGGAGGGGAGTGGCAATTTGATTGAAGCAAATTCTTTTATTTGATTGGACTCGCCCACTAATTTATCCACTCCGGCAGTGTCAGATAAATAGTTATTGTTCAATGCTAACTATCTGTCAATCAGTGATAAGTGGTTCTGATCATTTTGTCGGCCCAAAGTTATTTAATCGTCCGGCTGTTCCAATCCAGGCAAGGTCCCGTTTTAAAAATAGGTATTTACCGCGAATTCAAACTCACGGATAAAGAGCTGCTTAATGGCATTAAAATTGTTTTGCTCGAAAAACAGCAGCATTGCCTTTTTATATAAGGCCGAATCCATGGTTCTAAAACTGATCGGACAGTATCCTTTTTCATACAGCACTGCGCTTGCGACAATGCGCGACACGCTGTTATTCCCTTCTGTAAAGGGTTGAATATAGGGGATCAGAACCAGAAACAACAATGCTTTTTCGAAAATTGAATCCCTGGAATTGATTAAATCACAGAGCTGATCGCACGCCTTGGCCAATTGATCCGGATCTTGGGGCGGTTTATAGGTGGTCCCCACAATACCTGCCCTACAGGTTCGAATAGCGGGGTAATGGCGCGTATCACTGATCAGGAGGTGGTATACTTCTTCAATCTTGTCCATTGCTATGGAAGAGAAGTAAGAGGAGGGAAAAAAAGCAAACTGCAAGGCCTCCCAGTGATTCATGATCATCTTGGCATCAGTTATGGTATTATCTGCTGCCGTTATTTCTGTCTGGACTAACTGCTCGGTTTGAAGTAAACTATACTGGCAACCCTGGAGTTGAGAGGATTTCCAGCATAAATCAATGGAGACTCTTTCTATCTCCTGGTTAACCTGATATTCTGACAGTTTAGAACGATTGGATTGAAATTGTGCGTTCAAATGAACCAGCTTTTCAGCCTCTTCGGGGGTAAATAGTTCCACCTTTGACAGTGCATCACCAATTATTGACAGGTTAAAACCAGGTTTAATTGGCCGGTCATCCATCTCGGTTTCAAAATACAGATCCACTGGTATGGGGTATAGCAGTTCATAGCCCGGGGAGAGGTAATATTTGGTGGCTTTGCCCTGGCCGCGGGTTACCAGAAGTTTTTCAGCTGTGAAGTGCACCAGCACTCTTTTGAGCGAGGAATAACCGCCCGGGAAATTCAGTCCATCAAAGATTTCTTTCGAGCTCAGACCCTGATTAAGGGCCGTGTAATTAAGAACCGTATTTTTCTTGGGATTAACCATTGCATTGATTGATTAAATAAAGCTTATTATAGCTGTAAATATAGCTCAGATAGTACCAATAATGAGCTAAATATGGATTTAATTGACCTTTAAATAAAATAAGGCTCATATAGATATTAAATAAAGGTCATTAATTAAATAAATGACCTTGTATTGATTATAGTATAGAGCTCTAAATTTTCTTTACAGGACATTGAACCGATTCAAATGGACCCCTCATCCCCACCGTGAATCATCCGCAAATTTCATCTTAACGTGTTAGGATTGTTATTCGGAGAGAAACAACCGGATAACAACCGTATAACAATAAAATTACAAGACGGCCAGGGATGGTCCCAGATTAGGGAATTGTCTGCAAATTCCATCTCAAAGAATAGGCGAACTGGCCGACTAATCTGACCCCTTGGGGCCGGGTCGAATAGCTTGTTATTATCAATGTTTGCCTGGCACGATCCAGAGAAGGGCAAAATATATCCCAAAGTGAATGATGATCTTAGTGGATTGATCCAAAAGGATCCAGCGTTTAAAATATAGGCCTTATATACTCCTTCCACATAATGGTCTACAACAAGTTCAAGGTTTTTTAACAAGATCACGTTTTGATAAGGGTTAAGTAATTGTTTGAATTTACGACCAACGCATTTCGGGAAAGGCCTATCGATGATAAAAAGGGATAACCCTTTGGTATTACAATCCTGCACTGGAGCAAGACAAGGGCTTAGCTATAAATTGTTCATTATTCGCTGTTTCAATTAGCCTTCAGTGGTTAGGTTGAAATTTCTTCCCTCTTTCCCCTTTCTCATTTTGTGAAAATATGATCTTTATCTGGAAGAATCCCTACTAAATGCCAATTGCAAGATTACATTATTTATTTGCCCAACTCCAAATAGTGTAGTGCCCAATTTTTTTCCGTTAATACTACCAATATATGGTTAGCATAAATACATAATAGGTGGTATTGCCCCAGAGCACAGCCCTGGCCATTTTTGCAACGAGATTTTAAAATAAAATCATGCGTTCACCCGATTGAATTTTTACTGGTTCGAATATGAAATATTTAATCGTTGAGGTTGAATCATCTCATGTCAATAATGATCAAAAGAGTCTTCGTTTGGGGCTATTTTGCAATCTCAATAATTATTAATTAATGATCTTATAATATGAAAAAGCATTTACTCGGATTTATTTTTTTAGCGCTGTCTACCAGCATTTTCGCACAGACTACCAATGATGTGCTTAACCTCTTAATTAAGAATAAAATAATAACACAGTCACAGGCCGATTCTGTCAGAGCTGAGGCTAGTATTAAACAACAACAGGAGGAGGCCAGCAAAAAAACTTTTTTTGCAACTACAGGAAGGCCTTTTCAAATGACCGGTTACTCCCAGGTTCGATACCAGTTCCAGCAGCAGGAGGGGAAAATTGATGGTTTTGATATCCGGAGAGCCAGGCTCGATTTCCGGGGAAATGTGAACTCCTGGTTCTCCTATAGGCTGCTGACCGACTTTGCCAGTTCGAAGATATTGCTTGATGCATTTGGAGATATAAAACTTAAGGATTATTTGATTTTTACCATTGGACAGGCAAGAATCCCTTTATCTCTTGAAAATCAGATTGCCGATCGTCAGTTAGAGCTATCTGACCGTTCACAGGTTGTTGAAGCCCTGGTGGCCCGTTCAACCGATGTCATCGGAAATCAGAATGGACGCGATATCGGGGTACAGGCAGGAGGGAGCCTATGGAAATGTGCCAACCGATATTTGGTTGATTACCAAATCGGATTGTTCAATGGTGCTGGAATTGATGTGGCCGATAATAATAACAATAAAGATCTTTCAGGACGTTTGGTTGTACATCCGTTGAATGGACTGGGGATTGGCGGGTCATTTTATTCCGGTACAGCTTATTATGGGACAACTACTCCAACAAATCACGTTCGTGACCGGGCCGGTTTGGAGCTAAATTATGAATATAAAGGGTTATTTATCCGGTCTGAGTATCTGGACGGCAAAGATGGTGCTATAAAACGTAACGGCTGGTATGCTGAAGCGGGGTACTTCGTGATCCCTGCAACATTGCAGTTGCTCCTAAAATATGACACCTATGACCCCAACACGGCAATCTCCAAGAATGCGACTACCGATTATGTGATAGGAGGAACCTATCATTTCAATCGCTGGTCCAAAATTCAGGCGGCCTATACCCTGATTAAGAAAGAAGCCAGTACAAAAACAAATAATTACGGAGTCATTCAATATCAGATTACATTTTAACAATATCCATATAACTCAGGATGAAAATCAGGGTACTTTCTGGAATACTAGTTTTATTGTTCTATTCCATCCCGGTTGCAAACCGAACTTTTGGACAGTGCAATCGAATTTATTGCTGAAATCATATCGGCAATTTACCCAATGATTCAACATGGAGAGGTGAAGACGGAATGCAATAAGGATGCCGTTGAAATTTCCTTACTTGATGACAACTCTACGATCTGGATTAATTGGGGATCAAAATATCATTGTAAATTTATTGATTTGCCAATTATTTACATGGCTGCCATTGCAGATAAACTAATCATGAATTCAAGTAGTGGTTCTGAAATAAATCATGATCAAGTTGATTGACTAAAGGAGATAGGCACCTTATCACTGGTACAAAATACTTCCTCATTTTTGAAACAATTTTAAGTTTCATACGGATAATAATCTGTTAGTTTTAAATGAATAGTTTTTGTTAGTTTAAGAATCATTGACTGCCCTGATGTTTTTAAAATGTTGGGGCAGTTTTTTATTTACTTGGCTGCAAAATCAGTAAGCTAAATTCTTTTAAGCGAAATGGAAGCTGTGAGCTCTTTTGAATTTTTATGTGATGTAACTTTTCCCTGACGTGCATCCTCAATTGCTTCTTTGGTTTCATCATTTGGCTCGTCACCAATATAAATAAAGTTCTCACCTTCAAATTTCTTCAGAAACTGGAGAAGGCTTTTCCCTTTGGCTGTGCAATCGTTGATAATTACCGTTGTCATAACTTAACGTATTTTGCAAAAAGTTAATAATCTATGCAGTAATCTCCAACCGGATTAGGAGATTTTCATACATGTGGCGGGCGGATCCAGAGACCCTCCAACATTAAAATAAGCGGGAATCTCATGAATTTCAAAATATAACCATCTTAAAGGGTAAAAGATTCTGAATTTTGGCTTATGTTAAATTTAAAAAATTCGTACTATGACATTTCCCAAAGGAAAATCTGGTAATCTCAGTGGACGGCCCAAAGGATCCTCCGGCAAAGCCAACTCGGACATCAAGGCAACTTTTCAATTATTTATCGAGCGAAATGTACCCAAGATGGATAAATGGATCAATGATTTGGCAGAGGATAACCCTGGTGCTGCACTAAACTGTATCATGAAGATGGCCGAGTTTATCATCCCCAGGATCAAAGCAATGGAACAAATAGTGGAGCCGGTAAAGCCTTTTGAAATGTTAATTGACGATACTATCGACATGAATCAAGCGGAGTTTAATATCAATTGGGTAGACGACGAGGACAGTGATGAAGCAAGGGAAATATTAGCAGAGTTAGACATTGAATTTCCTGAAGCTTATATAGACATGAATGACCTCAAAAATGAATTATATGACAAAGAATTTAAGCGCCGTATGGCGGAGCGTTATCCTCAAATTGCCATTTCTCAATGATTACTTTGGGGTATTGGGGATTTTTTCTCTCCAGAGCGCCCCTGTTTTGGACACCACTTTCTGGGGGCCGTACCTTGGGCCTCCAGAGAGATGGGTTGAAAATATAATAGAAGGCTTCATGTTGGGTCTTGTCTATCGACCCCACGAAACCTTCTTAGCACCAGGTTTTCAGTCTCTCAAGCGAGTTTTACAGTCTGATTTAGCAACTCAACATTGAAATTAACCTTTGCATTTAAAGCCTTAAAAACTTTGATTATTGTCTCAAATCTTGCATCTGTCAAACTATTCTCCAATTTTGAAATTTGAGCTTTTTTAACACCAACCAAAAGTCCAAGTTGTTCCTGTGTCAGGTTCCTGTCTTTACGAGCTTGTTTGATTGCTTCTCCAAGTAAATCAAGTCGTAATTCGTTTTCAAATGCTTCACGTTTGGGTGTTCCCAGACTACCGATATGTTTGTCCAACATGTCTTCCAAACTGTATATTTTCAATGCTTTCTTTTTCATTATACCTGATTTTTATGTTCAAAATATAGCTTTCTCAAATTCTCTGCCTTCTCAATTTCTCCGGGTGGAGTTTTGTCCGTCTTTTTAATTATACCATGCGTTGATATTACGACTGTTTTAGTAATTGCTGTCTTGTCCCAAAATGCAAAAAGGCGGTAATGGGTTTTGTTATATAAAGTTATAAACTCCCAAATTTCACCTTTCAGTTTTTTAAATAGTTCTTTTTCGTCAGAAAATCTGGCCTTTTGAATGTTGTAGTAGATTTTCTCTCTTGCCTTTTCATCGAGTTTATCTAAAAATTCAGCCGCGTCTTCTAAAAATTGAACCTGGAATTTTTCAGTCATTTTACACTTGTTTATACAAAGATAAGTGTTTCTTTATTAGGAAACAAATTTTATTTTATGCGGCCTCCTAAATTAGGAGCTAACGGCTCTGGGTTTAACTGTAGAGGTTTAGACTTCGTGTGACAGTAGGGATATTTTTGCCCTAAACGGGCAGAGAGTTTTCTCAGGGATTTTCTCTTGGAATGATCCTCTGGAATTGTGGGCCGATGATGCCCTCCTAACCATTCCAGTCTGGCAGGATATTCCTAACAAGTTGAGGTATGTGATCCTTGTCGGTTTCAATGCTCCACGAGTATGATTTACAATTATCAGATAATCAATGGTTCAGATAACTGTATGGCGTTGGTGACTGGTCCCGGTGAAATCAATTGTCTGTTTTTTTGCCATCGTTAATTGTCTTTATTTATTTCATTATATTTCTCTGCTAATAGTATAAGCACTTCCTCATTACATTGGAAGTTTGCTTGTATATTATTGTTGACTGTTTGCACTCCTGGAATGTCATTAGACTTTTTAATTACTTTCACTGAGTCAAGATATTTAGTGAGGGCAGTGAGTTGTTTATTAAGCTTGTCAATATCTGTCTCTTTATCTGTCAATGCAATCATTCGTTTTAATGTCAGATCACGTAGATAAATTGATGTAGTAATATGATCCGAAACATTTTCCATGCCCTGGGTAATCTGCTCATTAGTGATAACGGCAATGTCGCTAATGGACTTGTGAGTATCGGTGACAACCTCAGTAACTAGCTTTTTCGCTGCATTGGTGATTTCTTTCCGGATAATCGTTTCTTCATTGATCCATTTTACTAACGTCTGCCTGTTAACACCGGAATCCTTGCTTGTCTTGATGATGTTCTTGTCATTTTTCTTGAACATCTCCATTACGGCGAGTTTCTCCCTCTTGTCAATTCTAATTCCTGCCCCAGCTGGCCCTTCCTTTTCAGTTTTTATCATAGCTATTAATCATTTTTATTAATCATAATATTTCAAAGTTAATTTATTCCTAAATAAAATTGCATCATATTCACGATAATGATCTTATTTACTCTATTATTTTAAAATATAACACTTTGGCAGTAGATCCTTAAACAAATTTAGGATGATTAGATCACTCATGGTGCGCATTGGCATTGGTATAACAGCTGTATCCGGGATAATGGGTAATATACAATCTAGAGAAGAATCAAGAAATAACTCTGCAATAGCCCCGCAAAAGAAGAACTTCCATGATCAAGAAGATTCCAGGGCAGGGTGGTCGCCACCAGAGCGTGATTCCGCTTCTCTTGTCCAGATATAAATTATCAAATATTTTATTCTGTTTTTTTTCTGCGGTACTTATCCAGTTCTCGGTTAAGAGAACTTACCTGGTTCTCCAAAGAGCCATTATCCCTAATCAGATGCTTGTTTTCAATCTTAATTTCTGCATTCTCAGCCTTTAAATCTTCAATGGTCTCTGCCATGTATTCAATCTTACTTTTAAGTTTGACACACTCAAGGCACTCAGTGGGCTTTTGGGGAGGAGCCACATCCAAGATTTCTGCCTTTTCTCCAATTCCAGAAGCAAGCCAATCTTTTTTAATATTGAAGTATTGCGTAAGTACATCAATGGTTTTAATACTCATTTTTGCAGTATTATCATTTAAAACCCTACTTAATGTAGCCTGTGATATTCCCGTTTTTAAAGCTACTTCATACGCTGTAACTTTCTTTTCTTCAATTAAATGCCTTAATCTATCTCCTAAGTTCATTGATTTTATTAATTAAAAAAGTCTTATATTGAAGTAATGTGTAAATATTAAATCAAAAATACTTGCATATTAATTTAATATGCTTATTTTTGTAAACTATTCAATCACTAAAAAATAAAAAGAATGAAGCTTAGATTCTCATTATCCACTTCAAGCATCAAGGTTTCGGCCATGATTGAAATTACTGACTTGCGATATTCCGATGATCCTGCAACTCTTGATTTATTGTTTGATAGTCTCCGGGCTGAATATCTTGAAAGAATTGAAATACTTCAATCAAAAGCCAGTGAGCAATCACTGCAATTAATATTCAAAGGGCTTCATTAGCTCCTTATTTCCTGATCAATACAACAGATTTAAAAGTATACAAGTTTACAAATAAATACAATACGCCAAATGATTGAAAAAAACAATTTCATTAAAGCTTTTAATAGGTTGTCAAAGAATGATGGACCTGTAGTTAAGGAAGGTTATTACCTCCAGGTACAAATAAGTCAGGTCCCTTCACTTTTTTATATGAGGATGTGCTTTCCAACCGTGGTTAGACCTCAAAAGAGTGGTCCGATTCTGGAGTGCAATCAACAAGGCACTTATAAAATCACCGTGTTTGAATCTGTTTTTAGAAGTTTCGGACTGGATGCCTGGGCCGGAAAAGAGTGTAACCGATCCTACCTTATCCCATGAAGCGTCACTTAACTAAAACCGAAGAACTGATTGTGAACCTAAAACTGCAAGGTTTTAGTAAGACAGAAATAGCTGAAATAGTCTTTAGATCTCCGCACACAATCAGAACTCACATTAACAATGCCTATGCGAAGTTTGGAGTTCACAGCGATATAGAGTTATCAAACTGGTATTTAGAAAACATTCTCAGTATTGGAATCAAGAAATTATTACAAGATAAACTCAAATGAATAAAGTAGTTGAATGAATAAACTAAATTAAATAATCTTAAAGTTATGGAAACCACGATTGAAATTAAACGAATCTCTATCTCCAACTTTAAAGTGATTAAATCACTTGAGTTTGATTTAGGTAAAGAAGTTCTTGTCGAAGGGGCCAACGCTACCGGGAAGACCACGATTTTTGATGCGATGTACTGGTGTTGGTTTGGTAAAAACAGCCACGAGGTAACGACCTTTTCTATTAAGAACCTGAATGATAAATCACTCAATCGGAGTGATCACAGTGTTGAGCTTACGATGCTAGTCAATGGCGATACCATTGTGGCTAAGAGGACTTACAAGGAAACCTGGACCAAGAAAAAAGGCAGCGAAGAAGCAACACATACTGGCCATGAAACGGAATTTCTTTGGAACAAGGTTCCACTTAATGCGACCAGCTATACCAAGAAAGTGGAAGAAATCATTGATGAGCAGTTATTCAGACAGCTTATGAATCCTTTCTACTTCAATGTAACGATGAAACCGGCTGAGCGGCGCAAGGTGTTGGCAGATATGGCAGAGGAAGTCACTGACGAAAAGGTTATCAACGGTACAGGTTCATACCGGGAGCTATTTAACACAAAGGGAAAGAAGAGTTTTGAAGAATACAAGAAAGAAATTGCCTTTGCCAAGCTTGGGTTGAAAAAGCAGCTGGCCGATATTCCATCCAGGATTGAGGAGTTAAAAATGAGTAATCCACTAACTCAGGACTGGCCAGCTCTCAAAACTGAAAAAGAATCAAAAGAGGAAACAATAAGAAATATCAATCTGGATATTGAAAGTAAGTTGGCATCCTTTGATAAGGAGATGTCCGGGATTAAAACAAAACAGCTAGAGGCTATCGCTGCATCCCTGAAGATGGGAGAAATTGAAAACGAATGGATAAAGAAGTCTTACGCGGAAGCCACAGAAGCCAACAAGTCTTTGAATGAAGCGAAGTATAACCTGGGTATCATTCGGGAAGAATTAAGGACCAAACGACTGCAATTAAAAGCTGTGGAGGTTAAGTTACCTCAGATTGAAAAGGATGTAATTACTCTTCGGGAGAAATGGAAGGCTGAACATGCAAAAATTTTCATCATGGATGAAAAAGAGTGTACCTGCTATGCTTGTAACCGGATTTATCCTGAAAATGAAGTTGAGGGGAAGAGGGCAGAGCAAGGCGCTAAATTTGAATTAATTAAACAACAGGCTAAGGATGCTATTAATGCGGAAGGGAAGGCCAAGAACTTAGAGAAACAGGAATGTGCTAGTAAGATTACAGCTTATTCTGAGGAAATCAGTTTGCTGCAAATAAAGGAAAATGATCTTCTTTGGTCAGTTGATACTGTAAAGGCAGAACCTAAACCTATTAACCTGGCTGGTAACTCTCATTACCAGGCCCTAAAGCTTATATCGGAACAAGTAATAGAAGTTAAATCGATTGATCTTTCTGAGCAAAAGGAAATGATTCGTACACTCCAGCAATCCATTAGCCAGCTTAATGTCCATCTTTCCACAAAGGACCAGATTGATAAGAATGCCATCCGGATAGCTGAATTAGAGTCAGACGAAAAGAGATACAATAAGGAGTTAACCGACCTTGAAAAGACTGAATTTACTATGGCCTCTTTCCAAAAAGCAAAAATGAGTCTTATTGAAGATTCAATCAATGGACGGTTTAAAGTGGTGAAATGGAAAATGTTCAACACCCTGGGAAATGGTGGCGAAGAAGAGTGTTGTGTAGCAACTGTAAATGGTATCCCATACCCGGATCTTAACCACGCCAAGCAGATCGATGTAGGTATTGACTGTGCAAACGCCTTTTCAGACTTTAAACGGGTGTATGCCCCAATCATTATCGACAATTCAGAATCATGCAACTCCCTGCTCAGGACTAATTCACAGCTCATCAAACTGGCTGTAACCACTGATAAGGATTTAAAAATCACAAATTTTAATTAAACGGAAATGGAAACAAAAAACGAAGTCTCAAAAGCAGAAAAGAACAAAGGTGAATGCGTTTACCAGGTTGCCGGACAGGAAGTAAAACTGTCCTATGATATTATCCGGAATTTTCTGATAAAGGGAGCAGGAACGGTGACGGATCAGGACTTAACACAGTTTATAAGTATCTGCAGGTACAATCAGCTGAACCCATTTTTGAACGAAGCTTACCTGGTGAAGATTGGAACAACCCCTGTACAGATGATTGTCAGCAAAGAGGCGCTTATGAAACGTGCTGATGCTTGTGACAATTATGAAGGAATACAGGCAGGTGTGATTGTACTTAGAAATAACGAACAGGTTGAACTGGAAGGATGCTTTTACCTTCCAGAGGATAAGTTAGTGGGTGGATGGTCGAAGGTTTACCGATCTGACCGTAAATACCCAATTATCGCAAGGGTTCGCCTGGAAGAGTATGATAAAAAACAATCTGTTTGGAACGATAAGCAGTCTACAATGATCTCTAAGGTTGCAAAAGTCCAGGCACTCAGAGAAGCATTCCCTGCGCAGCTTGGCGCAATGTATACTCGCGAAGAGTCAAACATCTCTGATGCATCCTTTGAAGAAATATCTGAAAAAGCAAATAAGAAAATTCTTCATATTGATGAATCTCAATTCCAAGGGGAACCAGCTAAGTCGGTATTAAAACCAGATAAAAAACAAGATGATAAACCCAAAGTAGAAGAAGGCCAGCTACAAGCAAAAGACGAAAAACCGGCATTCTAATTGAACCAGGAAGCAAATAATTCAGTCTACGAAAATAAAATTGGAAAGTATGGAATTAAGAGTTTTGGGAAGCGGATCACAGGGAAATGGATATTTGCTTGTATCAAATCAGGATACTCTACTTATTGAATGTGGGGTAAAGTTTTCAGAAGTAAAAAGGGCCTTGGACTTTGACCTTTCAATACTCTCAGGGTGCGTGGCTACACATAGTCATGGCGATCACTTTAAATACGCGAAAGAGGTAATTGCAGCCGGAGTGGACCTTTATGGCTCAGAAGGGACCTTTAAAGAATCCGGGTTGAAAATGACCCATCGGACCCTTGTAATCACGGATCAGGACACTTTTTGTGTTGGATCATTTAAAATACTTCCCTTCGCGGTCAAGCATGACACCCTCGAGCCTCTAAACTTTTTTATTTTTCATCCTGAAATGGGAAATCTCCTGTTTTTAACCGATACCTGGTACTCTGCTTTCAAGTTTAAGAATCTCAATCAGATCATGCTGGAGATTAACTACTCAGAGGACATTCTTAATGCCAATACACTATCGGGCCGGGTAAGTCACTTTGTTGCAAATCGGATAAGAACCAATCACATGGAGCTTCAAACTGGAAAAGACCTATTGCTAGCCAATGATTTAAGTGGTGTTCAAAACATTGTTTTGCTTCACCTATCAGACGCTAACTCGAATGCGACAGAATTTAAGCAGGAGATTTATAAGCAAACCGACATACCGACTATCGTTGCCGAACGCAATACAAGAATTTCACTGAATAGAAGTCCCTCAAATTTTTAGAATTGGTACCAAAAAAGGAAATTATAGACGTACTAAAAACCAATGGCAAAGGGAATCATGTGAGATCCTTATGCCTCAAAGTCAAGGGCATTGGAAACAACCAGTTAAATGTTCCGGCTCTCTAAAAAACGAACATTCCATCGATATGTCTCACCTTTTTCTACTCCTGATCGGTGCCGGGTGGGGGTGATACGATTCTAAAAATCACGTTTAAAATCGATTACATCCCCGAAACGACTAAAGAAAAGCTCAAAAAATGATACCATCTACACCTCATAAAACCCTGGTCTGTAAATGTGGAGAAGTTTTTAGTCCATTAATTGGATTCAATGGGATTATTCAGTCCAAATTATGCCTTTCGTGCCGATACGATCTTAAAATACAAAGGTATAAGACTAAAACGACTATACTTAAGCCTTTTCGTATTAATCGTGCTAATAAGGAACTAAAATCAAAAACTACTGTTATACGCAAATCCAGAACCACTGAGCAGACATTAATTGCAAAACTTGATCGGGTATTCTCTCTTTTTATTCGACAACGAGACTCAAAGGATGGTTACTTTGAATGTATATCCTGCGGAAAAATAAAGCCTTACAAACAGGCGGACTGTGGACATTTTGTGAACCGATCCTACGTATCAACCAGGTATGATGAAATTAACTGTAATGCCCAGTGCCGGAACTGCAACAGGTATAAAAAAGGAAGTAATCAAGGGTATCGAAGGGGACTACTAAAAAAGTATGGAGTAAAGGCTGAAGATATTCTTACCCGAAAAAAATCAATAACCTTAAAACTTGCTCCGTTTGAGCTTGAATTGATGATCGTAGAATATAAAGAAAAATTAAATGAAACGACACTTATTCAATAAACCAATACAGTTATTCCAGATCGAGGGTCACTTATAAAAAACAGTTGCTTTTTTTAAATAATACTAGTGATTCATATTTATATTGCATAGTTTTGCTACTCACTAATCGCTGGATAAAATTTTATCATTAGGAGGTTCATGGGACTGAAAGGGCGAAGCTGTGAAATGAATGGTTTGATAGAACCTTTCAAAGCCCGGAATCAGATGATGACTTAAGATCTTAAATTTTCTATCCAGCAACTTTCTGACAATTATAAATCATAAAATACCTATACCCTCCCTGCTACAATTTATATTCTGACAAACTGATTAATTGGCCAAATTATTTGAATTGAAACATGTTAGAAACCCTGATTACCTCTAAGACCCGTTTAAAACTCCTTACCAAATTCTTTCTAAATCCGCAGGCAAAGGCCTATTTACGTGAGTTGGAAAGGGCATTTGGAGAATCCTCGAATGCGGTAAGGCTCGAATTGAACCGGTTTGAGAATGCGGGTTTGCTTAATTCAACGCTCGAGGGGAACCGCAAGGTCTTTGAAGCCAATACAAAACATCCGCTGTTTTTTAATATTCACACAATTTTACGTTCAAACCTGGGGATTGACCGTATTATCGAAAACATCACCTCAAAGCTAGGGAATGTAGAACAGGTATGGCTCAGCGGAGAGTTTGCAAAGGGAAATGACAGCCCACATATAGATCTGCTAATCGTAGGACAGGATATTGATGAGTCGTACCTGGAACAGCTCAAAGTAAAAGCAGGCCACCTGATCGACCGCAACATCCGGTTAACTCAGTATACTCCGGTTCTGTTTGATGCGATGATAAAGACCATTAACCCGACCGATATCTTTCTCCTGTGGGAAGTGCAGGCCTCCTCAGCAGTAAACTAGTTTCACATCAGAACACAAACTAGATTAGTGTTAGTAAGATCAATTTGTTTCCGAAATATTTTTTGTCAATTAAATGAATAAAAAACTTTCTATATCATCAAAAGCATTTTGGGATGTTGATTTTGATAAGCTAATTGAACAAGCAGAGCAATTTCCTGATTTTATTATCAGAAAAGTTTTCGAAAACGGAACTTTTGATGATGTTATAAATACGGTGAATTATTTTGGAAAGCAAAAAGCAATAGAGAGTTTAATTTCTGCAGGTTTTTTTAACGAAAAAACATTGCATTTTGCGTCAGCTTTTTTTAGGATAGAAAAATCTAATTTCAAATGTTATACAAACAAACAACGACGCCATTTTTATTCGAAACGCTCCAAAATTTAATGAAGTGGAAAGAACTTGAACTTTTTCGTTTAGTCGGTGGAACAGGATTAAGTTTGCAATTTGGCCACAGACAAAGCATTGATATTGACTTTTTTTCTGATGCTGATTTTGATTTAAACGTTTTAGCGAAAGTTGTGAGAAAAAAAATGCCAAATGCTGAAATTAGAAAACTTTCCTTTGGTTTAACAATTTATATTCCAACACCTGATGAAAAGAACTTAAAAATTGATTTGATGAGCACAGAAAAATTCATTAGGAATCCTATTGTTATTGACAACATCAGAATTGCTCATCTCGAAGATATTGCAGCTATGAAGTTAGAGGCGATAACATCCCGTAATACAAAAAAGGATTTTTTCGACATTTCGGAACTTTTAAAAAAATTTCATCTCGAGGATTTATTGAATTTTTATACTGAAAAATATCCTTTTAACGATATAAAACAAGTATTAGAAAATTTAACCTTTTTTTCTGAAGACTGTGAATTAGAGTTTGACCCGATTATTTTAAACAATTCTGATTGGTTATCAGTTAAGTATTCATTAATTGACGCTTTTAATGATTATATAAATAGAAAATTGAAATAATTATATTAGCGTTGGTGTTAATCCTTCATGTCTGCTTGCAGACATGAAGAATCCAATCTAAAGAAAGCTGTGAATCCGTTAACTGGCGGGTCAGCGAAGCTGAAATCTGTGGACAAACCCTTTAATTCTTTAGTGGAAATAAATCATCCCTAAAAAAAATGAAAATTGATTAACTTTGGATATTTGAAACCGTATAAGATTAATCTGTTGAAAAATATATGCGATTAAAAAAAAACGAAATAGTGGCTATAACCGATGTAACCCATTCTGTTTTTGGCAAAGATGCCTCTGTTCGTATATTTGGATCACGCATCAATGACGCTTTGAAAGGGGGTGATATCGACCTTTTGATTCAGTGC
>CAIXZH010000064.1 GCA_903923905.1 uncultured Bacteroidia bacterium
CTCAAAATTTATTTAATACAAATTATTTCAACAATATTTTGATTAACAGATAATCTTATATTTGATTATATATCAAATATATATGATGCATAGTTTTAATTAGTCTAATTATAATTTATTGAAATATTGTTCCTGTCAGGGCTTTCAAATATAAACCAATGAACAAAATAAAAACCTTAATTATTGATGATGAATCTCTTGCGAGGGATTTGCTTCGACATTATTTGTCACTGGATGAACGGATTGAGCTTATTGGTGAGTGTACAAACGGGTTTGAAGGGGTTTTGGCAATCCAGGAACTGAAACCCGACCTGGTATTTCTTGATATTCAAATGCCAAAGATTACCGGTTTCGAAATGCTTGAATTGGTGCCCAACCCACCGGTCATCATATTTTCTACCGCATTTGATCAGTATGCTCTCCGGGCTTTTGAGGCTAATGCGACTGATTATTTGCTGAAACCCTATCCTTCCGAAAGGGTGGCTGCTGCTGTTAACAAAGCAGTGGAGAAGCTGAAAAGTAAAACAAATAGCCAGGAAATTAGCCGGTTGATCGAAACCCATGATGAGGAATCCGGGGTTTTAAACCGTGTCGTGGTAAAATCGGGGCGAAAGATTCAGGTTATTCCTGTTGAATCTATCTATTATATCGAGTCTCAGGACGATTTTGTGATGATTTATTGTAGTGAAGGCCATTTCATGAAACAAAAAACGATGAAATATTTTGAGCAACACCTTGATGATCAGCAATATGTTCGGATTCATCGATCCTATCTGCTAAATCTGGCCTATATATCCGAGATTCAGCAGTATGAAAAGGATTCGTGGCTTGTTTTGACGAAACAGGGGGCCAAGCTGAAGGTAAGTAAAGGGGGGTATGCCAATTTAAAGGAGAAATTGAAAATATAACTATTGCCTTTTTGTCCTGCAGGCAAATGGGATGATGATTGTTTTATGGTCATTAATGCCCGATGGGCGATGGGAGGCTGTTTTTGTGCAGGTTTTTATGGACATTAATGCCCTGCGGGCAAATCTACGGAAGATCAATGTTGGTTTTTGTCTATTCTCCGTAGGAGATCAAAGACCATAGAAAATAATGATTTAACGGTGGATGGGTTCTCCGTAGGAGATTAACGAACATTTAATTAAAAGTCTGATAGATAAGTGAATTTGGAAATATATAGTTAGCAAAAATTAATCAATTGATTTTAAAATATATCGTTCATCGTAATCAATATCAAAGGCTTTTAAGAATGCAATATATTCTTCATGAAAGGTTTTTTTCTTGTGGTGCTTTTGCTGGTTATCAATATAGGCTACAATTTTAGGTATTTGAGATTTCCCATACGAAAATGCTCCAAAACCTTCCTGCCATGAAAATTTTCCCGGGACCAACTTGTTTTCATTAATCCATAGGGAAGAACTTCGCTTTATAAAATAGACCAAATCGGAACAAGATTGAGTTGGATCCATACTCACCAATAAATGAACATGGTTTGAAGGGCCATTTATAGCATATGGTTTGTGGCCTTGTTGTTTGATGATGCCATTCATATACTTGTAAAGGTCGCTTTGCCAACTTTCAAGGATAAGAGACTGGCGATTTTGAACGGCAAAAACAAAATGTACATACAGTTGGGTATAGGTATTTGCCATGATTCGTGTTTTAGTTTTTGTTTATTTTACATCAATTAATTGCAATTAAATATACAAAGAATTTTTTTAATTATTGTGGATTTGGGATTTACGGGATAGCAAATGGTCGTTGATGCCCGACGGGCAAAAGGGATGATGGTTGCCGGATTTTTTATGGTCGTTGATGCCTGACGGGCAATGGGGGATTTTCTTTCCAAGTCCCATTTACATCTATTCAAAAAATGGCTACACCTATTCTAAAAAAGGCCACACTTGCCAAATCGGTTTGATTAATCAATCATATCTCATTTATTTATTGCATTTATTGTCGTTACTTGCATAAATCTGTGTAAATCCAGCTAATTCGGGCTTTTTATAATCAATTTTACATTGGTCTCTTTTTTACATTTTTTTTATTTTTTTGTCTTATATTTGAACTTTAACAATTGTAAGTTCGTTTATTCAATTTATCAACCTTAATTTGTTGCACTTTCTTTGATGTGCGGAGAGGTGTAATATTAAATCTTTATCCAATGAGCCTACCCATGAAATTCAGGACAATCCTTTTAGTTTTTGTATCCTTGTTAAGCTTAACGGCTGCAGGTCAATCGACTGTAACTGGCCAGGAAGTCCGGTACAACCCAATTACTACGGCTGTTCCTTTTCTTACCATCACACCTGATTCCCGGCATGGTGCCATGGGCGATGTGGGTGCGGCGACTTCACCTGATGCCAACTCGCAATACATGAATCCTTCGAAATTTGCGTTCGCCGAGGATAAATGGGGGTTCTCGCTCTCCTATGTGCCATGGTTACGGCAGTTGGTAAGCGATGTAAACCTGGCTTACCTCTCCGGATTTTACAAAATTGATCCGCAACAGGTGATCGGAGGGTCACTTCGCTATTTCTCCATGGGTTCGATCTCCCTTACCGATGCGAACGGAAGTTCGTCAGGGAATGTCAGCCCGAGTGAATTAGCCCTCGATTTCAGTTATTCGCGGAAATTGTCAGATAATTTTTCGGGCGGTGTAGCCATA
>CAIXZH010000065.1 GCA_903923905.1 uncultured Bacteroidia bacterium
AGAGTTAATGCATTTTATACCAAAGCGGGAAAATCAGTCAAAGTTGATACCTATGAGAAATATGGTGACTTGCTGAAAAGAGACGATATTCAGGCTGTTGTCATCGCTGTACCCGACCATTCGCATGCCTATATTGCTATCGCAGCTTTAAAGGCCGGTAAAGATGTATACCTTGAGAAACCAATGACTTTTACCATTAAGGAAGGTCAGGAACTTAGAAAAGTGGTGCGTGAAACCGGCAGAATATTTGGGTTAGGAAGTCAGCAACGTTCTGATCCTAATTTTCAAAATGCGGTTAATCTGGTACAAACCGGTGCAATCGGAAAAATAATCAAAGTTAATGCATATGTTGGAGCCCCTCCAAAACCTTATGATCTTCCTGAAGAACCTATTCCTGCCGATTTAAACTGGGACCTCTGGTTAGGACCGCTCCCAACTCCGATACACTTTAATCAGGAATTAGACCCGGTTATTTCGCTCGACCCCGAAGTAAAGGAGAAAACCTGGGGTGGTTGGCGCTGGTATAAAGAGATGGGTGGCGGTTTTACAACCGATTGGGGTGCCCATATGTTTGATATTGCACAATGGGGCCTCGGTATGGACCGAAATGGGCCTGTTGAAATTTCCCCGATTGGCGACGGTACCGAATTTATCTCGTGGACATATGCCAATGGGATAGTGATGACCTCTGAACCCTTTGATGAAAAGAAAACAAAAGGGGTTAAATTCATTGGGGACAAAGGTTGGATTGAAGTTTCACGCGGCTATTTTAACGCTTCTGATCCCAAATTAATTCCGACTGATAAACCTAAGAATGATGGCCCTTACGAAACAAAAATTCCTCACCAGGTAAATTTTGTGGAAGCAGTAAAAGGGCATAAGGATCCGATTGTAACAGTTGAAATCGGCCACTCTAGCGCTACCGTCTGCAATTTGGGCAACATTGCCTGTGACCTTAAACGGACCATTAAATGGAATCCTCAAACGGAAACCTTTATCGATGATACTGACGGGGCTGCCACCAAAAAACTCCATTACCAGTACAGGACAGGCTGGAAGTTGGTGTAAACTGAATTCTTTAGAATTTTCAAGAGGGTGTTCCGATTTCGGGGCACCCTCTTTTTATTTAAATATTGACCTGTAACGGATGGAGGGTTATATAAACCTATTTTTTTGCTTTTGGTATATGACTCGCGCCTGGCTTTTATCAACTGGTGGCTGGTTTGAAGACCTGTAATTCATTGATTTTTTTTCCCCCTTTTGCTGTGAAATTTGACCATCGCACAGCTGATCTTTGCTGGCAGCTGATTGCCGGATGCCAGCTGCATTTAAAGTAATATTTATATAACTAACTGTAAACGTTATAGAACCATAATTTTAACTGCATTTAAACAAAATTGGATGTTTATATGTTTTTAATCTAAATAAAAATAGTAAAGTTGATTTTCCGAAAGTCGACCTTATTCCAAAAATCAAATCTGACTTATTATTCGGGACGAGAAATCTCAATAAAATACACTCTCTTTAAGTGGAGACCAGTGACCACTTCAAAAACGGGGCGAGCCGAAAAGCCAGATGAGTAGGAAAATAGTAATATTCAACCAAATGAAAAAAATTAAACGTATCTTACTATGGCTCTTTTTATTAATTTTAGTTTTTCTGACCGGCACTCTGATTTACATTAAATTGGCCTTGCCCAATGTTGGGCCTGCTCCCGACCTGAAAGTGGAAATGACTGCTGAACGGATTGCCCGTGGAGAATATCTTGCCAATCATGTAGCTGTATGTATTGATTGTCACTCAAAACGTGACTGGACCAGGTTTTCCGGTCCTCCTACAGAAGGAACATTTGGAATGGGAGGTGATCGTTTTGATCAGAAGTTTGGTTTTCCAGGGGTCTATTTTGCAAAAAACATAACCCCTGCGGGGATCAGTCGATACACGGATGGAGAGCTTTTCAGGGTGATTACCACAGGTGTTAACAAGGAAGGTGAGGCGATGTTTCCGGTGATGCCCTTTCACTACTACGGACAAATGGATGTGGAAGATATCAATTCAATTATCGCCTACATTCACACATTAAAGCCGATTCAGAATGATGTTCCAAAATCATCCTCTGATTTTCCCATGAATTTTATCCTTAATACGATTCCGCATAAAGGGAATCCTACGAAAAGGCCAGAGAAAACGGATCTGATCAATTATGGAAAATATATTGCAAATGCTTCATCATGTGTTGATTGTCATACAAAAGTTGATAAGGGGAAATTAATTCCAGGAACTGAATATGGTGGTGGCAGAGAATTTCCTTTCCCTGATGGGGCAATAGTCCGTTCAGGCAATATTTCTCCTGATAAGGCAACAGGCATTGGATTGTGGAAAAAAGAGGTATTCATTAGTCTTTTTCATGCACATGCTGATTCTGTGACACTCCATACAACCCTGAAACAAGGAGATTTCAATTCCATAATGCCATGGACCATGTATGGAAAAATGACCGATGAAGATCTGACTGCTATTTTTGCCTATCTTCAAACAGTCCAGCCAATTAGCAATAAAGTCATTAAATTCTCACCTGCAACCAAATGAAAGTTTAAAATGTCAAACATTTATTATCCGATATTTCGAAATTAACCAGGTATTAGACAAGAATTGATAATAACTTGGATTATTTGATTTTATTGAGTCTGACCTTGTAATCAAGGAAAAGTGGAGTCCAGAACCCATTCTAAAAAACGGAGCGGAAAACGAAAAGCCATATGAGTAGATGAAATTAAATCCTAAATACAATGAATCAAAAAAACATTTTTACAATTATTGGAGTTATACTTCTCCTGCAAGGCTTTGCATTTTACCTGATGGGAGACAAAATGGGATCGTCAGTTTTCCCCAATCTTGATCAGGCGGGGAGTAATGCCACAACAAACCTCTTTCAGGTGATTTCAATGCTGTCAATTGTTGTTGGGTTAATTTCATTTGCAGCGCGAAATTCCCCCCAGGTTTTGTGGTATTTACAACAGGCTTTGGTTTGTTTGGGCTTAATTCCCTAAAGCATATGTTCATCGACCACATAAATGGCCTATCCCGGCTATTGTAATTCAACTTGGAATTGCATTAGTTTGTGCGTATTTGTGGCAGAAAAACAAAAAATAGCCTTAGCTAACACGAATTCTTTAAGCCTGTGCAGGACCGATGCAAGACCTGCCTTATGGGTTGGTTTTGCATCAGTAATCCAATTTTAATTTTACCCCTTAAACGCTATAAAATGAACCCAATAACGACCATAAAAACTTCAACTACTGCCACTCAGTATATTTTTAAAGGGCTTTATCTTGTTTTAGCTCTTGTCACTGCTTATTACATATATACCAGAGCCCTGCCATATTACAACGTTGATTATGCCATTGGCGGATATGGATCCAAAGCAATTCTTATCATAATTCATGTGACATTGGGTATTACATCAACTTTAATCGGACCATTTCAGTTTATCGAATCTTTTAGACTAAAGAATTTAAAACGACATCGTCTGTTGGGTAAAATTTATCTGTTGTCAACTATCACAAGTGCATTAATATCCTGGTACATCGTTCTTCCTGCTACTCATTCAGGCAGTTTGGCATACAAGGGAGGTTTATTTTTTCTTGGCTTTGCATGGATTGCCTGTGCTATAATGGCATACCTGTCTGTTAAAAACAAAAAGATTGAGCTGCATAAAGAGTGGATGATCAGAAGTTACGTGGTAACGATTGCTTTTGTAACATTCAGGCTCGTGCAGGATCTGCTTGTTGGAATGGACTTTAAAGGTACAAGTGAATTAATGGCATGGGCATCCTGGGCAATACCGTTATTTATAACTGAACTCATTTTGCAGGGTCGTAAAATTAAAAAATAAAGTTACTCAACTTGTCATAAAAGTCATGACTCCTTCGGATTGCTATGACTTTTAGAGTGCCATTGGTCACAATTTGAGAATTTAACTATCATATTATTCAAAAGGATGAAATCAGTAATTATAAATCGAAGAATTGGCAATCGCTGATTTCAGATCTGTTATGGAGACTAATTTTTTTGGCGTTCTCCGATGTATCAAAAGTGTACTTCCTCTTATGCGTGCCAATTGCAACGGCTGCATCATTAATATTTCTTCTGTTGCCGGTAGGATCGCAAATACCCCCCTTGGTGCATACTCTGCCAGCAAATTTGCCCTGGAAGCGATAAGTGAGGCCCTTGCACAGGAGGTAAAACCATTTAATATCAGGGTGGGAATTGTTGAGCCAGGCATTATTGACAAGGATATGGCCAGAAATGTCAAACCAGGAAGTAATTCAATTTATCCACAGGTGAACCGGTTCGGAGGTCTTTTTGTGGCATCACTTAAAACCCCGACACTGGCATCAATAGTTGCTGACAAGATTTTAGAAGTAGCCGATAGTGGAACCTGGCAATTGCGACATCCTGTAGGGCCGGATGCATTACGCTTCTTCAATTGGCGGGCATCCATGACTGATGAAGAATGGATTGACCGGAATGCCGCGAATAATGAGGATTGGTACAATGCAATTGAAAATGACTTTGGTTTGAATGCAAGACAAACGTAAAAACCAACCTGTTTGGTAAAGCTGAGTCAAAACATGAAACCAGACGAAATAGGTAACAGACATCCGCGATTCTGTTTATCATTTATACCAGAAGTTTATGAGTCTAGCATTTGGAAGATGTATTTAAATGATAAAATGGCTTGAACAATAAGTTAATACATAAATAAGTAATCAACTCTATGGAAAAAAACAGACTGATAGCTAAGCTGTTAATATTATTAATAATCGTCCTGACATTCAGTCAATGTACAACAACGAAAATCAGAAAACCTTCTCCTGTAGTTGAGACTCCTAAACCTGAGCCTAAACCTGAGCCTAAACCTGAGCCTAAACCTGAGCGCAAACCTGAACCCAAGCCATGGCCAGCCAGGATAGATGGTAGCTCCCCGGTTAATAAGTATGATCAACATGCGGCTCGTCAGCCACACAAACCCGAAGTAAAGACCATCGATCCGAACAGTGTTGTTAAAGAGGTTGTCATCCAGGACACAACATTGAGAAGGGCCACACTGGGCTTCTCCTATTATAAGAAGATTCCGATGGAAGAAACCAGGGACTTCAGGGTTAATGTGGTTATTCATGGATCCGGATCAGTTGTCAGATCAAATATCCGAAAAATTGAGAAAGATGAACTCCAATTTATAAATCAGCATGATACCAGTTCCATTTGCTTTATCGACAGTATAGGTGCTTATAGTAAATTAAAAGTCTCCTTGCAATGTGATCCCGCAGATTTCACTATAACACCTTTTGAAACAGAAGAGGAACAAATACTGGATTTTGCTAAAGGAAATAACTGGAACTGGAAAGTTCGCGCAGTTTCAAAAACACCCCATTCTGCATCCATTGCAATGATTATTAATGCATTTACTCCGGACAATGTAAAAATTAAACTAGGCATCAAAGAGGTGAATATTGGAATTGTTATCAGCTTACCTAAAACCATTTGGAGTAGAATATGGGATTTTGTGTCCGATTATTTTATTAAAATATTAGGATTGATTGTCACAGCTGCTGTTCCTATTTATGTAGGAATGATAATTAAGAAAAAGAAAAGAGGCTAAATAATCAGAGATTCTAAGAGAGTTTTATTGCAATCACTAAGTCGCAAAAACCAAAAAGAAAAACCTTGGCGGCTTCGAAGCTTAATGAGCGTTTATTGAATTGCACTCCTGGTCAATAATTAATTATGATTTAGTTTGCCGATTCAAACTGCTGCAGGAATCTAACATCGTTTTCGAAATAGAGACGGAGATCATTGATGCCAAACTTCAGCATGGCAATTCGTTCAATACCCATTCCAAAAGCATAACCTGTATATTTTTTTGAGTCAATTCCGGAAGCTTCCAAAACATTTGGATCGACCATTCCACAACCCAGAATTTCAAGCCACCCGGTATATTTGCATACATTACACCCTTTACCGCCACAAATGGTACATGAGACATCAACTTCGGCTGATGGTTCGGTAAACGGGAAATAAGATGGACGCATACGGATTTCTGCATCCGCACCGAATAATTCCTTGGCGTAATAGAGCAAGGTTTGTTTAAGGTCAGCAAACGACACATTTTCATCGATATACAGCCCTTCAATCTGGTGAAACATACAATGGGCCCGGTAGGAGATCGCTTCATTTCTGAAAACCCGTCCCGGGGTAACTGTGCGGATTGGCGGTTTCATAGTCTCCATATCATGAACCTGTACCGAGGAGGTGTGGGTTCTCAATAATACATCGGGATTTCGCTGGATAAAGAAGGTATCCTGCATATCGCGCGCCGGATGTTCTTCCGGAAAGTTTAAGGCACTGAATACATGCCAGTCGTCCTCTATTTCGGGTCCTTCTGAAACTACAAATCCTAACCGTTTGAAAATATCGAGTATTTCGTTTTTTACGATAGAAATAGGATGACGGGTTCCTAATTTCATGGGTTCGCCGGGAAGAGTCAGATCAATGCCTGATCCGGATGATTTTCGTTCCTGTAAACCTTCTTTTAACAGATTGATCTTTTCGAGCGCAAACTCCTTTAAAGTATTAACAGCCTGACCAATTTCCCGCTTCTGATCAGCCGGAACATTTCGAAACTCTTCAATTAGCTTTGAAATCTCCCCTTTTTTACTTAGGTATTTGATCCGAAGTTCCTCGGCTTCTTCCACCGATTTAGCGACTATTCCTTCGATCTCCTGTTGTAACTCTTTGATACGTGTTAACATGACACTCTCAGTTTTATGAGCTGCAAAACTACAAAAAAAATGGTTATTTATGCTCTGAAACTGCCAATCCGACAAATGAATCGGCCGTGCCATAATATAAAAACCACTTTTTGTGGAAGAAAACCAAACCCTCAGAGAAGGTTGTGCCTGCTGTGTACTGCCCCAACATCTCGTGTGGCAGGGTTGGTTTGAGGATATAATTGTCAGTCCGTTTCAGGACTTTTTCCAGGTTATTCAGGTCAAAAAGCGCTTCCCCTACGGAGTAAGTCCCTTTGGGTAAATTACTTGCCGCATTTTCATCCTGGGCGTTTTTCCCGTTATAAATAAGAAGGATTCCTTTCCCAGTGATTAGGGCCGGGGGGCCACATTCGGTTATCTGACTGTCAAATTTACCCGGACGCGGAGATATTAGCCTTTTGAGTTCCCCCTTTTCATTAAGCAGTGGATTCCAGTCCCACAGATTTTCTGACCAGGCTAAGTTGATGAACTTCTCTCCCCAGTACATCCAGTATTTCCCGTTCATTTTTGCTATCATTGGTCTTCCATTCACCATTTTGGTTACGATGGACCCCGATTTGGTGGGCTTGTTCAGAAATTTTCCCTGGTAAGCCTTTGCGAAAGCAGGTCCTTGTTTTTGCCAGTGGAAAAGGTCTTTGGAAATAGCGGTTGAAAGATTAGGAGCTTTATGATTCCAGGCCGTATAGGTAATAACATACAGACCATCAGTGGTTTCAGTGATTCTTGGATCTTCGCACCCACCAGGATAATCATATTTGTTAAACTTATCATTATCAGGATATAAGACCGGTATTTTGAATTTCTTAAAATTTATGCCATCTTCACTAACGGCCAGTCCAATCCGGGATGTTCGTCCTGCATATGCCGCTTTCGGATCGTCTTCACACCGGGTAAAGAGATATACTTTACCATCCCTGACAATAGCGGCAGGATTGAATACGTCAGCTTTTTGCCATTTCACAATCTCCTTCTTCACCGGACAAAAGAATTCCAGTGTAGAGTCGGGTCCGGCTATCGGATTTTCCCTGGTCTTTACAAATGTACCCAGATCCCATTTCTGTTGAGCCTGCAAAAAATATCCAAAAAAAATAGCAAACAGGAGGAAAGTTAATTTTGTTTTCATCGTCTGATTTTGGAATCGAAAGGCTTAATACTATTTTTTAAGCCCAGACCGTTCAAGCAGTGGTTCGATGGAGGGTTCCTGACCACGGAAAGCCTTGTATAGCTTCATGGGATGTTCGGTACCACCTTTCTCTAGGATATTTTTTCGAAGGGATGCAGCCGTAGTTTTATCGAAGATTCCGTTGGATTTAAATAAAGAGAAGGCATCCGCATCGAGAACCTCTGCCCATTTGTATCCGTAATAACCTGCAGCATAACCTCCTGCAAAAATATGGGAGAAGGCGGTGCTCAGACAGCTTCCTTCAACAGGTGCAAACAGTTCGGTTGGGGCAATGGCTGCCTGCTCAAATTCTACGATATCACCAGTCATAGGCTCGGTAATCGAGTGCCAGGCCATATCGTTTAACCCAAAACTTAGTTGTCGTTCACAGGCATACCCGGCCTGGAAATTCTCAGCATCAATGAGCTTTTGGACGAGTTCTGCAGGAATTTTTTCACCGGTCACATAATGAATTGCAAAAAGATCCAACCAATCTTTCTGGGTAGCCCAATTCTCCATAATCTGTGACGGGAGCTCCACGAAATCGCGGTAGACATTGGTTCCTGACTGGCTTGGATAAACCGTGTTGGCCAGCATTCCATGCAGGGCATGGCCAAACTCATGCAACAAGGTCGTTACCTCGTTAAATGTGAGCAATGAGGGTTTGGTATCGGTTGGTTTGGTGAAATTGCAAACAATGGTTATGATTGGTCGGATAACGTTACCGTTTACCTGGCTTTCAGGTCGCAGATCATTCATCCATGCACCTCCACTTTTCCCTTCACGCGGGAAAAAATCGAGATATAATACGGAAAGAAACGACCCGTCCTGATCGTAAACCTCGTAAGCTGTTGCGTCAGGATGATATACAGGGATATCTTTATTTTCCCGGAAGGTAAGACCATAGAGCCGGGTAGCAAGATTAAAAACACCATCACAAACCTTTTCAAGTTGAAAATAGGGTTTAACCTGCTGCTCATCGAATCCGTAGCTGGCATTCTTTAATTTTTCCGAGTAGTAACTCCAATCCCAGCGCTGCATAGGTTTTTCAGTTCCGATGTTTTTTGCGAATTCCAGGACTTCAGCAAATTCCCTTTGCGCAGCTGGACGCGAGGCTTCATGCAACTGATGCAGGAATTCCAGGACACGTTGAGGATTCTCCGCCATCCGTTCAGCCAGGACATAATTTGCATGAGTTTCAAATCCCAGTAATTTAGCCTTTTCCAGTTTGAGGTTGACCATGTTGCGAATGATCTCCTCGTTGTTTTTATCATTTTTGTGAAATCCCCGGGATGTATAGGCACGGTACATCTCCTCCCGAAGCTTTTGATTGTCTGCATATTTCATGAAACCTACAAAGCTTGGGCCATGAAGAGTAAATATCCATCCTGCTGTTTCTTTTGCTTTGGCCATCTGTGCAGCAGCCTCTATTTCAGACTCAGGTAATCCGGCAAGATCTGTTGGATCGGAAATCACCAACTGGTAGGCATTAGTTTCAGCCAGAATATTTTCACTGAATTGTAATGAAAGTTTTGATAATTCTGTGATAATCTCTGCATACCTTTTTTTTGCATTTCCTTCCAGATTCGCACCACTCCGGACAAATCCGAGATATTTCTTCTCCAGCAATGGCATATCTTCGGCTGTAAGCGACAGCAGTTCCCGTCGAAGGTAAACTGTTTTTACCCGGTTAAAAAGCGCTTCATTTAGCGAGATATAGTTTGAGAACTCCGATAGTTTTGGGGATACTTCACGCGTTATAGCCTGTATTGTTTCATCGGTTTCTGCTGAATTCAGGTTGAACAGGACACTGGTAACCCGCTCTAACTTTTCACCGCACACCTCGAGTGCCACAATCGTATTTTGGAAGGTGGGCTCATTTGTACTTTTGATTATTTTATCCACTTCATCTTTAGCCTCATTTAATGAGGCATCTATGGCGGGGATAAAATGTTCGTGCTTAATTGCCTGAAAGGGTGGAGTCTGGTGAGGAGTATGCCATTCTGTTAAAAATGGATTTGTCTCTTCGATATCATTTTTGGAATTTTCTATGGTCATTTTTGGGATTATGCTGTTATTGAGATTTTATTTTAAAAGACAAAGAACATTTAATTCAGGATGTTAAAGGCCACTAGACTGTAGACTATTAGAGTTCATCGAATAATTATTGACATTGATATCCTAATATTTTAAAGGTTCCAATCTAAAAACCTTCATCCTAATAGTCTATAGCCTAATTAACCCTTAATCCGACGTTTTGTTTTGTCTTTCATCACGCTCCAGCCGAATTTTCCGATTCGTTTCCCGAGCGAATAATAGGAGCCATGTGAATAAGCCATAATTCCTGAGGCAGCCAGACTGAAGGCTCCTGTTTCAGGGTCGATATAACGGTCATCTGCTATGATGTTGACTACATCCGCGATAAACATATCATGCGATCCCAAAAGTTTAATCTCCTTCACTTTACATTCGATGGATATTGGGGATTCAAATACGATTGGACATTGCACAATGGTGGCCGGAGCAGGTGTTAGGGCACACTCTTTAAATTTGTCATGGTCACGCCCCGATTTTACTCCGCACCAATCGGTGGCTTTTGCCATATCAGCAGTAGTCAGATTTATGACAAATTCTCCTGTCTCTGAGATCATTTCGTGAGAAAAGCGATTTGGGCGCACTGATATATAGCACATTGGAGGATCAGAACATATTGTTCCCAACCAGGATACTGTTAATAAGTTTATTTTTCCTCCAATAATACCGCAACTGATCAATGCGGCGGGTAACGGATAAACCATATTTCCTGGTTTCCAGTTTTGTTTTCCCATAAAGTAAACCTTTTATCTCTGACTAGCTTTCAGAAAGATTAGGGAGTATTAGTGCAGGTTACAAAAATTAAATCATACTTATTAGAACTTCTTTTTTCGCTGCCTTCCTCCGCTTTCATCAGTGGAATAGTAGGTATAGTTATAATTTTTCTTGTAGGAATATCTATAATAGGTTTCGTAACGGCCATATTTTGAATAACTGTAACCGAACGCATTGAGTTTGATATCATTGACCAATAAAACCAGGTGACTGATCATTTCCTTATCGGCATAATAATTGATCAGTTCAAGCTGATGTTTCCTTGATATCCCATACCGGAGTATAAAGATATTGAGGTCAGAGAGTTGCCCTGTAATGATACCATCAGTTACATACGATACCGGAGCATTATCGAGTATGACATAATCGTAATTACGCTTCAGTTTATCCAACAGTTCTTTCATTTCAGGTTTACCTAACAATTCAGCAGGGTTTGGAGGGATAGGTCCTGAGGGCATCAGAAAGAGATTTTTAACAGAAGTAGTTAGAATGATCTCCTCTAATTTGTCGTGTCCAATAAGGTAAGTGCTCAAACCTTTTTCATTACTCAGATCAAAGGCATGATGAAGTTTTGGTTTTCGAAGGTCCACTCCGATGATAAGAACTTTTTTATCATTCATTGCCAGAATGGAAGCAAGGTTTAATGACACAAATGTTTTTCCTTCACCTGGATGGGTAGATTGAACAGAGATCACGTTTCCTTGTGTCTCGTTAAGCATATATTGAAGATTCGTCCTGAAGGTTCTAAAAGCTTCAGAAATTACAGATTTTGGATTCTCGCTGACAATCAATGTGTTGCCGGAAAGATCATGCATAATATTTCCTATGATTGGAATTCTGGTATTATTTTCAATATCTTCCTGTGTTCGTATTTTAGAATCAAAGACTTTTATTAATGCAATAATTACAAGTGGAAGCCCAATACCCAAAATTAGTCCGATCAATAAGATCAGGCTGTGAGGTAAGCCGATAGGAACAGCTGCATCAGGTCTGGCAACATCTATGATCTGGACATCGGGTACTGTTGATGCCAGGGTAATATTTGTTTCGGCCCTCTTTTTTAGCAGGAAGGTATATAATTCATTCGTAACATTGAATTGGCGCTGAATATCAATCATCTGCTGCTCTTTTTGTGGCAGCTTATTTAATTCTAAGGTTATACTAGTCTGCCTGTCTTTAAGGCTGTTTATTGAGTTTGTGGCGTTGGTGATGAGGTTCCTGAGGTTTTCAGCCAACTGGCTACGGTTTTGTGCCAGTTCCTTGTCGATGAGCGCCAAAGCAGGATTATTTTCTTTTGTACTGAATGCTACGACCTGCCTGCGGTTGTAGAGTTCACCTAAACTCACAACAAGAGCATTTAAAGAAGCATCTTCAATACCCACAACAGAAGGAGAAACCAGTTGTTTTTGATTCCCGGGTTCATTCAGATAGGCTAAAATATTGCGAAAATAATCAAGTTGCATTTGACTTTGTGCCTTTTGAGATTCGATATCCTTGAGGTTGTTCATTACCAGTGTTCCTTCGGCATCGAGGTCGATCACATTATTTTTTGCCCGGAAATCTGTATACCTGGATCCTGCATTGGTCATTGAATCTGAAATGCCTGTAAGCTGGTTGTTGATAAAGTCAAGTGTCCTTTTTTGACCCTCATTTTGGATATTCATTTTATTTCCAATGTAAACTTTTAAAAGTTCATTTAGAAACTCCCCGTCTTTTACAGGTTCGTCTCCAGATATCGAACACTGGATAATATCGCTTAATTTAGTTTTTAGGATTACTTTTAATTTCTTCTGATAATCAAGTGTATTCTGATTTAAGTCATTAAAAACAAACCTGTACTGGCCATCAGGAATGGAGTCTACATTTGGTTTTTTAACCAGGGTAAAACTAAAATATGGGTTGGAAAATGGAATACCGTAGGTTCCTTTTCCCTCATATTTAATATCCGTGAGGTTGTTATTAATTTTTACTTTGCCATTTATCGATAAATTATAGCCATGGTTGGAAACAGGGGTAATGGTAATTGGAACACCTCCAAGATTTACAAAATTAGGAGATTCCTTAACGACGAACGGTTCTTGTTTATAAATCCCGTCCCAGATAAATAATTTCTTTTCATACCAGTTTATTCGCCAGTTCAGATTATAAAGGGTCTGGTTGATTAGCGAATAGGAACTTATGATCTCAATCTGGTTGTATATATTGTTTTGCGGCTGATCTACAACACCCTGAAATAGATTTTTCATATCTACTCCTACGCCGGTTGATTTCTCAGGAATCATAATCATGGTCGTAACCGTGAACATGGATTTGGTTAGTTTGGTGTACAGGTAGGCACTGGTCAGACCTAAAACCCCAAAAAGTAAAAACCATTGCCATTGCCTCACGATCAGGTAGAGCACACTTTTAAAGTCAAACCCTTCTTCTGTTCCTCTTTCTTCATTATCTTTTAATGGGCTCATTCTGTAAATTATTAATCGATTATTTTAGGTTTATAAGGTTCTCATTGATTACGCAAAGATTGAGATTACAATACCTTGGCAACAATTAAAATTGAAATAAGAGAAACCAGGGCAGATGCAGAAGTGAGAATCAGCGACACCGCCTGACTATTCAACTGGACGTTTTTATGTTTGTCAGGTTCTACGATAATATAATCATTGGGATGCAGGTAAAAAGCCTCTGATGTATAAATATTCCTCGATGTAAGGTCGAGGCTAAATGTTTTATTCCCGTCCGAGGAGGGGCGGATGACAATGACATTTTTTATCGTTGCAAAATCGGTATTTCCTCCTGACATTGCCAAAGCTTCGATCAGATTTATGGAATTGTTATAATTATAATAGACACCCGGCATTTTAACCTCTCCCATTACTGTAATTTTAAAATTGAGCAGCTTTACTTTGACAATTGCTTCTTTCAGGGTTTCATCTGCTTTTTTCTGGATAATCTGTTCTGCAGCGTTTTGAGTTCCCCCGGCAACTTTAACGTTTCCAAACATGGGAAGTTTTACCTCTCCATTCTTGTCTATCTCAAATCCATATAGATAGGCTCCGCTTGGTGTCGTAAATTTAAGATAGGATTGCCCTGACATCTGACTACTTTCCATGGTAGATTCAGGATTATAGAGCATATTAACTTCACTATTGGTCGATTTAATACTCACATATAATATGTCTCCGGTCTCTAAGATATGATCGGTAACCTGATTGGGAAGACCTTTAATAATATCGTTCGGTGCAACGTCCTTTAAATAGGTAAGCTCTTTGCTGCTGCGGCAAGAGCACATCGCCATCAATGAAATCAGAAATAGGAATTTAAAACTATCTTTCATTTGAATTTTTTTTTGAAGCATAAATTATAAACCGGAAATAATTTTTAAAAAAATATTTTACTCTTTAATCAAGACTTAAATTCAATTGTTACTTTTTACCAACTAAATATGCCTTTAATAACCTGGCTGCAAATATAGTAAAATGTATCTTCTTATTTGTTTCATGTAAGATAACTTAACAGGTGTATCCCTTATTAATACAGGTGTACCTAATTATTTAACATTAGTCTAACAAATGTAATCCGGAAGAGTAAGATTGTGCTAATTTCTACTGTATGACGCTAGTTTAACTGGTTAAATAATTTTCTAAATCCTACCTGATTTAAAATGATCTCCCTCAATTGCCCAATCTGAACCCGTTCCTGGAGCATGGTATCCCGATAGCGGATGGTAACCGTATTGTCACCTGCTGTCTCAGGGTCAACTGTCACACAGAATGGGGTCCCGATGGCATCCTGACGACGGTAACGTTTACCAATAGAATCTTTTTCGTCGTACTGGCAATTGAAATCAAATTTCAGTTCCTCGATGATCTCACGTGCTTTTTCCGGGAGACCATCTTTTTTGATCAAAGGCATTACAGCAAGTTTAACCGGTGCAAGGGGTGCAGGCAATCTCAATACTACCCGTGTATCTTTTTGTCCGTTAGCATCTTCAACAATCTCTTCATGATAGGATGCCGAAATAATCTGCAGAAACATCCGGTCAACACCAATCGAAGTTTCGACCACGAAAGGAACGTAGGATTCATTTAATTCAGGATCAAAATATTGAATCTTTTTACCTGAAAATTTCTGGTGTTGTGAAAGATCATAATCGGTTCGTGAATGAATCCCTTCAACCTCCTTAAATCCAAATGGAAATTTGTATTCGATATCTACAGCAGCATTGGCATAATGGGCCAGTTTTTCATGCACATGAAAACGATAGTTCTCATTTCCAAATCCAAGGGCCTGGTGCCATTTAATCCGCAATACCTTCCATTTCTCAAACCAATCGAGTTCAGTCCCCGGCCGGACGAAGAACTGAAGTTCCATCTGTTCAAACTCGCGCATTCTGAAAATGAACTGCCGGGCAACAATCTCATTCCGAAAGGCTTTACCAATTTGAGCAATACCAAAAGGTATTTTCATTCTTCCCGATTTCTGGACATTCAAGTAATTGACAAAAATTCCCTGAGCTGTTTCGGGACGGAGATAAATCTTTAAAGCTCCATCAGCCGTTGAACCCATATCGGTAGAGAACATCAGGTTAAACTGGCGTACATCTGTCCAGTTTCGTGTGCCGGATATCGGGCAGACAATCCCGTTATCCTCGATAATCTGTTTCAGTTCAACAAGATCCGAATTGTTAAGCGCTTCGGCAAAACGGTTATGAAGTTCATCCCATTTAGTTTGGGACTCCAATACCCTGGCATTGGTTGCCCGAAACTGACCTTCATCAAAACTTTCACCAAAACGGTTTCTTGCCTTGTCGACCTCTTTTTCAATTTTCCCTTCGATTTTTGCTAGTTCCTCCTCGATCAAAACATCTGCGCGGTATCTCTTTTTCGAATCGCGGTTATCAATCAAGGGGTCATTAAAAGCATCGACATGACCTGATGCTTTCCAAATGGTAGGATGCATAAAAATTGCGGAATCTATTCCCACAATATTTTCATGAAGCAAAACCATCGAATCCCACCAATATTTTTTAATATTGTTCTTCAATTCAACTCCGTACTGTCCGTAATCGTAAACCGCTCCGAGTCCGTCGTAGATTTCGCTCGATGGAAACACGTAGCCATATTCTTTACAATGTGCAATCAATTTTTTAAACAAATCTTCCTGAGCCATATGAGTGGTTTTCAGAGCCAAAGGTTGCTCTAATTATTAAGTAATTATAAATTAAATATTTAGTGGAGATTATTTTTTATCATCGATCTCTTCGAATTCGATATAATCGCCTTCTTTCCGTCCAAATTGTTTCGGCTTTTTATTCGAATAATCGATAGTCATGTCCCCCTTTCGTACAGTACGGCCTTCACTTGATGCCGATTTGTTCTGCATGTCCTGATAGATCTTGTTGGCAGCATTATCAACAATTCGTGGTGCAAGAAACCGGATTAAATATTTAAATCCGTAAAAGACTATCAGGATGAACATCAACAGTTCGAAAAACGACGGAAGATAAAGCAGAATATAAAGTTCCATTTTTGTTGATTTTGATAATCAGGGCAAAATTAGAAATTTTTTCAAACTTATCCTCTACGAAAGGGTGTTCCAATTCGGATAAAAAAAGATCACCTTTAATTCATCTGATAATTATTCAAAAAACCATCTGAAGTACCTGTAACAATATTAAACGACCGGATTTCATTTCCGGAAAATCCAAGGGTAAACGCGGAGTTTCCTTCAATTGGAAAACCAGTGTAGTCGGTGCCATCACTATTCAAAAGATAGATCTTATTTTCAAATGTATCAGTAATTCCGATTTTTCGGCTTTTATCCGGGAGTATTAGTATTTGGGGTGGCAGGCCGATGGGATGATTAAATTTCCGCGAAAATAGTTTTCTGATGTTCTGATCACAAACCACAAGGGAATCGTCATTCAAAATAAGATATTCCAGATGATTATCAAAATTTGTATCCTCACAGATAAAGAAATGATTGGCTGAAAATTTTCCTATTGATGATTTCTTCACAGAACCGTCAAAGCCGATCGAAATGATTTTCCCGTTTACGTCGGTAGAAATAAGCCTTGCATGGTTTTTCCCCGATTTTGGTTGTAGAGTAAAGCTGTTTTTCGAAAAGGTAAGATCCCCTTTTATCGTTATAACGGTTTTCCCTTTCCGGTCAAGGATATATCCCTTGTTCTTGTCTTTAAAAACCAGATAATCTTTATTTTCCACACGGAAGAACTGAACTGGCTCCAACACATTGTGTTCTGTTTTAGGAGGTGCCCAGCCCGTTACAATTTTTCCTTTTTTATCGAAAACATAGACTTTATGATCTTTACAAGCGATAAAAAAGCGGTAATCTTTCGTGTGATCATAGTCGGCCACTGAAACACCATTTGTTGCTGCCGAACGAAGGATAACCGGGAAGTGCGATATGCTATTCCCTTTATGATCAATCATATGTAATGCATCGGCTGTGCTGAAAAAGTATTGTAATTTTCCATCCCTGAAGCAGTCAAGTTGAAATATCTTACTTTTTATCGGCCCCTTAAGTTTGATTTTCCATAAAATTCGTCCTTCGCGGGTCATCAGGATCAGATTTGATGCTTCATCCTGAACAATTATTTCCTGACGTGATTTATCACCGGGGTTAATTACGAAATAAGGGCCGTTGATAATCCTGCTTCCCAGATGTCTTCTCCAGAGAACTGAAGTAGGGCTTTGATGCACTATTGGATTGTATTTCAGACGGGCCATATTGTAAATCATCCCATTCTCATTCCCGATTTGCCACCCTGCTGACTCGATTTTTAGCAATGTTGCCTGATTTTTAGCGAGGTTTTGAAAGATATTCGAGTTAAGCGTCTCTTTGAAAAAGTTGAAAGACCGTCCAGGTTTACTCCAAAGGAATACATTCAATCGGTCAGAAAGCCCCGAAGTGAAATTTAAATATGCCGGGTCATTCCAAAGGGTTTCCTGGAATACATTAGACCTTAGGAATCTTCCCAGAGACTCGACGGAAGTACTCATAATCAGGTAATTATCGAAGATCGTATAATAATTTGTGGTTACATCAGCAAAAACCTCTCCAAAAACCTGTTTGCCAAAATCGGTGACTTTTGACTGATAAATTTTAAAAGTTGTCTCTTCGTCAATCTGATAAAGGGTGAAATTTTTGGGTTTTTCGCGTTTTCTGTGCACCGGCATTAAAGTTGCCAAAGGACTAAGTGCTTCCTCTATCTGACTTCCGCTTTTGACTCTCATCACAAAGTATTTATTTTCTTCAGGGAACTCTGGTTCTGACCTTGTAAAAACAATCGATGCACCACCGTCCATATTCTCCTCCACAACCTTCTGCAATTTAACATCATACATTGAATCGATCTCGAAAAGAGATTTTTTGTAATCCATCAACTTCAGATTACCTTCCAGCAGTTTTTCATAATCTCGGAAAAACCGGGAGTTATCGCTAATCACGTAGCCCAGAAAAAAGGACGATTCTGCTGGAAAAACACGGGTCAGGTTAAATGAATCTGGTTTTTGCTGATGGAAGAGCTCTAATTGATCCTTCAATGAATCTCCGATAGAGCTGAATCCATTGAGAATCAGCTCATCTGATTTTTGAGTCAGATCGATTTCGGACCATTCGGCCCACCGTGCAGAATTTTTTATTCGGTCCCAAAAAGCTTCAGAAAAGAGGTTTCGGGTTAGTTGGATCGGCCTCTGGTGGTTCAGGTAGATATTCATGTCGATATTTCCTGTTGCACTTTTGTTCGCTTTTTCAAAGAGTGCATTTCCTTTGGCTGTTTTATTTTCAAGCTGATTAATCGCAGATGTGACCATGTTTTGACTAGTGCTGCCCATGAACAATCCCTGATAAACAGTGGTAAAGTAAAGGTATGGAATACCTGCTTCTTTCCAGGAATAGCATGAAAGTTCAGCAGATACAGATTTTATTTTTTTCATCGATATTCCATTTCTCGAAAAATATTTTCCGGACAGATCTGTCAGGGCCCTTTTTTCGGTCAAACTGGATAATTCGATCAGCGAAAGCCACTGAATATGATCATCTTCCTCTTGCAAAACAATAGTTAAATCCTTGTCTTCAAATAGCTTGTTTTGCTTGATATTTAAATTTAAAAGTGAATCGGTGAGATTCAGTTTCCGGCACAAGTCAGAAATAACAGGAAATCCGGAAAAAGCTTTCCAGAACGGATTATCGAGTGATTTGGAAGTATAATTGCGAAGATGGTGAATCCGAATGATAACCGAGGCATTTTCGGGAATTGCCTTGAAAGCTGAAGTCCCAAAGTATTTGGATTCATGTATAAATAGGTACCATCCTGTAAATAATCCTGCAATGAGCAGGATGGTAATTCCAATCAATATTTTTTTACCCATTCGGCTTCTTAACGTTAGATTTCAGAAACAATGGTAAATATAGCTTTTATTGAGATTTAACCTGCGAAGCGTCCACAAGTTTATAAATTTTGTCTGACCGCCTTAGTTTTGCCCCGATCATAATTGAGCACAGATCTCCTTTATTTGCTTCATTAACTGCTAGTAAGCCCACTCTTATTTCCTCAACTTTGGTTTCGATTACCCCGGTACTTGGACCGTTTACAATGATTTCATCACCGGTTTTTAAACTACCTGTCTCCAGTTTTATCTCTGCCACTCCGAGGTTGGAAAAATAGTTCGTGACCTTCCCGGTGTATATCTTCCTTTTTGTGGCCAGAGATCCATAATTACTGCTCCATTCTCCAAGTTTCTGCCCCAGGTAATAACCATCCCAGAAGCCACGATTAAATACTGTGCAGAGTCTGCCATCCCATCCGGAGACTTTTTCCTTTGTAAATGTTCCATCAAACCAGGCATCAACCGCCTCATGGTAGCACTCCACAACCGTTTTAACATATTCAGGACTTCTTGCCCGTCCCTCAATTTTGAGGACGGTCACCCCGGAGTCAAGAATTTTATTCAGAAAGTGAATCGTTTTTAAATCTTTAGGTGACATTATATATTCATTATCTACCTCCAGCTCGCGTCCGGTCTCTTTGTCTGTTACTATATAGGCCCTTCTGCAGGCTTGCATACATGCCCCCCGATTGGCTGAAGAGTGGGTTTCGTGAAGCGACAGGTAACATTTGCCTGAGGTTGCCATACAAAGTGCCCCATGAACAAACATCTCAAGCCGGATCAGGTTACCGGATGGACCCTTCAGCTGATTTTCGATGATTTTTTGATAGATATTTTGGACTCTTCCCAGGTTCATCTCTCTGGCAAGCACCATCACATCGGCAAATTGTGCATAAAACTTTACAGATTCATAATTGGTGATATTCAACTGGGTAGAGATGTGAACTTCAATACCCAGCTCACGGCATTGCTGAATTACAGACATATCTGCAGCTATCACAGCCGAAATGCCGGCATCCCGGGCTGCAGTTAAAACAGCCTTGAGTGTTGAGAACTCTTCATCAAAAACCTCCACATTGACAGTAAGATAAGTTTTTACCCCCGCAATGCGGCATCTGCCGGCTATCTCTTTTAGGTCATCAAGGGTGAAATTGTTAGCTGAGCGAGCCCGCATATTCAGGTGTTCTACCCCGAAGTAGACTGATCCGGCACCTGCATGTATCGCCGCCATTAAAGCTTCATAGGAACCTACCGGGGCCATTATTTCAATTTCGTCTCTGTTCATATTCATAATTAATACAGACAAAGGTACAATTTAGAACCTATCATGCAAGAATACAATTTGATTATGTATATTTGGCATCCATGGAATAATTCAGGTAAAATTGTATAAGATGTTTAATATGAAATGTTTACTTCTAATTCTGGTAGTTCTTAACTTTGCTTTCACCAACGATCCGGAAAAAAAGGTGACGAAATATTACGATGAAAAATACCGGCCACAATACCACTTTTCGCCCGAAAAAAACTGGATGAATGACCCTAACGGACTTGTGTTTTACGGAGGGGAATACCACCTTTTCTATCAGTATAATCCTGGTGGGCTGGAATGGGGATTTATGCACTGGGGTCATGCTGTCAGTAAAGATTTGATTCACTGGGAACATCTCCCGATCGCAATCGGGCCAGATGATGATTCCAAAGATAAAAGTCATGCTACAGCCTATTCAGGTTGCGCGATTGTCGATGAAAATAATACCGCAGGTTTGCAGAAAGGAAATGAGAAGACTCTGCTTATTTTTTATACCAGTTGGGAATGCGGACAAAGACTGGCCTACAGTAATGACAAGGGACGAACATGGAATAAATATGCTAAAAATCCGTTAATTCCATTTGAAAAAGATGATGCCCGTGATCCGAAAGTCTTTTTTCATCGTCCATCGGGTAACTGGGTAATGGTTCTTTACCGAAGACCAGGTAATGATGAGAAGAAGCAGGGTATTTCGATTTACACTTCAAAGGATTTGATTAATTGGGAATTACAGAGCCATGTGGTTGGATTTTATGAATGCCCCGATTTTTTTGAATTACCGTTGGATGGGAATAAAGAGCATTCAAAATGGGTCATGTTGGGAGCCAGCGGAGATTATCGGGTGGGTTCCTTTGATGGAAAAACGTTCAACCCCGAGACTGGTATGAAAATACTCGATCATGGGAAGAACTTTTATGCGTCTCAGACCTGGTCAAATTTTCCTGACGGGAAACTGGTTCAACTTGCCTGGATGCGGGGTGGGGAATTTCCCGAAATGCCATTTAATGGACAAATGACCTTCCCCTGCGAACTCTCTTTGCGTACTACCAAATCTGGACCGACGGTTTGCAAAAAACCGATTGATGCTATTTCAGCGTTACATGAAAAAAGTTTAACAAAGAAAAATAAAAATATTATTCCTGGATTAAGGGGAAATTTGGTGGGTGGTATTTCTGGCGAAGCGATTCATATCAAGGCAAAAATAAATCCAAAAAATTCTGACGGATTTGGATTTATAGTTAGAAATGGGAAAAAAGAGGAGGGGACTGAGATTCGTTATGATGTAAATAAAAAAACACTCGAGTGTATGGGCGGACATGCTATTGTTGAACCCATTAATGGAATTATTAAGCTTGAGATACTTATTGACCGCTCATCAATCGAGATCTTTGCCAATGACGGGGAAGTGGTTTTGAGCAGCTGTTTTACCCCTGAAGAAAAGGATAAGATTTTGACATTCTGGATTCAGGGAGGGGAAGTAATGGTAGATGATATGGAGGCCTATGAACTAAAAACAGCATGGAGGTCCAAATAACCATGTAGGAAAATGAATATTTCATTTTTATTTAATAGACACCACTTATATCAATGGTTCGTTCAAAAAGTAGATATATTTAAGCGGCTATAGTGCCGAAATTCAATAGTTCCTTGACATGCTGATGATTTTTGATTGAGTTCGGGTTAATGGCGAACAGGCAGAAAAATCTCGACAATAGTAAAGC